>CAMVRE010000004.1 GCA_947169825.1 uncultured Verrucomicrobiota bacterium | reverse complement strand
GACCGCCGCGCGGGCGTCCGCGCGCATCGCGGCGCGGATCGCGGCGAGCGCCGGCAGGAACACCGCCGCCGCGACGGCGAGCGCGACGAGGCACTCGACGAGCGCCGAGCCCGCGAGGCGGGCGCTCCGGTGCGTGGCGGGGTCGGCTCGCATCGCCTAGTCCTCCGGCGCGGGCGCGCGGCGCAGCGCCTTCTTCTCGGCGTTGGCCCGCTTGTCGGCGAGCATCCTCGCCTTCGCGCGGCGGGAGCGGCGGCGCTTCTGGCGGCGGATCCTCTCCGCCTCCTGCTGCGCGCGCGTCTTCTCGCCCAGCAGGATCGCCGCCACGCGCTCGCAGAGCTCCTCGCGCGCGCGGTAGCGGTTCAGCGCGAGCGACCGGGAGGCCTGGCACTTGATCCGGATGTCGAGCGGCGCGTAGACGAGCGAGACGCAGGACGAGGTCTTGTTGATCTTCTGCCCGCCGGGGCCGGCGCCGCGGACGAACGTCTCGGCGAGGTCCTCCTCGCGGATGCCGAGCGAGAGCATGCGCGCGGCGAGGCGCGCCTCCTTCTCCGAGGCGGGCGGGGCGGGGTTCACTTCGCGGCCTTTCCGCCGCCGCCGGCGGCCGGCGCGCGGTGCAGCGTCGTGTAGACGGGGAAGTGGTCCGAGTAGCCCTCGACGTAGTAGTTCGAGTCCTCGACCTTGTCGCCGTCGGTCCCCTCCTCGTAGGAGCGGACGCGGCGGAAGGAGTTCGGGCGGCCGTCCTTGCCCCAGCGCAGCTCCTTCGGGCGGAACGTGACCGTCTCCTCCGGCTTCCCGGCGCGCCAGGCGGGGCCGGGCTGCCCGGGCGGCAGGAGCATGCGCGGGGCGACGTGGATGCCGTCGAACGTGTTCCACATCTTGCGGCGCGCGTAGTAGAACGAGCCGCGCTCCTTCTTCGGGATGTCGCCGATGAGGTTGAAGGGCCGGACGTCCCTCGCGGGGCCGTTCGCGGACGCGAGCGCCGCGACGCGGTCGTTCGCCGGCTTGAGGCCCTCGGTGATCGCGGGGCCGTCCATGTCCTCGTTGTAGTCGCCGCAGCAGACCACGACGGCGTCCGGGTCGGCCTCGAGGCGGCGGACGATCTCCGC
This sequence comes from uncultured Verrucomicrobiota bacterium, assembly GCA_947169825.1. Lineage (GTDB taxonomy): Bacteria > Verrucomicrobiota > Kiritimatiellia > RFP12 > UBA3636 > UBA3636. The sequence continues at coordinate 46,503 of CAMVRE010000004.1, read as the reverse complement.
GCGCGCGTCCTGCGCCTCGACGGTGCGCGCGGCGATGTTCGTCGCGGCGTCGCCGACCTGCGACTTCCAGTGGTTGGCGAGGACGACGACCGTGGTGCCGTCCACCTCGATCTCCGCGACGAGGAGGCCGCGGCGGCCGATCTTCCCCTTGTAGTCGACGCGGCGGATCGGATGCTTCGAGAGGATCGCCACGTCGATGCCGCGCGGGTCGCGGGACTCGCGGTGCGCGATGTAGGGGAACGTCCAGCCGTGCCGCTCCTGGATGCGGTCGGCGAGAGCCTGGACGACGTCCCGGTTCTCGACCTCCTCGACGACGAGGATGTCGGGCTTCATCCGGTCGATCGCCCACGCCAGGTTCGTGAGCTTGGTCTGGTAGCGCGCCTCGGTCCAGCGCCGCCACGACTGCGCGCACCACTCCGCGTCGGCCGGCTGGCCGGTGAGGAAGCTCTTGGACTGGTTGACCGTCGCGTCGAAGAGGTTCTCGACGTTCCAGTTCGCGACGCGGAGCTCCGTCGCCGCCGCGGCGCACGGATGCGCGGCGCCCGCCGCCGCGAGGAGCGCGGCGGCCAGCAGGGCGGCGGCGTGTCGGGAAGCGGCGTGCATGGCGCGAAAAGGAGCTGGCGGAGAGAGGGGGATTCGAACCCCCGGTTCCAGAAACCCGGAACGACGGTTTAGCAAACCGTTGCCTTCGGCCACTCAGCCATCTCTCCGCGGGAGGGGCCGCCGGGTCTTCCGCAACCGGTTCCCGTGGCGTCCCACGGGGGCGGAGAATACCACAGCCGCTCCGCCCGGCGCAAGCAAAAAGCGCGCGCCGCGCCGCCGGGCTCCCGCGAGCGTGCGCGCGCCGGGCCTTGCCCCTACGGCTCGACCATCACGGACCGGACCGCGAAGGGTTCGTCCGCGTCGGCGGCGACGATCAGGAAGACCCGGAGCGCCGGCTTCTCGCCGATGTCGCCGGAGAAGAGGCCCGTCGCCGGGTCGATCTCCCCGAGCTTTCGGATGCGGGAGTCGTCGTTGGAGTCCACGCCGACGCGGATCCTGGGCAGGGCATTGGTGCTGCCCGGAACGCCGCACCGGACGGAGAGCGTCCCGCGGATGGGCGGGTGGTATTCGACGACGAGCCCGTCCTTCTTCCGCGCCGGGCCGGCGCTCTGGTACCAGGTGTTCGTGTCCCCGTCGATCGCGCATTCAGGCCCATGTCCGGGCAGCGCGCGCTGATCCACGCCCCACGGAAACGCCTGGACCGGCGGAGGCGGCAAGGGAAGTTCGCTCGCGGCCGGGACGGGCTTCGCCCCCGGTTCCCCGTCCCGCCCGGAGCGGAGGAGCCACCCGGCCGCGAGGGCGGCGACGAAGAAGAGCGCGAGGGCCGCCCGCCCGGCGGCCGCCGCCTTCCGTCCCGGCTCCGGTCCGTCCGGCACGAACCGGTATCCCCGGCCGCGGTCCGTCGCGATGCAGCGGCCCGCGGCGCCCAGCTTGCGCCGCAGGGACGAGACGATTTCGTCCGCGGCGCGGGACGGGGGCTCGCCCTTCCTTCCCCCGCCGCCCGCGAGTTCCTCGCGGGAGAGCGTCCGTCCCGGGCGGGACGCCAGCCTCGACATCAGCGCCGCCTCGCAGGGGATCAGCTCGACCGTGTTTCCGCCGACCCAGACGTTCCCCGTCGCTGGATCGACCTCGACGCGGTCCGGATTCCACCGGAAGCCCTTCCGGCGGACCGTCTCGATGCACGCGCCGCCCGGACCGAGCGCCTTGCGCAGCCGCGAGACCATCGCGTCGACCGCGTGCTCCTGCACGTTGCCGCCGCCCGTCCCGTGCATCATCTCGAGCAGTTCTCCGCGCGAGAGAACCTCCCCCGGCCGCGACCGCAGCGCGGCCAGCAGCCGTTCCTCCGTCGGGGACAGCCCCTCCGGGACGGCGAAGACGCGGGCTCCCTCCTTCGGTTCCATGCGCTCCAGTATCGCAGAAACGGAACGCGGAGACAATCCTTTTCCGCCCTGCTTGCAAATTTGTGACGATTCCCGGAAAAATCGCCGAAATCGCCCGTAAATCCGCATCTTTTCTTCCGAATTGTAAAAGCACCGTCAAATCGTCTCCCGACCCCTTGCCTTCCCCCTTCCGTTCTGCTACCTTCCATTTGTCGGCTCCTCCCTCTTCCAACCCTTCTCCGTGTCCGCATTCCGCCCGAACCGCCCCCTCTCCTCCGCCCGCCTGTTCCGCGCAGGCGCGGCCGTCCTCGCCCTTCTCGCCAGCGCGGCCGCGCCGGCCCGCACGGAAGGATTGCTGAACCCGGCGGGAATCGTTCTGGGCGGAACCGCGACGTTCCGCGTCGACATCGCCCCGGCCGCCTTCCCGGACGCCGCCATCCGCTGGACCGCCGAGCCGGCGTCCCGCGTCTCGTTCCCCTCCGGTTCTTCCGGTCGCACCGTCGCCGTGCGCGGGGAGGCGCCAGGCGACGTCGCTCTCCGCGTCGCGATCGACGGCTACGCGGGCGAACATCCCGTCGCCAACGCCCGCGTGGTTCCGCTCTCGACCGTCAAGGCCGACGCCTGGATCATCGGGGACAACGGAGTCTGGGCCCGGACGGAACAGGAGGTCCGCGGACTCTTCGACGACGCCAACGACATCCTCTCGCAAGTCGGCGTCCGGCTTTCGCTCGATTCCGTCAATTCCACGAACCGCCCCGATTGGTTCAACCTGACCAATCCTCCAACTGTATTTCCGATCGCCAACCAAATCGTTTCCGTCACGAACGGAACGGGCGGTCTCGTCTACTACTTCGTGAACGACATCCGAGGATACCGGGGACTGCGGAGCGGGAGCGACGTTCTCGTGGAACGGGACGGAACGGGGAAGACGGTTGCCCACGAAGCCTGCCATTGCTTCGGTCTTTCCGACGTCTACGCATGGGACGACGATTCTCCGCTGGCGCTCTCGCCAACCATGCCGATTCGACACGACCGTATTCCCATGGACTGGGGATCGGATTCCGAAACCGACGGATTCTATCCGCCGGACCAGACCCAGTCGAACCTCGTCGAACGCCTTCTCATGTTCGGACGGGGGAAGCACGACGCCGTCGACATTCCCCGTGGCGACGTCTGGGGCGTCTGGTATCATTGGACGAACGCTCCTTCTCCGAGCGGACGAGTGAAGTCGTGGCACGAATCGCTCGCCCCGGTCGGTTTCTTCGAACACGCAGACCCAACACCGTTCCTCAAATGAAAGCGAACAATCAGGTTCTGATCGCCCTCCTCGCGGCGCTGGCGGTTTCGTCTGTCGGCGCGAGAGAGTGGGAATGGCACGAGGAAATCACGCCGGAAACGGAGCTGCGCCGGGCGCAACGGATCAGCCGGGAAGGCACGAACCTGCTTGCCCGCGGAATGTTCCGAGAAGCGGAGGAGCGGATCGGCGGCGGCATCGGCACAGCGACCGGGAAACTCCGCGAGCTGGAGCAGCGGGCGGCGACGGTCGGACCGCTGCAGTCCTTCGTCGACCGGCTGCAGGCCGTCCGAGACCGCTTTGACGAGGACTGGACGAACGCCGTCGCCGAAGCCTTCGTCCTCGAAGGACCAATCAAGTCCTATGTCGCGACGAATCCCGTCGTCCAGGCGGAGCTCGCCTGGCCCCTGCGGACCTTCGATCGTCTCCGGGAGGAGCTCGACTCGGGTAACAGACGCGACGCTGGCATTGAACTGCGGAACTTCCAGGACGCGCTCCGTCGACAGATCGGCACCTTCGAGGAACTCCGTCGCCTAGAACCCTCCTTCCGGGCCGTCCTCGCCGATCTCGAACGGACGAGAAAGGAGCTGGCGTCCGAACGGGCCAAGCAGACCGAAGCGGAGCGCCCCCTCGCGACCGCCGTCGCCACCAACCCCGCGCCCTTCTCCCTCCCCGTCCCCCGCGCCCCGCCCGCCCCCCGCGTCCTCCCCGCCACTTTCGTCCTCCCCGAAATCCCGCAGGAGTGGAGGGAATGAGGAACTCGCAACGAATACACATCGTACCCGAACACAACGCGAATCATTCAAACAAATCAAAACGAAATAGAGATCACCAATGAGCAACATCTGCCTGAAGCTTCCGCCGAACGAAATCGATGCAACCAATCCTTGGAAAGATGATGCATTGAAAACGCGTCGCGTTCTTGCTCAACGCCTCACGAATCTGATTGCAGCCCAAAATCAGCCCATTAGCATCTGTATTGACGGTGCTTGGGGCTCCGGAAAGACTTTCTTCGTCGAACGGTGGGAAAAGAGTTTGAAAAGTTCCGATTTCAAGGTCATCCATTTTAATGCATGGGAAGACGATTCCTTTGATGATCCTATGCTGGCACTTGTCGGTCAACTCTGGCGCGATCTCGGATTGTCGAAAAGCAAGACAGAATTGGAGGGAGAAATCAAGAAGGACATCAAGACGATTCTATCATTTGTTTGTCGAGTTGCAAGGGGAGCTGCCGTCCATTTTGCGGAGCGAAAATGGGAATCCTGGAGTGGGTTGGACAAGGCCTCTTTGGAAATGATCGTTGGCGACGACACTTCCGATGCCGGTTCAATACTCAACCGATTCGAAGAGGAAGGTCGTGCAAAGACACTCTTTCGCGCTGCTCTTTCTCGTACGGTAGAACGGGCGGCCAAGCAGTCCTCGGCGGGGCTTGCAAAACCTGTCGTTTTCGTTGTGGACGAACTCGACCGATGCAGACCGATCTTCGCGGTGCAGGTGTTGGAGCGGATCAAACACTTCTTGTCGGTTCCGCATCTCGTATTCGTGTTTTGTGTTGACAAACAGAATCTCAGTAAATCCTTGAAAGCGGTCTACGGAGATATCGAGGTTGACAACTACTTGTACCGGTTTTTCGATTTTGTTTTCCCTCTCACAAGCATTGATCAACATGCGTTTTGTGATATGCTTTGGGATCGTTATGACATTTCAGGAAGTTTGATGGATCATGATGCAAGATGTAATGACGAACGTGATTGTTTCTTTAAGAAGAACGCATCTTTCAAGGAATCGTTCACATTCCTTGCCACTTTTCATCGGTTGACCTTCCGTGAAATCGAATATGTCTTCCGATCGTATCTACTTGTTCTCCGTGACGAAACAACCAGCGGTCGGCGAATCCAGCCGCAACTCCTTGCTGCGATGTTACTGTTGCGGTTGCGCAATCGAGCATTGGAGACTCGCTTTGTGAATCTTATCTGTCAGCCTGCTGAAGTCATCAACTATTTGCTGCCAGCAAACCTAGAGGCAAGCACGGCACATCTTCCAAGCCAATTGGCCGTTTCAATCTTGTATGCCTTCCACCCTTGGAACAAGGAGGCCGAGCATCGTCGACCGATGGATTCTCCCGCAACGCAACTCATCAAATGGGCAAACTCTCTTCAATCTTCTCCGGGCGCGCCGATAAACACTCTTCCGAGCATTCCCGAGTTTGTTCCGAAAGTGATGCGTGGATGGGGAATGCAAAATCTCAAAAGTCTTTCGGATTGGTCTTCTGGCATCGATGGCGAAATGAGAACTGCGTTCTCGAATGGAAATCCGTTGAAATCATATGAAACTCTCGTCAATCTTATGGAGAGCCCACGACCGTCTAGAACGGAAGGATAACCAAGCATTCCGACGCCCTTTCTGGAATCTCTTCCGATCAACGCATTCGGCGGTCTTCCGCAGCGACATCACAGAGAACTGAAGATGGCGGCAGTTGCGAGAATTTTGGTTGGAAACAAGAGCGGCTTTCGGGTATACTACGGCTCGTTCGCGACACACCGGGTCTATCCCCGGGGGAACGTGTCGCCCCTGATTCCCACCATGGCTGAAAAGAATAGTCCATCCTCGAAAAACCGGACTTCCGTCCTTCGCGACAAACCACCCAAGAAACCGGACAGGTTGCGGTTCTCCGGGCATCAAACCTTCGTCGCCCGCAACGGGTGGCTCGAAAAAGGAGTCCGGCTCGTTCAGGCCGATCCAGGCGGTTTTCTCGCCGACGATGCCGTGGTCCGGCTGGGCGTCGGAAAGAACATGGTCGAAAGCATCAAGTACTGGTGCCTCCAGACCGGTTTGATCGAAGACGCGGACCAGCCCGGCACGATGCGGCTCGCCCAACTCGGACGATTCCTATTCGGGGATGGAGACGCTCCCGGCGTCGACCCGTTCCTCGAAGACGATGCCTCGCTCTGGCTTCTGCACTACCAGATGGCGGTCGACGCGCCTCTTTCCACATGGAGCATGATGCTCAACTTCTACAACAAGCCGGAGTTTCGCAAGGAGGATGCTGAAGCCTTCATCGCAAGAAGACTTGCGGATCTCGGGACCTCGGTTTCGGAAACGACGTTGGAGCGGGACGTGGACTGTTTCGTCCGAACCTACTCCGGTGCGAAGGGCAAAGGCGGGGAAGAGTCTTTCGATTCACCCTTCCTTGCGTTGCGGCTCTTGCAACCGACGAGCGATCCGGGACTTTACCGGTTCAACATCGGCAAGAAGAGCAACCTTCCAAACGAACTGGTCGGCTACGCCATTCTCCGGTACATGGAGTCGATCGGAGGGGAATTGAGCGTTTCCCTCTCCCGCCTCCTGTTCGACCCGAAGTCTCCGGGCCAGGTTTTCAAACTGGACCAGGGAGCTCTCGTCGACGCCGTTCTCGAACTCGGAGACCGGCGAGGAGCCAAGCTCTCCTATTCGGACACCGCAGGACTGAACACGGTGCAATACAAAGGAGACCGGTTGAAACTGCGGAGAGACGCCGACGGTTTTCTCCGAAGCCATTATGCGGAAGGAGCCCGGCGATGAAAAGAGCGCTGTCCATCACCCGCCGCTTTCTCCGTTCGGCGAATCTCGTGCGGGACCGGCAGTCCGATTCCGGACTGGAAGGGTATGTCGTCACCGCGTCCGTCCGACAGGCCCTCGCCCGTCTCGGACAAGGCCTTTCCGGATCTAGGAACGACCGGGCCTTCACGCTGACCGGCCCCTACGGTTCCGGCAAGTCTTCGTTCGCGCTGTTCCTGTTCCATCTGCTCCGGAACCGGAACGGATCGGCGTGGAACCTTCTTCGCAAGGCGGATCCGCCGCTGGCGGACGAATTCCGCACCACCGTCTGGCCGAAACGGTTTCCCGAAGGATACGCCTGCCTCGTGGCCACGGCGGCGTCGAGACAGTCCGTTCCGGAATTGCTGGCCGACGCCGTCGATTCCCATTCCGGCAAGACGCCCCGGAGCGTCTTCGCGCTTTCCTCCCAGTTGCGCGCGGCCCGCGACGCCCGCGACGTCCTGCGCCTTGTCGAAGAAATCGCGAAGGATTTCCGCAAGGCGGGTCACGCCGGCGTCCTCTTTCTCGTTGACGAATTCGGCCGCGTGTTCGAAAATGCCCGGCTTCGCCCGGGCGAAACGGACGTTTCCGTCCTCCAGGATCTCGCGGAAGCGGCATCGCGCGGCGGGGAAACGGGGCTGGCCCTGATGGGCGTTCTCCATCAAGGCGTCGGCGACTATGCGGCGTCCGATCCTTCCCTTCGTCGGGAGTTCAGCAAAATCGAGGGGCGGTTTGATCCGATCGTCTTCTCGGAGACGACGGCTTCACAGATCCAGCTCGTCGCCTCCGCCATCCGTTCTCGAGACCCCCTTTCCGCCGCCGACGCTAAAATCCTCACGGAAGCGGTTCGTCTCGGCGTTCCGCGGCAAGTCGGCCTTTCCGACGAGGAGTTCGCGGAATACGCGCGGGCCTCGCACCCGTTGCACCCCCTTGCCCTCGCCGCCCTGCCGGTTCTGTTTCGGCGCCTCGGGCAGAACGAGCGATCTGTGTTTTCCTATCTCGCCGGCAACGAGCCGAAAAGCCTTCTTGCCCTGTGTTCGGGCGACGATCCCGTCGAACGGGTCTGCCTTCGCGACCTCTACGACTACCTCTTCACCAACTTCGAGGCGCAGCTCAGCCGCAATCCGTTCGGGCAGGCGTTTCTCGAGGCGAACGAGGTCCTTTCCTCCAAGGACGACCTCTCCGACGAGGACCGCGACACGCTGAAAACCATCGCGCTGCTCTCCTCGCTCGGCACGCAATGCCCGCTTCGCGCGACGAAACCGCTTGTTTCCCTCGCGCTCCATCCCGCCCGAATCGACGAGAGCCTCGAAAAACTGAAGCGCCGGTCCATCGTGGTCTACCGGAAATTCAACGAGACGTTCGCTCTCTGGAACGGAAGCGACGTCGATCTGGAAGATTGCGAAAAACGCGCGGACGCCGAACTTGGGAAAACGGGGTTTTCGCTTGCCGAAACGCTCGGGAAGTTCCTTCCCCCCGAACCGATCGTCGCCAAACGGCACAGTTTCGAGACGGGTTCGCTTCGATTCTTCAAGACCTGCTACGCCGACAGGCCGGCGGACTTGGAACAGGTCTCCCGCCAGGATCGCGGAACCGCGTCCGGGCTGCTGGTCGTCTGCCTGCCGGAGCGGCGCAGCGAAGTCGACACGTTCCTGGAAGAGGCGAAGCGGCTTTCCGCCGGCGATCCGTCCCTGCTTTTCGCCGTGCCCCGCGAGTGCGGGGATCTGCGCGAAGCGCTCAAGGAAGTCCGCCGCCTGCATTGGATCGAGGACACCGAAAAGGCGCTGCGCGACGACAGGATCGCGAGCCGCGAGATCTCGGTCCGCCTGGCGGAGGCGACGCAAAGCGTGATGCTCCGCCAATTCGGCCTCCTCGATCCGAAACCCTCGCCGCACGGCGTCGAGTGCGTGTTCGCCTGCGGCGGCGAACGGCAGACGGGCGTTCGCTCCGGGAAGGACCTGACGCGGCTGCTTTCCGAACGGTGTGACCTGCTCTACTCGGAATCGCCGCGCGTCCGGAATGAGCTTGTGAACCGCCGCGTACCGTCCTCACAGGCCGCGTCGGCGCGCAACGCCCTCGTGAAGCGCCTCAACGATCCGGAAACGCGCAAGCTCAAGCGCCTCGGCATCGAGGGATACCCGCCCGAACGGAGCATCTACGAGGCCGTCATCCTCGCTTCAGGAATGCACATCGAAGGCGCCGACGGCATTTGGCGGCTCGTCGCTCCCGCCGCCAACGCCCCGACGAATCTCCTTCCCGTGTGGAAAAAACTCGAAAGCATCGTCTTCGCTTCGCGCGAAAGGCCCGTCACGGTCAAGGAAATCTACGACGAGCTCCGCCGACCGCCCTACGGAATGCTCGACGGACTCCTGCCGGTTGTCGTCATCGCGTTCTACCTCGTCAACCGGGACGAGGTCTTCCTGTATTCCGAGGGGACCTTCCAGCCGGAGCCGACCGATGCCCTTTTCGAATTGCTGGTCCGTCGCCCCGAGCTCTTCGCCCTTTCAGGAATGAAGGTTTCCGGAACCCGTGCCGCCATCGTGAAGCGGCTCGCCGCCGGTCTCGGAGCCCCGAGTGAAACCGTGATGCCCGTCGTCCGCAAACTCTACGGCCTTCGCAACTCCCTTTCGAAATACGCCAGGGAAACGGATTCCGTTTCCGACCGCGCCAAGGCGTTCCGGAAGGCGTTCGAAGAAGCCCGCTCGCCCGAAGTCCTCCTCTTCCGCTCCCTGCCGGACGTCTTCGGAATCGGCGACATCGATGCGACCCGTCTCGACAAACGCCAGCTCGACCGTTACTTCGAGGACCTCAACGGCTGCCTCCGCGAACTCGGCAGCGCGCTCCCGACGCTCATCGCCGACAGCCGGAAGAAACTTCTCGAAGCGTTCGGCTTCGACGATTCGGAGGAGGGCTGGCGCCTGCTCTACGACCGCTGCTGCTTCCTTCTCGCCCGCGTCGGCGCCTCCGACCTCGTGCCCTTCCTCCAGAATGTCAAGAATACCGACGGAGACCGGACCAAGGCCTCGCAGGTCATGGCCTACCTCCAGCAGTCGCCGATGGACAAGTGGGGTCCGCTGCAGATCGAGGAATTCGGGCGGAGCGTCGCCGGTCTCGCCGAACGCTTCCGCGCCGCCTGGAAGCCCTTCGACGGAACCGTCCTGCTGTCGGCCGGAGAACAGAAGGCCGCGGATTCGCTTCTGGCCGCCATCCGTTCGTCCGCGAAGGCGAAGAAGACCGGCTCCGCCGCCTTCCGCGCCGCGCTCCTGCGTGCGCTCGCCGAACTCGACGGGAAAGGATAGAATGCCATCCATGAACGAAACGCCCCGGAAGAACAGCGAACCCTTCGCCCCGATTCGTGACGCGCCGCGTCACGGATCGGGCGACGGATGGAACGGGAGTGAACCGGAAAGGACGCTGCGATGACGGCACGGGATTTCGAACACTTCCGCCAGTTGGGCGAAAACGTCGGCATCGAGTTCAAGCGCGGCGGCAACGGCGCGCAGTCGGACACGTTCGAGTCGATTTGCGCGTTCCTGAACCGCTTCGGCGGCGACCTCTTTCTCGGCGTCGAAGACGACGGGACGGTCGTCGGCGTGCCGGCCGGCGCGGTCGAACCGACGATGCGGCACGTCGTGAAGGTCGCCGGCGATCCCGGGCTGATGGACCCGCCGTTCTACCTCCAGCCCGAGTCGTTCAAGGTCGGCGGCCGGAACGTCGTCCACGTCCGCGTTCCCCCGAGCGCGGACGTCCACCGCTTCAAGGGCGTCGTCTTCGACCGCTTCCACGAGGCGGACGTCCGCGTCCGCGAAACCGAGGCGATCGCCCAGCTCTACATCCGCAAGCAGGAGATCTACACGGAGCGCCGCGTCTATCCCGGCATCCGCAAATCCGATCTGCGGCTCGACCTCGTGCCCGTCGCGAAGGAAATGGCCGCGACCTTCCGTCCCGACCATCCCTGGCGGAAGCTCGGCGCCGATGCGTTCTTCAAGAGCGCCCGCCTATTCGGGCGCGACGCCGCCACGGGCAAGGAGGGCTTCAACGCGGCGGGAGTCCTGCTCTTCGGCAAGGACGACACCATCCTCGACGTCTTTCCCGCCTACCGCACGGACGCCCTCCTCCGCCGCGTCGACGTCGACCGCTACGACGACCGCGACACCGTCTGCACCAATCTCGTCGAGGCGTTCTCCCGTCTGATGGCCTTCGGCGAGAAGCACCTGCCCGACAAGTTCTGGCTCGACGGTCCGAACCGCGTCAGTCTCCGCGGCAAGATTCTCCGCGAAGTCGTCTCCAACAGTCTCGTGCACCGCGAGTATTCCAGTTCCAAGCCGGCCCGGCTCGTGATCGAGAAGGATCGGCTCTGGGCGGACAACGCCAACCGCGCCGCCTTTCACGGCCTCATCACGCCGGAGAACGTCCAGCCCGTCCCGAAGAATCCGATTCTCGCGTCGTTCTTCAAGCAGATCGGCAACGCCGACGAGCTCGGTTCCGGAACCCGCAACCTCTTCCGCTACGTCCGGCTCTATTCCGGCGCCGATCCCGTCCTCGACGAGGAGGACCAGTTCAAGGTGACGATCCCCCTCGACGACAATCACGTGCCCGGGCGGTCTTCACAATACCCCGGACTAACATCCGGACCAACAACCGGACTAACAGCCGGACTAAAGAGCGAATTGGACAAGGCCATTCTCGCATTTCTGGAAAACAATCCAAGCGGAACGATGACCATGCTGGCCGAACGACTGGGGAAAGCGAGGTCGGTTGTCGCCGAACACATCCGCAATCTCAAGGCCGCCGGTCTGCTCGTCCGCGAAGGCGGCCGCGCGCATGGCACGTGGAAGGTTATGCAACCAAAGGAGACACGCACGTGAACGCGCCGCTTTCCGACAAGCCCGTCCGCCACATCCTCGCCCTTTCCGGGGGCAAGGACTCCTCCGCCCTTGCCGTGTTTATGAAGGACAAGGTTCCCGAGATGGAATATGTGTTCTGCGACACGGAAAAGGAACTGGACGAAACCTACGAGTACATGCAACGGCTGAGCCAGTATCTCGGGAAACCAATCAAGACGCTTAAATACAAGGCGGGCTATGGTTTCGACGAGATTCTTAAACTCAAGAGAGGGTTTCTTCCTTCCCAGCAGTCGCGGTGGTGCACGCAGTATCTGAAACTGATTCCCTACGAGGAGTACATCGGGAACGACAATGTCATCAGTTATGTTGGAATCCGTGCGGACGAACCCTATCGAACGGGATACATCTCGACAAAGCCGAACATCAAGGCGGTTTTTCCCTTCATCGAGCACAACATCCGCAAAGCGGATGTGTTCAAAATTCTTGAAGATTCTGGTCTTGGCGTTCCCACTTACTACGACTGGCGTTCGCGCTCCGGTTGCTACTTCTGTTTCTTCCAGCAACGAATTGAATGGGTCGGCCTGCTTGAACGACATCCCGACCTGTTCAAGAAAGCGATGGAATACGAGAAAGCCGATCCGCTCACGGGGGAACGCTTCACCTGGTGCCAGGGGGAAAGTCTGGAAGAACTCCAGCGCCCCGAGCGCGTCGCGGAAATCAAGGAGCAGTTCGCCAGGAAGCAGGCGGCGAAGCCGAAGAGCGCGGCGAACCTTTCCCTGAAGGATGTTTTCGCGGGCGACGATATGGGAGACCAGGCGTGTCTGATGTGCCATCTGTGAGGATTCCCGAGGGCCTCGTCTACCTCGACAACAACGCGACCACCGCCTGCGCCCCGGAGGTCGTCGCGGCGATGGAGCCGTATTGGGGCGCCGCGTTCGGCAACGCCGAGAGCGCACACTTCGCGGGCCGGCTCGCCCGCCGTGCGGTGGAGTCCGCCCGCGCGGCCGTCTCGGGCGCCCTCGGCGCCGACCCCGGTCAGGTTTTCTTCACCTCGGGCGCGACGGAGGGGAACAACTGGATCTTCCAGGCGTTCGCCGATTCGAAGTCCGCGGCGCGGCGCGTGGCGGTGTCCGCCATCGAGCACAAGTCCGTCCTCAACGCCGCCAGGCGGCTCGAGTCCTTCGGGTTCGAGGTCGCGCTGCTTCCCGTGACGCAGGACGGCGTGGTGGACCTTGCCGCCGCGCGCGAGGCGATCCGGCCCGGAACGGGCCTCGTCTCCGTGCAGCTCGCGAACAACGAGACCGGCGTCGTCCAGCCCGTCCGCGAACTGGCGGAACTGGCGCACGAGGCCGGCGCCTTCTTCCACTGCGACGCCGTGCAGGCGCTCGGCAAGATGCCGTTCTCCCTTGCGGACCTCGGCGTGGACTCCGCCGCGTTCAGCGCCCACAAGATCCACGGCCCGAAGGGCGCCGGGTTCCTCTTCCTGCGCGCCGGCGCGAACCGCTTCCCGTTCCCGATGCCGCTCGCGGGCGGCGGACAGGAGTGCGGCGTCCGTCCCGGGACGCACAACGTGCCCGGCATCGTCGGTCTCGGCAGGGCGATGGAGCTTCTGCCCGACGCATCCGCCCTTGCCCGGATGAAGGCGATGCGCGACGCTTTCGAAACCGCCGCGCTCGTTGCCATTCCGGGCAGCCGAGTGAACGGCGCGGGCGCGGAGCGGTTGCCGAACACGACGAATCTTTTCATCCCGGGAGTGCCATCGGATATTCTAATGGACAGTCTGCCCCTTTTCTGTGTGAGCAATGGTTCGGCTTGTAACACGGGAGCCATCGATCCTTCTTACGTGCTTCAAGCGATGGGACTTTCCAGGGACAAGGCTCGTAACTGCATTCGTGTTTCAACTTCGGTGTCAACCTTGGAGACGGAACTCCAATCGTTTCTTAATGCTCTCCGTGCCGCAAAGGACGCCTTAAAATGACCCCCGAGAACCAAGCGAAAATCGAAGAGCTTGTAGACTCGTTGCTTCCTTCCGGAACGCAGCACAAGCCGCATAAGTTGCTGTTGCTTCTCGCCTGGGCTCGCCTTCGCTACAGGGGAGAACTTGAAGACCCCATAGTTTATTACTGCCCGGAACTTGTCAACGAGTTCAAAACCCTATTTGATCGGTTTAGGGCAGATGGTGATAGAAACCGCCCCTACAATCCCTTTTTCCATCTACGCACATCCGGCGTGTGGAGTTTAATTCCCAACGAAGGGCAGGAGCAAGCGCTTGAAGCAGCTACGACCATTGGTGGGCCCGGCGACCTGAACAGGCTCGTCAAGGGTGCCCTTCTTGAAGGGGTGCTGTATGATATGCGCAACGACCGCGAACTCAATCTTGCCTTCCAACGGATCGCCGAACAACGTCTTTCGTCTCATCAAACAAACGGAGGATCGCAAATGGAAAACCCATTTGTCGCCTACCTCAACACCCTTCAAGGAACCGACGCGAACAACAAGGGGTCTCTTGCCGAATCGCAGGCCAAGAACCCGCTTTTCAAGGAGCTTCGCGTCCCCCATCCTCTCGCCCAAGAGATTCTCGCCGAACTGACCGGCGAAAACGGAGGAAACGTCATCCTCACGGGACACGCGGGCGACGGCAAGTCGACCCTCGCGCTGGAGGTGATCCGGGCCCTGCGCAAGCTTCCCCCGGACGATCCCCTCAAGGACGGACTGAAGAAGCGCGAGATCATCTCCTGCGGGGAAAGGACCGTTTCGGTCGTCAAGGATCTGAGCGAATGCAAGGAGGACGAGCGCGGGAAGCTCGCCGACGACCTGTTCCGGCCGGGGTCGGGCGAGCGGTTCCTGATCGTCTCGAACACCGGGCCTCTCCTCTCCCTCTTCCAGAGCAACTGCGGCCGGGCAGGGGAGAACGTCGCAACCGTCGAGGACCGTCTGCTCGGCGCGATGGATTCCGACGTCCGGCGCACGTTCCCGTTCGGCCACGTCTCCTTCGCCGTCCACAACCTCGCCCGGAAGGACAACCTCGACATCGGGCTGCGGATGCTCGAACGGATGGTCCGTTCGCCGCAATGGGACCGATGCGGCGAATGCCCCGCCTCGGGCCGCTGCCCGCTGCTAGCGAACCGCAACCTCCTCGAACGCCACTTCGCCCTCGCATCCCGGCGCATCCGGCTGCTCTACTTCCGCGCCTACGCCTACGGCGAGCGGCTCACGATGCGGCAGATGGCCGCCCATTTCTCCTTCCTCCTCACGGGCGGCGCGACCTGCCGCGAGATGGCGGCGCGTGTCGCCTCCGGCGCGGAGATCCGTCCCGAAAGACACCTCTTCACGAACCTTTTCTGGGGCGACGACGGCGAGAAGGACATTCCGCAGGCGGTGCGACAGCTCCACGCCGTGTCCGCGATGCGGGAGCAGCGCTTCGACGCGCGCTACTCGCCCCGCGAGGAGCGCGCGTTCTGGAACTTCGGAGGCCACACCCCGCTTGCGGAGACGGACGCGACGCTCGCCGACCTGGAAAGGCGGATCCGCGGCGGAAAGAAGGCGGCGCTCCCCGGCCGGGACGCCGCCCTGGCGCGCCGGCAATACAGGCGGCTCGCCTTCTTCCTCGGCTCGCCCGCCCCCGAGGGGGACGACGGCTTCCCCGCGTTCCTTTCGGCGTTCCTGGACTCCCCCCGGATCCTCGACGTCCAGGGATGGCGGGACGATCCTTCGAGCTTCAAGGCCAGGATCCTCGCCGTTCCGATCTACTGCGTCCTGCAGGAAGAGTTCTCCGGGATGCGTCCGCCGGAGGGAACGGGCAAGGCGGGAACGCTCTACATCACCCTGGGCCGGCGCGGCGGCGACATCCGCCAGAGCGTCCAGCTGGTCCTCTCGAAGTTCGATTTCCACGACCACTTCGAGATCCGGCTCGTCGACGGAACGCCTGCGCTCTGCGGCATCGGAAGGCTGGACGGCATCCGGCTGGATCTTCCGCTTCCGTTCCTCGACTACCTGACGGCGCGGAACAAGGGAGAGCTGGGGCGCGGACTGCAACGCTCCTACCGCGACCGGCTCGAAGACCTGAAGGCGCGAATCCTGGCGACCATCCGTTCGGGAGACGTGCAGGGCCTTGTCCTGCTACGACGACAGACGGACGGGAGCCTTTCCACCGTTTCCGTCAAGCCGAGCGACGGCGCGAACGCACTGGAGGTGATCAATGATTAGTTTCCCCTCTGAAATCTACCAACCGCAAAGCAGCGAGGATTCTAATCCCGCCATCCGTCTTTTCGGACGGCGGTTCTCAGAAGACCAGCAGACGATGGATATGCTGGCCGAGTTTCTTCTTGTCTGCGCGTCTGGAAAGCAGTTATACAATGACCAATTTTCGACGGTCTTTCCGAACGATGCGACGCTCCGTGACTGGCGTACAAAACCGGCCGGACTCTCCTACTTCCCGAAGGCGCGATTGAACCTCAAGCTCTTCGCCTTCCTGGAATCTTCCCGGTTGGACACCCGCCACCGCAGCCATCGCAAGCACGCGGAACGGCTTTGGAAAGACCTCGCCGACGGTCTCGACCTCGATACGCCGGCGGAGAAGAGCGCCTTCCTCAAGACCTTGAGCGCTCTGTTTCTGGGATTCTGGGGCAACGGCGCCAGCCGGACCTGGTGTGCCCAGACTTTCCTTCCCTTTTGCCGGGAACTGCTCTGCGGCGAAGAGATCTGGAACACAACCGAGGCGCGGTCTGTCGATCCGACAGACTGGGGAGAAGTTCTGGAAAACTTCTCCACTCTCTTTGATTCAAGCAAACACCGATTTCTTGCCAGAAGCGGCGAGTCGCTCTATCTTCAAATCTGCAATGCGCTGACCCAGACGAAAGAAGAGGTCGAGAGCGGAATCGGCTCGCGACCCGGCGTCGACCTCACCGCAGACGAAGCGAACCCCGTCGTTTTGAGGGACGGACTTTCGAAGGCCATCGACGCCTTCTTCGACGCGACGCCGAAGGGGCTTGCGGACGTCATCCGGTTCATCGACACGTCGACCGACGAGGAGACGCAAAGGGCTTCCGACTTCCCCGGGGGAGACCCGAGAAGCGTCTCCTGCGGATGGATCCCGCAGAAAAGCTGGACGGAGGGGTATCTCTTCGCGGTCGAGCTCAACCGAATCCTCGCGGCGAACATCGGGATCATCGACAAGCTCGAGCTGCTGGAAGTCGAGTGCGCGCTGCAGGTTCTTCGCACGCTCGCCTCGCAGACCTACCGCGAGACGACGACGGCGGGCGGCCCCTCCGACGGGTCCGACTACCGCATCCTGCTTTGCGACACCGCGAGCGGGGAGCGGAAGCTGAAATCGTTCTCGGAACAGTCCCTCTCGGAGATCAGCCGCGAAATCCAGCAGGTGGTGCGCCGGCCCGACCTGCTGGAGAAGGTTCGCGAGGCGGCCGCGGGTTCTCCAACCCGATTCCGGTCCATCTACGGGGAAGCGGACAAGTACGGCTTCAAGCTCTTCCGCAAGCTCGGGAAGAGCATCGGGCTGATCGTGCCGCCGCGCGGCGGCGCGATGAAGTTCACGCTCAACGAGAAGATCCTGCGGTGCCTGGTGCTTTCGCTCGTGCCGGGGCGCCGGATGACTCTCGACACGTTCAAGGCGCGGATGAAGGCGCACCACGGCTTCGTGTTCGACCTCAAGGGCCTGGCCGACTCGCGCAACTGGTCGGGCCGGATCGACGAGCTCGCGGGCGAGGAGTCGGGCGACGCCTGGCTCGAACGGATGCTCGAGGCGTCCGGGATGCTCGTGCGGCTCTCCGACGCCTGCTCCCTCGTCCGCAACCCCTTCGCGCCCGAAGAAAGGACCGCCCAATGAAGAACCTCTATGTCGGCACGCTCTCCGGCAGCATCCGGAGCCAGTGCAAGTCGGCCGCGGACAACAGCCGCCTCCTCTTCATGGTTCCCGGGCTTTCCGGCCCCGACACGGCCCTGCTCCTGGCCGACTGCAAGGACATCGCGGCCGCCTTTTCGCGCACGCTCGTCTTCCGCATCGCCAACGAATGCCGGACGGCCCCGGGCTGGACGCCCGGAGACGTCGAGGCGCTCAAGGAGCATTTCGCCGACGGCAACCTCACGCAATACCGGAACGACGAAACCGACGGCCAGCTCGTCGTGCTGCTCGGCGTCGACCTCGCCGCGGACCGCGGAAGCCTCGCGGACTTCTACCGCCGCGGCGCCGACGCGCTCTTCGAGGAGACGATGGGCGGGACGTTCCGGCCGTGGGTCTCGGAGTGGCTCGGGACGTTCGGCATCGAGGCGTCGAAGGAGTGGAAGGACGCGTGGGACTCCGTCCTCGGCGTCCTCGCCGACGACGCGAGCCTGCCCTATGTCTCACGCCTGCTCGGCTCCGTCCCGGCGGACGAGGGGATCGGATCCGAGCGGGAGGCGATGGAGGCGCTGCTGCGGGGCATCCAGCCGAATCTCTCCGCCTTCGCGAGGAAGGCCCGGAATCCCGGGCGGCGGACATTCCGCTACTACGCGAACGCGGCGACCTCCTTCTTCAACTACGGCGCGTTCCTGGACGAACCCGCCCGGACGAAGGCGCTCAAGGCCATCGACGATTTCGAGGGGAAGGACCCGCCGCCGCCGCTGGACGAGGCCCCATTCCCCTCGCGCGAGGAGCTTCTCGCGGCGCTGCGCGGCTACATCGAAGCGCACGAGACCGCCCGGCTGGACGATCTGCGCCGGGCCGACTTCCTCGCGATCAACGACCTGATCCTCAAGGCGAAGCCGTCGAAGGAAAAGACGCAGAAGGAGCCGAAGGACACGCTGCAGAAGCTTCCCGTCGGCTCGCCGCTCGAGGGCCTGCTCCTGGGGGCCTGGCGAACGCTCGGTGAATTCGTCGAGCGGACGAAGAAGGGGGAGTACGCGGGCGCGATCCCGGAGCGGATGGCGTTCACGGGCGTGCAGTTCCGGCACGACGCGACGGAGCAGGCGCCGTCGGACGAGATCGAGGAGCTGTGCCGGGAGCGCCTCCGCCGGCTCCTCGGCGGCCTCGACGAGATGCTGCGCCGCATCCGGCTCCGCCTCGACGACGAGATTTCCGACGCGGAGGTTGCGATCTCCTCCGACCTCATCCCGGAGTCGCCCGGACTCTCGTTCAAGTCCGCGAAGGCGTCCGAGCCGTACTTCGAGTTCCGCGTCGAGGTGTTCGGCCCCGAAGGGATGCCCCCGGTCGGCCGGCGTTTCGCGCTCCGGCTGCCGGACATCCACCCCTTCCGGCTGGCGGACGACCTGCTCGCCCGGACGGAGGCCGCGATGGAGGCGCATCCGGACGAGGTCGGACTCGTCCCGGTGTTCCATCTGCCCTACTACCGGGAGCTGCTCCTTTCCCGCGAGGGGGAGGAGACGAGCCGCGTCCTCGACGCGGCCCTCCGCGCGCTGGACGAGGACGCGTTCCTCGCCAACGTCTTCACCTCCGCCTGGCGCGCGAACGCCGCCACCCGGCCGATGCGCGGGCTGCTCGACAATCTCTCGCACAAGTTCCGCGAGTTCCTTCGCGAGTGCCGGACGAAGGGCCTCCACGCCGTCATCGGACAGGAGGCGACGATCCCGTTCGTCAAGGCCTACCAGGACGCGGTCGAGGCGTTCGCCTACGGCGGCGAAGGCGTCCCGGCCGGGGCGACGAACGCGCGGGAGGCGGGCGCGATGCTGATGCGCGCGTTCCTCTTCGTCGACGCGGAGCGGGGCGGCGCGGACATCAACACGTGGGGCGTCGAGAAATTCGAAGGCTCCGCCCTCGTGACGATCCTGCACCCGGCCCTCGTCGAAATGCTGCAGGCGCAGTGGGTGTTCCTCCTCGACGCCTTCGCGAGGTCCGCCGAGATGGAGTTCGGCCGCAGGAACGCAAAGGCCTTCAAGGACCGCGCGTGGACCGCCTACTCGGACCTGGCGGCGGTCAAGGCGCCGATCGTCGGCCTACCGGTCGCGGAGTCCGGCAAGTTCGTCGTGACCGACCCGGGCTCGGCGCTCGTGTTCCGGGTCGGCTCGCCGCAGGCGGGAACCGAGCTGGCGGCGACGCGATTCCTCACGCGCTACAACCAGGTCGACGACGACGAGATCGCCGACGAGGACCTGGTTCGCGAAACGAGCGAGTCGCGCCTGCTCTGCCGGACGCTCTGCGACTTCTTCCGGCTCCACGCCGGTGCGAAGGACGGCCTTTCGCTCGCGGTGTACCGCAACGAGGACATCCAGCCCATCCTGGCGGGAATCGACGCCTACGTCCGATTCCTCGAGCGGGAGATCCCGCCCGAGAACCGGATCGAGCGGTATTCGATCCGGCTGACCGTGTTCTCCGAGTCGTCCGACACGAGCGTCGTCGCGCAGTGGCTCTCCGCGTGGCAGGACTACGTCGAGTCGAAGGAGGACGCGTCGGGCCCCTACGCGGACTGCGACCTCTCGGTGTCGCACCGGGTCGTCGGGCCGAGCGCCGACGGCGTCCGCCAGCTCGCGAAGACCATCCGCTCCGACGTGGACGCGGACGTGTTCGTCCTCTACGACTTCATCCGCCGAGACAACCAGGGATGCGTCTTCGAGAAGGCGGAGAAGTATGTCGTGACCAAGAACTCGATCAAGTTCCCGATCCTCGAGCAGTCGCAGTGCGCCAGCACGAAGCCGAACGAGCGGTTCCGCCGTTCGCAGATCGTCAGCAACCGCCAGTTCACGACGGCGGACGCCCACGCGAACCTCTCCGCGCGCGTGAGGGATCCCGGCGTCCACGCGGGAGACCGGCACATCGTGCTGGCGACCGGCGACTACACACCCTGGCGAGACGTGGTCGACGCAGCGCACGAGGCGGCCGAGTGGGTCGTCGCGGTCGATCCGCTCATCGACCGGGCGCTCATCGCGCAGGCGGACGATGGCGGCGCCGGACGCAGGCGGGAGCTCATCGGCTTCGGCTCCGGCGTCGGCCAGCACGGGGAAAGCAATTACACCGTCTCGACCCAGCAGTACCGGCTCGGGGAGCTGAAGGACCGGCTCCTCTCGGCGATGCGCGGCGTGTTCCCCTACGGATCGCCCGACCGGGACGCGCGCATCGCGCAGACGCTGCTGGACGAGGCGAAGGAGCTTTCCGGCCTCTCGCTCGTCCGGGCCCTCGGGCCGGGCGAATACGTCCGCGACTTCCTGGCCTACGGCATCCTGCACCGGATCGTTCCGCTCGACCCGGAGTCCCATCTGTGTGATCGGCTCTTCTCGATCGACGCCTACCGGCACTGGTTCGACCTTGCGGCGGACGACAACCGCCATCCCGACCTGCTCTGGCTCCGGGCCGACATCGAGGGGGACGTCCTGAAGCTGCACGCCAGCCTCATCGAATGCAAGATGGGCAAGTCGCAGAACATGGACGGACACCTCGAAAAGGCGAAGACCCAGATCGAGAACGGACTTCGCGTCCTGCGGCCTCTTTTCGCGCCTTCGTGGAACGATCCCGCGGCCGCGCGTCCGGACCAGCGCTACTGGCATCTGCAGCTTCATCGGATGATCGCGAGCGCCGCTCCGTCGTCGGCGGACAAGGACTCCTTCCTTCGCGCGATGGAGAACCTCGCGGACGGCAGGTTCGAGATCGAATGGGACGCGGCCGTCTACACGTTCGTGACGGACGAGACCCGCGGCCCCGCGCTGGAGCGGTTCGAGACCCTGACGATCGACTCGGACGAGAACGGAGACACGCTGGACGTCCCGGTCTTCCAGTCGGGATACGCCTTCGTCGACGCCGTCTGCCAGCCCGCCGCGAAGCCGAAGCTCGTCTGGAAGGACGCCATCGACCTTGCCGGCGACTCCGCCGCGCCGGACTACGGCATCCGCGAGGACCGTCTCCTCGACGAGGACGACGAGTCGGACGAGGAGGACGAGGGCGAGAGGCAGGACTTCGACTTCGACGAAGACGACGAGCCGGTGCCCGAGCCGGCGCCCGAAGAGGACGGAACCGGCGTGCCGATTCCGACCGTTCCACAGCCGGACGAGCCGGCGCCGCCGACGCGGACATCCGCACCCGTCCCGGAAACGGCGGTCGATGAGCCTCCGGCGGTCGAACCTTCGCCCGTCGCTCCGGCACCGGTCGCTCCGAACAATGCCCCGGCCCCGGCCGATGGACCGACTCCCCGTTCCATTCCCGATCGGATCCTTCTCGGAAGGACCAAGGCCGGGAAGGAGGTCTACTGGGAATTCGGCCATCCGAAGCTCAACAACCGGCACTTCCTCATTTTCGGAAATTCCGGAACGGGAAAGACCTATGCGATCCAGACCATTCTGGCGGAGCTTGCGCGAAAGACGCAGAACAGTCTGATCGTCGATTACACGAACGGGTTCCTGAACAAGCAGCTGAAACCGGCCTTCGTGGGGTCCGTCGACCCCCTCCAGCACATCGTGCGGAGGGACGGGCTTCCCATCAACCCCTTCCGGAAGGGGACCGACGACGACGGCTGCGGAGGAACGCTGGAAGAATCCGAGTGGGATGTCGCGACTCGCGTCACGTCGATCTTCGACTCCGTCTACAACCTTGGCGACCAGCAGCGCAGCGTGCTCATCGACGCCATCCAGACGGGGATGTCCTCGAACCCCGCGTTCGGGATGTCCGATCTGATACCCGCGCTCGAGGCGTTTCTTGACGACGGCGTCCATCAGCAGCCGGCGCTCAAATCCGTCATCAGCAAGCTCAAGCCCTTTGTGGCGGCGAAACTGTTCAGGGAGGGCGAATCCATCGGCTGGGACGAACTCTTCGCCGACACGGAGCGCCTCTGCCAGGTGTTCCAGATGACGATTCTCGACCGCACGACATACCTCCTGCTCACCGAGTTCGTCCTTTGGGATCTCTATTCCACGGCACGGACCGCCTGGGACGAGACGAAGCCGCACGTCGTCGTTCTCGACGAGGTGCAGAACCTCGACCAGAAGCTCGATTCTCCGCTCGGGAAGTTCCTGACGGAAGGACGGAAGTTCGGGCTCTGCCTCATCGCGGCGACGCAGACGCTGAGCAATCTGAAGGACGACGAGAAGGCCCGCCTGTTCCAGGCGGCGCACAAGCTGTTCTTCAAGCCGGCGGATTCGGAGCTGAAGCGCTATTCCGAACTTGTGAGAACGGCGGCGCAGTCCGGAACGGCGGAAGAGTGGAAGGCGCGTCTTTCTTCGTTGGAGAAAGGCCAATGCATCTCCATCGGCCCTGCCGCGGAAGGAGACTCCCTGAAGGGCAGGGTCAACCTCATCAACGTCTCCACGCTAGAAGAGCGGGGATTCTGACCGATGGCCGCGAAGAAACAGAAGGCGGACAGGCTCGCGAAGAACTTCCACCGGACGTTCATTCCGGAGCGGCAGTATCTCGGCGAACTGCTCAAATACGCGGCGGACGGCGGCGCCTACGAAATCCGGAAAATTGCCGAGGCGACCGGCATACCGACCGGCGCGTCGAGCGGCAAGTCGATCCCGACGGCGGACTACTGCCGCGGGATGGGGCTCGTGTCGCTCGCGAAGCCGGCGGCGAAGGATGCCGATACGACGCTCTCGCTCACGCCGTTCGGGCGCACCGTGTTCCTCGAGGACAAGTTCTTCAAGGAGCCGTTCACGCAGTGGCTGGCGCATCTCCGTCTCTGCAACGAGTGGCGCGGGGCCGACACCTGGTTCTACCTCTTCTGCGAGAGCGCGCCCGTATTCGGCAACCGCGCCGCGGTCGCCGATATGATGAAATGGATTTCGCCGCTGATCGGCGGCAAGGATCCGGAGACGGCGGTCTCCCCGACGATCCGAATGTATGCGGACGAGGCGTCGTTCGCCGATTGCGGGGCCATCGTCCGGGAGAAGGGAGAACTCGTCCGCGCATCCGCGCCGGTTCGCCCGGAGTATGCCGTTGGATACGCCGCTTGGCTCGCTGAGTGCATGGAGCTGGCCGGACGCGGGAACGGCCAGGTTTCGGTCGAGGAGCTCGAGGTCCAGGCCGGATTCCGTCGGATCACGGGCTGGTCGCAATCCGAGGCGCAGGAGGTTCTCGAGCTTCTCGAACGGAAGCGTCTCGCCGAGGTAGACCGCCATATGCATCCCTGGCTCGTGCGATTCCTTCATCCGTCCGCACCCCTCTGGAACCGCCTGTACGAGGAATTTCTCTGATGAACGAAACGCTTGGCAACCTCGTCCGCTTCGAGATCGACCGCCTGTTCAACGGCGCGGTCGATGTCGACTGGCTTCGAAGCGATCCCGGCAAGGCGGCCCGCGCGGCCGTATCGTTCGTGTTCCACGGTCCCGGAACGCACGGAGTCGCGTCGTCCGTCGCGGAGGGGACGGGCCACCGCCTGATCGACACCGCCTCGTTCGTGGCGGATGTCGCCGAGGATCTGGCCAATCCGGGTTCGCGTCCCTTCACGCTTGCGATCGCGAGCTACGGCAGCGGCAAGTCGCACCTTGCGGTGACATTGTCGGAACTGTTTTCCGGCACGGAAGGAAAGACCGCGAAAGAGATCGTCGGGAACATCGCCAAGGCCGACGTCGGTCTCGCCGGCCGCATCGAGGAGGCCGTTCGGGAAATCGGCGGTCCGGTCCTCGTGCTCACCGTGAACGGAATGAACAACGCCGATCTTGCGTCCGTGCTGCTCGCGCAGCTCAAGGAGCGGATCTCGGCGGACGGCCATTCCATCGAACCGTTGGAGTCCCTTCGCCGGCGATTCCAGATCGCGGCGACGATGCTCGGGAATCTCTCGCCGGCTCTGTCCGCCGCGTTCGTGAAGGACGCGGGCGCCCCTTCCCTTGACGAATGCCGCACCAGACTTCTCTCCTTCGACGAGTCCCTCTACGACCGCGCGCAGACGTTCTTCCGAACCATCGGGATGCCGATCCAGACCATTGGAGACGAAACGGTCAAGGATGTCCTCGGGAAGGTCGCTTCCGAATACATCGGCACCGGGAAGCCGTATGCACGGCTGCTGATCCTATTCGACGAATTCGGCCACTATCTCGAGTTCGCCGCCAACAAGCCGCAGGTCGCCGGCGACGGCGCCCTACAGCATCTCTTCGAAGGCGTCCAGACCCATTCGGATTGCATCGCCTTCGTCGGTTTCGTCCAGTTCGAGCTGAAGGCCTATCTCCAACGGCTCGCCAGCTTGCGGCAGAACGAGGCGAACCGCTATGTGACGCGCTACGATTCCGCGGAGAAATACTATCTGTCCAGCAACCTCGAGACGCTGGTCGCGAGCCTTCTCGTCAAATCGAAGGCGCCGAAGCTGGCGTCGAAGGATTCCGACGCTTCGCAGAAACGGCTCCTTGGATGGTACGAGTCCGCCAAGAACGCTTCCTCGTGGGCGGATGCCGATTCCTTCGCCAAGATCGCAGCCGGCTGCTGGCCTCTCTCGCCGGAGGCAATGTGGGTTCTCTACTACCTTTCCTCCAGCGGCCGGTTTCTGCAGCAGCGTTCGGCCCTCTCCCTTCTCAAGGAGGCGCTTGTCGCGCACGCGGACGACATTCTCGATGATGTCCATCCGTCATTGCCGCCCGTCGCGCTTTGGACGGCGGCGCTCCACGACGAATTCGTCGAGATGGAAAACTCCTCCGGCGGGTCCGGCGTCATCGTGCAGTCGTACGATGCGGTCTTCGAACGAAACGCCCAGCACTTCTCGGGCGGGGAGACGGCCGTTCTTCGGGCTCTCGTCCTGATCGAGCAGACGAAACTTCGTGCGATCGATAGGAACGATATGGTTTCCGCCGTCGCCGTCTTTTCCGGATTGGACCGTGCCGAGGCCGAGGAGTGCCTCGAGGAACTCGAAAAGGAGAAGAACGTCATCGCGTGGGAGGAGTCTTTCCGCCGGTTCGAGATCTTCGCCGACACCGGATCCAAGGCCCAGTTCCGCCTCTATCTTCGCAAGAAGGCGGAGGAGTACGACGAAGGTCGGAGGGCTAGGCTCTTCCTCGGAAGGGCGCCGGCGCTCCAGATGATCAACGAGAACCTGTCGTGCGGTTTCGGGAACGAACGGAAGATCCAGACCCGCGAGTGGGACTTCGAGCCAAGATTCACGACGTGGGAGCTGTTCCGGCTCTCGGTCTCCAATCTGGCTGCGGAACTTCGTGAGCGGAGCCGGTACCAATCTGTGTCGGACAAGCGCGGATTCGTCGTGTACTGTTTCGTCCCGGATGACGAGGACGAAGCCGCAGTCCGTGACGAGGCGCAACGGATGCTTCGCGCCCAATGCGCGAAAGTCCCGTTTATGCTCGTCCTTCTTTTCGACAAGGACCACCGCATTTCCGAGCCGCTTGTGCAACTTGACCTCCTGGAAACGCTGGGAGCCCGGGAGAAGGAGCAGTTCGACCGTCTTGTTCCCGCGCAGCGGAACGGACAGACGGAACTGTTGGAACAGGCCCTCGGGGACGCGATCCGGGAGCGGCATCTCTTCGCCGGCGTATCGCTCGACGAAGCGCCGCGCCGCCTGCGCGCGTTCGGCGACGCCGTGTTCGAAAAGATGTTCCCGAAGATCATCCCGTTCCCGTTCGACGGTTTCACGACGAAGGGCGGAGTGTCTCAGGCGTCGAAGGACTGCGCGGAGTTGACACGTATGCTCTTCCTGACCGACTTCAGCTTCGATGCGACTCAGGCGATGGGGGTTCAGAAGCGGAACCGAGCCCAGACGGTTCTTCGGGATTCCTGGTCCGTCTTCACGACGGACGGCGTCGTTTCCAGTCGGCGCGCGACGGCCTCCGTGAAGTCGCTGCTGGAGGAATGGAGCAAGGCGCTCTTCTCGGACGAAGGGCTCTCCGTCGTGGATGCTCTCGAACGAGCCTGCGCCGCTCCCTATGGTGCGAACATCGCCTCGGCAGGACTTCTTCTCGCCGTGTTTTTCCGGGCGCATCGGAACACCAGGGACATTCAGGTGATGAAGGACGGCGACGCCGTCGATGTCGATGTGCTCGACTCCCTCTTCCCTGATCGTACATCCATCGACCCCAAGGACTTCCGGGATGTTCGGTTCGTCAAGGCGGTCTCCGGGGACGATTCGCCGTGGAAGACGATCGTCGACGATTGGCCCGACTGCATTTCCTATCGCGAGAAACTCGCATTCAAGGACCGAATCGACGCCCTCCGTGCGACGCATCCGTCCATCCCGCCCACGTTGAAATTCAGGGTTCAGGATGTCGAACGGGGAATTGCCGACGCCAAGCGACAAATGGATGCCGCCGATAAAACTGTCAGCGATCACATGAGCCGCATTATGGTTGCTACGCAAAGGGGTGATACGTACCAGTTGGCGTATGGCGCATCACTTCTTACTGATGATTTGAAATCACGAAACAACCTGTCTTACCTGTGGGACAAGGAGTTGGACATCGCCCCACTGGAAAAGGAACTGCGGGAGAGCCGGCAGCGGGTTGTCGCCTGGTTCCCCGCCTGGCTGCAGTCGTTCAACCCCGAAGGGGACACCCCGGATGCGATTGCGGCATACAAACAGATTGCGAATGAACGAATGGGACGGAGTCTCCGCAATCTAGAACTCTTCAACGAGGAGGAACAACTCAAAAAGAAGGTTGTTCGCGCTCTCCAACACCTTGACGCAATCTCATCCGCACGGGCCCGCAAACGTGATGCCGAGGCTTGGGCGGAGTCCCATTCGTCGGTGCCGCAGAACCTATCCTGTGCGCAGCTTGACACGTGGAAGTCGGAATGTGAGCAGCACCGCGAGGTTCTTCAAAGGAGCGCCTCCTCGATGAGGACGGTCAATCCCGGCATCGCGGACGAAATCGCAGTGGTCTACAGGACCTTGAACGGCATCAAGGACGAACTGGTCAAGACCCGGCAATCATTGGATCGTCGGGCTGGCAGAATCTTCGGTCTGGCTCTATCGATGGAAACGGCGCGGGATATTCTGGACGAGATCGAAGCTGTCATTCAACTCTATGAGGGCAGCCCGACGAACCAGGCGGACTTCCGCGACGCCCGTCTTGAGGTGAATGACTACATCGCCCTTTCCGGCTCCCTGTCCAATTTGGAAACGAGCGAAGATACGTTCCGAGAACGTGTGGAAAGGGCGCGAGTCGACTTTGTCGAGAAGTTCGCGGAAATCGAACCTCCGTGGGATCCTCAGGAAACTTTCGATCAACTCGTTGCCGCTTGTGAAAAGATGCGCAACCGGGAGTCGAAGGCCTGGGTCGCGCGGATGCTTGAGAAATATGCAGATCCTTCGGCGCTGAATCCGCAAGAAACCCTTGCCGCGCAAAATGAACTCGCTCGGCGCATTCCTTGCTTCAATCCGAAGGATGCCTCAAAACTCGCCCCGATTGAAAAGGCCCTCGCCAAGCACAACGACACGCTCGGCGTCGACCTCCTCGTCGCCCAGTTCAATTCGCTTTCACCGGAAGCCCAAAAAGAGTTTTTGATCAGGATCAAAAACGTCTTGTAATCATCCCCAACGAACTCTCCATTTCAAAGCACGCCTCGCCATGAGTACACCTCAGAAGTCCATTGAAGAGAGCAAAGAAACCGTCTTGGCCATTTGCTACGATTTTGACAAGACGTTGACCCCCGATGATATGCAAGCCCAGGGGTATATTCAGTCCGTCGGATATGATGTAAAGGAGTTCTGGGATGAGTCGAACAAATTGGCCAAAGCCAACAATATGGACCAGAATCTTGCCTATATGTTGAAAATGAAAGAGGAGGCCGAAGGAAGGATTGTCTTTTCCCGCGAAACGCTTCAAGAATATGGTTCGAAAATCAAGTTGTTTCCGGGCGTGGAAGGTTGGTTTGACAGAACGAAGCAACTCGGGAAAAGTTTTGGAATTAAAGTGGAACACTACATCATTTCTTCCGGGTTGAAAGAAATGATCGAAGGAACTAGTTTGGCAAAAAGAAATGTATTTGAACGAATCTATGCAAGCTCGTTTCATTACAATGAAAAAGGCGTTGCGATATGGCCTGCGCAGATTGTCAACTTCACGAACAAGACCCAGTTTCTCTTCCGAATCGAGAAGGGCTGTTTGGATATTAACGATGACGCAGTGAATGATTACATTCCTCCGGAAAAGATGCGGGTCCCTTTTCGAAACATTGTCTACATTGGCGATAGCGATACGGACATTCCTTGCATGAAACTGGTTAACTCAAGCGGAGGTTTTTCCATAGGTGTTTACAATCCGGAAACCGGCGTCAAGGATAAAGTATTGCAAATGGCTCGCGAAAATCGAATCAACTATTTTTGTTCGGCCGATTATTCGGAAGGAACGGAGTTGGACCAATTGATTTCGACCATCATTCGGTTTGTCGCCGTGCGAAGCAAGCTGGAAAAGGAGAGTTTTAAGTGTCTAACAGAGGCTCGATTAGACAAGAAAGATAGGGACTTTGCAGCCGGAATTAACGATATTAACCAGATTCGCATTCGTAGAAAGATGGATTGGAACGGTTTGATGAACAATCCTAAACTGTTTGCTTC
This sequence comes from uncultured Verrucomicrobiota bacterium, assembly GCA_947169825.1. Taxonomy (GTDB): domain Bacteria; phylum Verrucomicrobiota; class Kiritimatiellia; order RFP12; family UBA3636; genus UBA3636. The sequence goes on along the minus strand of CAMVRE010000004.1, from coordinate 17,444 downwards.
CTTCGTGGCCCCATCTTATCCGATGAAGCAGTTTCAAGAAGCATTGAATGCCTTAATGAAAGATGTTCAAAATCCGATTGATCAGTTGACAAAGATCCCCCTTCCCAATTTGTCGTTCTCTATTCCATATCCACGACCTCCACGTAAAGAGAACGAAGACAAGCAGAAATAGCCGCCAACTATGTTCTGCAAGACATACGGAAGAGGTGGTCGCTTTGTTTGTACAAGCGTGACAGATTCATCTGCATAAACAACGGCGGAAACAACGGCGGGCGGGGGCTGATTTACGTCGTTGAAATCTTCGGGCGCGACGCGAACGGGCGGAAAATGATCGCGTGGGGGCGGCAGATCGGGTGCCGGGACGCGGGTCATGGGCTCGAGTCTGTGCGCGGGATATAACGCGGCTCTTGATCAATGGCGGTAATCGGGAAATACACACCACCAAATGGAACTCGTCAGCGAGTCCGTTGGCTGGCGTACGATTGTTCCGGCAGAATGAGTCAGGAGGTGAATTCAACAACCCACGCACGGATGCGAAAAAAGCTCCGCGTCCGTACGATAGGGTCGGGAATGTATGATTCTGATTATGTCAAGGATTTGTGGAAAGTGGAGCACCTTCCTTCGTGGAGAACTCTTCCGGGAACTTCGTTTTGAGAACTTGAATAATCTCGGAAATGAGTTTTTGCTGACTGCGAACTTGTTTGCAAATGTCATCGATTGTTTCCAGAGGAATGTCCGTATTGTAAGAAATGTCTTCAAGTTTCATTATTTGGCTCCTTTTGTGTTCGTGGTTGTGGATTCTTGGTGTCCGAATTCGTGAAATATCGTAACCCGCCACTCGGTGGGCCGACAAGTGGAAAAGTAGCATAACGGGGATGGGAATACAAGGGGGCGGGAGACGATTTGACGATGGTTTTACAATCCGGAACGGAGGGGCCGGTTTTGCGGGCGTTTTCGCGGATTTGTCCGGAAATCGTCACAGAATTGCAAGATCGTCCGTCCCTCCGCCGGCGCGGCGGGGCGCGGGACCCGAATGGAAACGACATTACGGACCGGCCGGCGGGCCGTTCGTCGGGGAAACGTCGAGCCAGCCGTCTTCGTGCAAGGCGTCCCAAGCCCACTTCATCCCCATTTCAACATGCGTATTGAATCCTTTTTGCCTTTCCGACAGATACACGTCGTCCGTATAGTGTTCCGTTGCGATGAACATTCCGGAGACATTCCATGCAATTCGCGGATAGGCCGCGGCAAAGGCCGGCGTGTCCACATGGGCGCCGACGGACAGCACTCGTCGGAACGAATTGGAAATAACCGATGCCGGCGAGAACGAGATGTCGTATTCCGTCTTGAGGACGATGCCGACGATGTCGTTCGTGTTCGCGGCCAGCCGTTCTTCGGCGATACAACGCCTGATCGGCGCGTGACGGGAACGGGTATCCGTGGTGGACTCGTCCGCAGGAACGACGGCGGGGACGACAACGGCGGGCGAGAGCCCGCGCGTTGCGCGGGCAATGCTGAATGCTGAATGCTGAGTGCTGAATGGCCCGCGCGGCGCGGACAATGCTGAATACCGAGTGCTGGTTGCCAGCCGTTGGCCGAGCGAAGCGAGCTACGACGGGATGCGCGCGACGGCGGAACCGTTGCGCGCATCCCTCGCCAGTCAGATTTTCGCCAGGATGTCGGGGATGTTGGACTTGTCCAGGGAGGAGAAGGCGAAGCACCGCTTGCCGAGGTGGTTCAGCGAGGCCCCGACGTGGATCAGGACGAAGCGGTCGAGGATCAGGAAGCGGTCGTGGAACCGGTCCGAGATCTTCACGGCGAGAGAGTTTCCGTACTGCGCGTTGAAGGCGGCCACGTCGGCGGCGTGCAGCTGCTTGTTGCGGGAGTTCCTGACCACGAGGACCGACACGCCGCTCCGTTTCTGCGCGACGAGCGGGAGGACGGAGTCGTCGAAGTACGGATCGATGACGATCAGCTCGGTCTTCGCCATGCGGACGAACCTCTTCATCTGCTCGAACGCATCGTAGACCTGGCCGTCGAAGAAGACCTTCTGCGGCGGGAAGTCTCCGCCGTCCATCGCCTTGAAGATCGTGTCGAAGCGTTCCTCGTTGCGGGCCTGGTCGGTGATCTGGCGACGCTCGACGGTGTCGAGCCTCGCCAGCATCGGCGCCATCGATACGAACGCCCTGCGCATGGCGACGAAAATCTCCATGATGCGGACGCTCACCAGAACGGCGGTCCTGCTTTTCAGGACCGCCGAGAGCATGGCGATTCCCTGTTCGGTGAAAGCATACGGAGGGCGCCGGAGCCCCATCCTCAGTCCGGCCTCTTCCTTCGGCGTCAGATTGGAGGTCACAATCTGTGACTTCCATTTCTCCGCTTCCGCGGAAGAGAGCCGGAACATAAAGCTTTCGGGGAATCGTTCGGCGTTTCGCTTGACGGCCTGGTTGAGGGCCTTTGTCTCCACACCATAGATGACGGCCAGATCCCGGTCAAGCATCACCTGCATGCCGCGGATGGTGAAGATGCGCGATTTGATGAAGGCGTCGTCGATGACGACGGGGGCGAGGGGTGCCGGCGTCTGCGGAATCGGAACGAGCTGGCGGTTGGGGTTGTCCATTGCGATTGTCCTTTCTGTTCGGGGGTGGCGTGGTGGCGTTTCGCGGGCGTATTCCCGCGGAACGGGGGGTAGACTGCCACAGCGCCCCGGGAAAAATGTCGCCTGGCAGGCGACATTTTTCGGTCGGTCGAAAGAACCGCCCACGGCGGTCGAAGGACGGCCTTGCACAGCGTGGCGGGATGCAGACCCCGCCACGCCGGCGTTAATCGCATGCACAGGGCGGGGATGAATTTGTAGCAAATTTGTAGCATTCGGGCGGGGCGATCCGGGCGTAGAATGGTGCGCATGCGAGGCGCGCTTCCGCGAGGGATGCGGAGCGCCGCGCCTTGATGATCCGATGACCGACGCTTCCGTCCAGATCTTCGCCGTCGCCCTGGCCGCCATTTGGTGCGGCTTTGGGCTCTACGGGCTTGCGCGGATGGCGGCGCGATCGCCGCAGGGGCGGGAGATGCTGGCGCGCCTGCGCCGGAGCGGGCCGCTCGGCGAGGCCGCCGCGCTCGCGATGCTCGTCGCGGTCGTCGCGATCGGCGGCACGAAGCCGGGCGGCGGGAACGGCGGCGGGCTCCGCGCCGGAAACCCCGTTCTGCCCGCGCCACCGCCAGAGCCGGCGTTCGGGCTCGTCGAGGTGCGAACGGAGGGCGTCGCGCTGCGCGCGGAACCGACGAATTCGGTCGAGGCGGCGGCGTGGCGGCTGCGCGGGGCGTCGGAGGACGGAATCTGGATCGAATGCGAGAAGCCGTTCTTCGCGCTCGGGACGAATCCGGTGCGCCGCGTCTACGCGAGCGCGTCGGGGGCACTGTCGTTCGAGAACGCGAGGCATCCGCCGGTCGGAGCGGCGCTGCCGCAGCGGCTCGGCGGGGACGCCTCGCCCCACCTGGAGACGGCGCTGGCGCCCTTTCGCGCGCCTCTCGGGATCCTGCCGGCGACGGTCGAGACGGACGCGGTGCCGTCGCGCTTCTGGCACGCGCCGGCGCCGGGCGGCGGGCTGATCGTCGCGTGGGAGAACGTGCTCGTGGACCGTTTGCCGGGCCGCCGCGCGACGATCCAGGCGGAACTGAAGCCCACGGGCGACTTCACCTACCGCTACGACTTCGCCGACGCGCTCGACCCGCCTGCGACGAACTTCGCAATCGGCGCGCAGGCGGGGACGAACGCCGTGAACGCGCTCTACTTCGGCCCCCTCCCCGAGGGGGCTCCCGGCGGAGCCGGGTGGGGGAGTCTCTCCGCACCAGTCTGGCGCGTCAATGGTGGGGCGAGCCCTCCGGGCGAGCCGCAGAGCATCGCGGACCTGCTCTGCACGAACGGTGCGCTGCGGACGCCGGCGCGGTTTGCGCTCGAGTGGAGGAACACGTCCGGTCTCGACCCGAACGCGGACTCCGACGGCGACGGGCTCCCCGATTGGGACGAGGTGTTCGTCCACGGCACCGACCCGCGCCGCGCGGACACGGACGGCGACAGTCTCTCCGACTCCGCCGAAGTCCTCGCCGGCGCGGATCCGCTCGACGCCGACGAGAACAACGACGGCATCCCCGACGGCGCCGCCCCCGCCACGTGGGCGGCGGATCCCATCTGGGCGGACAACGCCGGAAAGACGAATCTCGTCGTCACGCTCGGCACGGCCATCCCGGACGGCGCCGCGGCATCGCTCGTCCTCGGCTCCGTCACGATTCCGCTGCGAAACGCGCGGCACTATGTCTTCGGGATTCCGAGCGGCGTCGAAGTTCCCTTCCGGCTCTTCTCCCGCGGCGTTGATGCGGTCGACCTTTCGATGTCCAACGCGCTTCCCGGCCAGCCAACCCGGCTCCTCCGCTCGTCCCCGAACCGGCCCCAGAAGGAGTTCAACGGCCCCTGCCTCCGGCTCCACGACCTTCTCGGCGTGTTCGACGGGAAGCAGACGAAAGGCGAGGGCTTCGTCGCCGAGCCGCGCATCTACCTGCGCTGCGAATCCGGCGACGACGACATGCTCGGGAGCTGCATCCACGGCGAGGGCTTCTGTGTCTATTCCATCGTGACGGAACCCGCCTCCTGCACCTTCGAGCTTCACGAGGCGGATGAAATCGACGGCTTCCAGATCCAGCAGGGGAAGTTCGTCTCGCTCCACGTCACGGAAGAGCCCGGCGACAGCGACTACGGATACATCCGTTTCGGGCCGAAGCACCATTGCTGGGGCGATGCGGACATCTACCACGGCATCCACCGGTGCGAAGGCGGGCCTCTCGTCTGGTGCGCCGCCTGCGGAATGTACCACGACGAAGACGACGAACACTCCTGTCCGCACCGGGACGGATGCCCGTCAAGGACAAACGCCACGGCGGATTGCACCTGTCCGATTCCGGTGATTCGGGTGGACGGAACGGGAACGGCCCTCTCGGAATTCGCCGAGCTGGACTTCCCGGACGAAGCCTACTGCTGCTGCTCCCGGCCGACGTGCTTCACCTACGCGCGCCTACGGCACATCGACTCCAACCTTTCGATCTGGGACAGCGTGGCGCCTTCGAACTGGGTGGAGGCCGGACAATGCCCCGTTTCCGCAACGATCTATGCGACGGGGGTGTCCGGAGGCGCGCCATCCGAGATCGAATACCAGCTCGTCCGCCGACACTACGACGGCAACGGCTCCGTCGTATCGAACGAAGTCTTCGGAACGCGGACGTTGCGCGTCTGGGCCATCGATGCGATACTGGAACCCGTCACGACAATGCGCGTCGGCAACCGGATCATCAACCCGTGCGGAATCATCATCGACGAGCCGGCGACCTTTCGGATGGAGGTGTCGCCGGCCGCATTCCCGGATTCCCTGATCGAATGGACCGCGACGCCGGAGAACCGCGTTCAGTTCGTCGGGAACGTCCGAACGGGACGACAGGTTTCCGTCACGGGGAATTCCAAGGGCGATGTCACGCTGACCGCGCACATCACGGGCTATTCCGGTCCGCCGCCCCTTGTCCGCGCCCGCGCGATGCCGCGGACCACCGTCCCGGTCTACGCCTGGATCGTGTGCGGAACGAACGGCGCTCCCGCCGTCGGGGAATCCGTCCTCCGGGGCAAGTTCCCGGAGATCAACCGCATCTGGGACCAGGCCGGAATCACGTGGCAGCTGGCCGAGGTCAACTTCGTGACGAACCAAGCCTGGACGATGATTCCCGATGGCCCCAACCAAGTCAACTTGCACAGCAACATTTGCGCATATGGATTTGCTCCTGGCGGCGTTGAATTATATTGCGTCGAAACAATTGTAGGCGCAGGCGGATTAACGAGCACCAATGGTTGTGTCGTTCAAGGCGACAGCCCTCCCGTGACCTATGCCCACGAGTTTGGACATTCATGCGGATTAAGAGACATCTACGCAATTAGACCTCAAAAAACGAATCTTTCTGTTTCCGGGTACGTGGACAAGGATCGTCTTCCGCTCGACTGGCCTTCGGACAGCTATGAAGGATACTATCCGACGAACCTTACCCAATCCACATTGATTCTCCGGTTGTTAATGCAGGGAAGAAACCCATCAACACAGTGCGACATTTCTGCTGGCGATATCGATGGGCTCTGGAACCATTGGCGATACGACGATGCGACTGGAACGTGGGGATTCCACCATGATCTCGGGATCGTCCCCGTCGGTTTTCACCTTCACGGAAACAAACAACCTACGACAAAACCATGAAATCGTTTCTTCCGCTCCTTTTTGCATCGGCCGCTATGGCCGTTGCTCAAACTCCCGGCTCAATCAACCAGGACGACAATGTCTCAAGCGCCTTCGCCCCAACCATTCCCGAAGACCCCATTGCCTACTTTGCTGGATTGCGGGAAGCTCTCTCTGACCGCCACGAGAAGGGGAGCGCCGTAAAGGGCTATCTTCAAACAGTCTGCAAACTGTCGAATGAAGACGCTGTTCTGGCTCTGAAGTATCTTGTCGACAACCTCGCCGATGGCGAGTCATTCCAAGACAAAAACGATCGTTTTCAGGCCATTTGTTGTATTCGCGACTATCCATGCGAAGAGGCATATGCATTTCTCGAACGCCTCCTTACCGATATAAACGAACCCGAACGACGGACGGCCGCCTACTCCCTTGCCCGATTGTCTCTTAGCAATCCAGATTGTCTTACCCGATTGCAGGCAATCGCGGATGTCATCCCGACTGAAAACTGGGCAAGGCAAGAGGTCTATCGAACCATTTCAACACATTTGCAATACGAGGCGCCACCCTCGTCACAGCAGGTTCCGCTTATCCGATTTCTATTGGAACGAGCCAGTGTCGACACACAGTTGTTCGATATGCTCGATGAAATTCTTTGTCGCGAAGTTCCCAAGTGGAGAGCGAGCCCGCAGCGCGCGGAGAACGCCGCGAAGATGATCCTCGAACATCCGGACGACGCTCGGCTCGTCGCCTTCTTCGAGACCGTCCGGACCAACGCGCTTGAAGCGGCACGCGCGACCGTTCCCACGGAACGGCGCGATTCCGCGTCGCCGCCCGTCTCCACGAATCGCGTGTCCGAAGCCGGCGCGCCCGCCGCGCCGAACGGCAACGCCGCCGTTTCCGATCCGTGGGCCGGGCTTCTCGACGATCTTCCGGAAAAGAAACCCTGGACGCCGCCGCCGGGCTACGAACCTCCGTTCTGAGATACGGAAGGGGAGACGGATCGGCCCGCCGAAGCCGCGCGATCATTTTTGGCGTGTGTTTTCCGGCGGGGCGTGGTAGTATCCGCGGCCGCGATGGCTACGAAGGCGGGCAGGAGATCCGGGTCGTCCGGGCGGACGATCCTAGTCGTGGAGGTCGGCGAGGAGGGCGCGGAGACGCTCCTCGCCGAGCTGGCCTCCCGCGGGTTTCCCGCCTCCATCCTCCGGGGCGAGGGGGCCCGGAAGGCCGCCGGGCTGGCGTCCGATTCCGCCGGGGATGCCGGGTCCTCGTTCTCCGAAGCGCAGATCCGGCTGCTGCTGGGAGGCCTTTCGTCGTCGGAGATCAAGGTGCTCTGGCTCCTGCTCCGGAACGTCGGCAACCCCGTTTCGGACGGGGACATCTATCGCGAGCTCTACGGCGGGAAGGGCCCCGCCGACTCCCGCGCCGCCGAGCAGGCCGTCCGCCGCCTGAAACGGAAGCTCGGCCCGCTCGGCGCGAGCATCGAACGGCAGCGCGGCGTCGGCATCCGCTGGAACCCCGGGCCGGGAAGGCGGGCCGGCCTCTCGTTCGACCGGATCTTCCGGCTGTTCGCCCACTACCGCGCCGCCGTGTTCTCGTTCTTCCTCGTCGCCGGCTTCGCGGCCGGATGGCTCCTCCGGGCCGGAACCCCCGCCCGTCCGGCCCCCGGGGCCGAGGAACTCATCCCGCCGCCTCCGCCGCCGGCCGAGGCGTTCGCGGCGACGGAGGGGATGGCCGTCGCGCCGGGGCACGGGCCGGAATGCGCGATCGACGGGAACACGAACACCTGGTTCCAGACGCTCGGTCCGGCGCGGAAGCGGGACTGCATTCTCGTCCTGTACCGGCCGTCCGTCCGCGGAACGCTGTCCGTGCGGTGCGGCGTTCCCGGAAGCACCAACGCCCCGCCGAAAGTCCGCGTCGGGGTGCAATACGCGGACGACGAGCAGCGGCGCCTCGGCTTCGTCGATCCCGGCTCCGGCGCCTTCTCCTGCGCCCTGGAGAAGCCGGTCTACAAGGTGTTCGTCGCCGTCGCGGATGACTCGGACGAGCCCTTCGCGGTGCGGTCCGCGACGGTCGAGCCGTAGCGGCGGGCGACGATCCGCGCGGCCTGGCGCGGCGGGGTGGAGACCCCGCCACGCCGGGGTGAATTTGTAGCATATTTGTAGCATTCGGCCGGGGCGGGGGCGGGGTAGGATACGGGGCGATCGCGGCGGTTCGCCGCGGGATGTCCAGAACCCCCCGGAGCCCCCCGAAAATGAAAGCCCGACTCCTTCCGATCCTTCTGCTCGCGCTCGCGGGCGGATCCGCGCGCGCCGCGGAGGTGGCGCTTCCGCCCGCGCCGCCGCCGGCGTTCCCCGACACGGAGAGCACGACGAACGCGCCGTTGCCGGCCGCGATCGTCGCGCGGGCGCGTCTCGTGAAGGCGCGCGTGGCGCTCGTCGCGACGCCTTCGAACAACGTCCAGGTCTCGTTCGGCGCGTCGCGGGATCCGGGCGGGCCGCTCGTGCAGGGCGACGAGTCGCTCGCGTTCGGCTGGGACGCCGGGGCGTGGTTCGTCGCGTCGCCGACGGGCCGCGCGGAGGAGCCGCCGGCGGTGGCGGCGGAGGGCGCGGCGGCGCGGGCGCTCGTGCTGTCGATGCGCCTGGCGGAGTCGGGGCGTCCGGTCGCGTTCGAGGCGCGCGAGGAGGGGGCGACGAACGCGCTCTTCGCGCCGCTCTCGGCGGCGCCGCCGGAGTGGCTCTTCTCCCGCGGGTGGAACGCCGCCCGCGTGGACGTGCGCGGAACGGATCCGCGCGGCGACGAGGCGGCTTCGGTCCGGCTCGACACGGATGCCGGCATTCTCATCCTGAGGTAGCGCGCCATGGACGACCTCTCCCATACGCTTTTCGCGCTCGCGCTGGCCGCGCTCTGGTGCGGCTTCGGGCTCTACGGCCTCGCCCGCCTCGCGGCGCGCTCGACCCAGGGCCGAGAGCTCCTCGCGCGGCTGCGCCGGAGCGGGCCGCTCGGACAGGCCGCCGCGCTCGCGCTGCTCGTCGCGGTCGTCGCGATCGGCGGCACGAAGCCGGGCGACGGCGGCGGGGGTGGCGGCGGCGGCGGGGGTCTCCGAAGCGTGCCGCCCGCGCCGCCGCCGGAGCCGGCGTTCGGGCTCGTGGAGGTGCGGACGCGGGACGTGGCGATGCGCGCGGAGCCGACGAATTCGGTCGAGGCGGCGGCGTGGCGGCTGCGGGGCGCGTCGGAGGACGGGGTCTGGATCGAGCGGGAGAAGCCGTTCTTCGCGCTCGGGACGAATCCGGTGCACCGCGTCTACGCGAGCGCGTCGGGCGCGCTGTCCTTCGGGAGCGCGCGGCATCCGCCGCCCGGGGCGGCGCTGCCGGACGGAACCGCGGTTCCGGCGCTCGCGCCCTTCCGCGCGCCGCTCGGGATCCTGCCGGCGGCGAACGAGACGAACGCGGCGCCGTCGCGCCTCTGGCACGCGCCGGCGCCGGGCGGCGGGCTGATCGTCGCGTGGGAGAACGTGCTCGTGGACCGTCTGCCGGGCCGCCGCGCGACGATCCAGGCGGAGCTGAAGCCGAGCGGAGACTTCACCTACCGCTACGACTTCGCGGACGTGCTCGACCCGCCCGCGACGAACTTCGCGATCGGCGCGCAGGCCGGAACGAACGGCGTGAACGCGCTCTACTTCGGCCCCCTCCCCGAGGGGGCTCCCGGCGGAGCCGCGTGGGGGAGTCTCGCGGAGACGGTCTGGCGCGTGGACGGCGCGCGCGTCGCGAACGGCGTCCCGGTCGCGGACCTGCTCTGCACGAACGGCGCGCTGCGGACGCCCGCGCGGTTCGCGCTCGAGTGGAGGAACATCGCGGCGATCGGCGACGGCGACTCCGACGGCGACGGGCTCTCCGACCGGGACGAGGTCTTCGTCCACGGAACCGACCCGCGCCGCGCGGACACGGACGGCGACGGGCTTTCGGACGGACCGGAGGCGCTCGCCGGGTCCGATCCGCGCGACGCGGACGAGAACAACGACGGCATCCCGGACGGTGCCGACCCGGCGGCTTGGCGCGCGCACCGGCTGTGGGCGGACGACCCCGTGGCGGCGGACTGGACGATCCGCCTCGACGCGGACATTCCGGCGGGCGTCCGCGCGATGCTGACGGTGGGCGACCTGGCGTTGCCGCTCCGCGCGGCGACGAACTACGCGCTGCGCCTTCCGCCGGGCGAGCGGCTCGACGTGCATCTCTTCTCGACGGGGGAGAACCCGGTGCCGCTGCGGCTCTCGCCGGCGCCGCGCGCGCCGCATCCGACGCGCCGCGGCGGCGGATGGCTGCGGAGCGGAGGCGGCGGCGCGCCGCGCTGGCGCGACGACCCGGAGGGCTTGCTCGACGGCGAAGCGGCCGGCGGCGAGGCCGCCGTGGCGCAGCCGACGCTGGAGCTCGAGCCGGTCGACCCCGACGCGCCCGACTGCCTCCACGGAAGCGACGACCACCGCGACTACCGGTTCGCGATCGAACCGGCCGGCACGGGGATCGGGCTCGCCGACGCGACGCTCGACAACCTCGACCCGATCGGCGAAGGCGCCGTGCGGCTCGAGGTGGGTTCGTCCGAGGCGGGCGCGAGCGCGACGGGGACGGCGACCGTCGAGGCCGCGCTCGACTACGGCGGGATCTCCGACACCGTCTCGATCCACCGCTGCTACGACGAGGGCCAGCATTGGTGCGACTGGTGCCGCATGGTCCACGGGGAGGACGAGGAATGCTGGCACGAGGAGGACTGCCCCGCGGTCACGAACGCGCTTTCGGACTGCACCTGCCCGCCGATCGTCGTGCGCGTCGCGGACATTCTCGACGAACACGGGAGGGAGATCGTCCTCGTCGGGTCCTCCTCGTGCTGCTGCCCGCCGGAGGACACGGCGGTCGGCGCCCGGTTCGTCTCCGCGTCGCCGAACCTTTCCGTTTGCGACGCCTCCGGGCACGAGCTCTCCGCGGGCGACGACGCCACGGGACTGCTCACGGTCGTCGGCGAGAGCCTGAGCGGGAGCGCGCCCTCCGAGATCCGCTACAGCATCCTCGTCCCGCAGCGCGACGCCGCGGGGAATCTCGCCACCAACGCGCTGCCGCGGACGCGCAAGGTCTGGGTCGCGGACATCCGGTTCGAGCCGGTGAACACGAACGAGGTCGACGGCTTCGTCGTGAACCCCTGCGGCATCCTGCGCGGGCAGACGGCGCGCTTCCGGATCGGGATCGAGCCGCAGGCGTTCCCGGACTCCAACATCGTCTGGAACGTGTCGAACCCCTCCGCGCTGGTTCCCTCGACGGGCCTCCGCGGCCGCGAGATCGAGGTGACCGGCGGCATCGCGTCGGGCGGCTCGATGCTCACGGCCGACATCGCCGGCTGGGACGGGCCGGCGCCGCTCGCCAACGTCCACGTCATTACTTCCGAGACCGTGATCCCGATCCACGCGTGGATCGTCTGCGGGACGAACGGGCCCGTCACGGACGCCGCGACCGTCCGGGCGCGGATCGCCGGTGCCAACGACATCTACCGGCAGGTCGGACGGCGGTTCGTCCTGCAGGAGCCCGTCGGATTCACCGCCACGAACGGGGCCTGGGCGGTGATCCAGAAGGCCGGCGACGAATGGCCGGCGTTCGCGAGACTGGTCGACACGCACCACGTCACGGACGGCATCGAGGTCTACTTCGTGGAATCGATCGTCGGGGCGAACGGCCTCACGAGTCCCGGCGGATGCGCGATCCGCGCGGCGGCGGGGGCGAACAGCCTCGCCCACGAGCTCGGACACGCCCAGGGGCTTCCCGACATCTACGGGAACAACGTGGACGGAATGCCGGACGTCGCGGGCGTCGTCGCGCGCGACCGCCTTCCCGGCGACTGGGGGACCACGGACTTCGAGGGGTTCTACCCCGCGTCCCTCATGCAGTCCGAACTCATCACGAGGACGCTGATGTACGGACGCTGCTCGCCGACGAAGCGCGACATCACCACCGGCGGCGTCCGCGCCATCTGGAGGCCCATCTACACCACCGAGCCCTACCGCGAATCGAACGCGCCCGTCGGATTCTTCCAGAACGCCGACCCCAACCCGCACAGCAACTGAACGAAAGGAAAACGCGCCATGAAAGCGAAGACGACCATCCTGCTGCTCCTTCCCGCCCTGCTCCTGCTTCCGCCGCGGACCTACGCCCTCGACGCGCCCGGGCTCACCAACGGCATCCGGGTCGTCCGGAACATCCTCGGATACGAGGGGTGCCAGGAGGCGATGATGCGGGGGGCGGTCCGGCGCAACGGCTGGACGCCCGACGACTGCGCCGAGATCCTCCTCGCGCTCGAGGCGGACCTCCGCCCGCGGCGGACCGACTACTGCGCCTCGTTCGAACACGAGATCACGTTCCTGCTGATGGGGGAGTTCGCCTCGACCAACGTGCTCCCGACGCTGGCGGAGCTGCTCTGGGACCCGACGATGCCGCAGGCCTGCGGTCCGAGCCGGGCCTACGTCCGGGCCAGCCGGTGCGACCCGCGGCTCATGGAGCCGCTCGTCCGCCGGCTCGACGCGTCCGTCCGCACCAACGACCTCTTCGCCTACTACTGCTACACCAGCATCCAGTACACCCTGCTGGAGCCGGCCCGCTCCGAGGAGGAACGCCGGAACGACGTCGACTTCCTCGTCCGGCGCGTCGGCGAGGACGTCCGCGACGCGGGGTTCCTCGACGGACTGCTCGGCGAACTCGTCCCCGCGTGGAAGGACAGCCCGCAGCGCCTCGAGCGGGCCGAGAACCTGCTCCGGCTCCATCCGGATCACGCCGGCGCGCGCGCCTTCGCCGCCGGCGTCACCAAGCGCCTCGGCCGCCTGCCGCCCGCGGTCCGGGCCTCGCCGCCGGCGCTCGTCCCCGCGCCGCCGCCTCCGCCCGGGCCCCGCGAGTGCATCCCGGTGCCCTGATCCGCTAGCGGCGGATCTTCACCAGGACGCGCGAGGTGCCGAGGCTGCGGGCTCCGAGGGCGCGGAGGATGCGCGAGGAGAGCAGCGTCGAGAAGTAGACGACCTTGTCGACCCTGATTCCCTTGGCGCGGCAGAGGTCGAGGAAGTCCTTCACGGTGCACAGGTGGATGTTCGGCGTGTCGTACCACTGCCAGGGCAGGCGCTTCGTGACCGGCATCCGCCCGCGGAAGACCAGCTCCGCCGGGATCTTCCACATCCCGAAGTTCGGGAACGAGACGAGCCCCACCGGCGCGATGCGCAGCAGCTCCGAGAGGACGCGGTCCGGGCGCCGCATCACCTGGAGCGACTCGGAGAGGATCGCGCAGTCGAACGAGTCGTCCGGGATGCGCGCGAGCCCGCCGTCCACGTCCGCGCGGATGACGTTGTGCCCCGCCGCGAGCGTCTTCGCGCCGCTCTCGACCGAGACGTCGATCCCGGTGCAGTCCGCCCACGGGCGGCTCTCGGCGAAGTAGTTCAGGAGCGTGCCGTCGCCGCACGCGATGTCCAGCACCGTGCGCGCGCTCTGCGGAACGAGCCCCACGAGCGCGTCGTAGTCGCGGCGGTGGTCGGCGTCGATGTCCGCGGGCGGGCGCACCGGCAGGCGCGTGAGGAACCCCGCCACGACGCGCGAGAGCTCCTCGATGTGGATGAGGAACGAGTCGTGGCCGGACGGCGCGTCGAGGCAGAAGTAGGAGACGTCCTTGCGCGCGGTCGCGAGCGCGCGGACGATCGACTCGGACTGGCGCGGCAGGAAGAGCCAGTCGCCGTTGAGCGCGACGACGAGCACCTTCGCCCGCACCGGCTCGAGCGCCTCGGCCAGCGAGGCGCGCCCGGAGGCGAGGTCGAACTCGTCCATCGCGCCGCTGATGCGCAGGTAGGAGTTGGCGTCGAAGCGCCCGATGAACTTGTGCCCCTGGTGGCGGAGGTAGGACTCCACCTCGAAGATCGAGTGGACGGGCCCCGGCGCCTTCGCGTCGCCGGCGGCGGACGCGGCGCGCTCCGCGGCCGCGAGCTCGCGGCGGCGGCGCCCGAACTTCTTCTTCATCATCTCGCCGGAGAGATAGGTGATGTGCGCCAGCTCGCGCGCCTGCGCGAGGCCGGCGTCGGGGCGCGGGCCGCCGTAGAAGTCGCCGCCGTTGAAGGCGGGGTCCTGCTCGATCGCGTTGCGGCCGACGACGTCGAAGGCGAGCGCCTGCGTGGAGAGCGAGGCGCCGGTCGCGATGCAGACGGCCTTGTCGACGAAGTCCGGGTGGCGGCGCGCCATCTCGAGCGCCTGCATGCCGCCGAACGAGCCGCCGACGACGGCGTAGATGCGCTCGAAGCCGAGCTGGCGCAGGAGCATGCGGTGCACGTCGACGATGTCCGCGACGGTGATCTCCGGGAAGCGCGAGCCGTAGGGCTCGCCGGTCTCCGGGTCGATCGACGAGGGGCCGGTCGTGCCCATGCAGCCACCGAGGATGTTGGCGCAGACGACGAAGAAGCGGTCCGTGTCGATGCCGCCGCCGGGGCAGGCCATGCCGGCCCACCAGCCGGTGTCGCGGTCGTCGCCCTCGTGGCGGCCGGCGACATGGGCGTCGCCCGTGAGCGCGTGGCAGACGAACACGACGTTGTCGCGCTCGGGCGAGAGCTCGCCGCACGTCTCGTAGGCGACGTCCACCTGGCGGAGGACGCCGCCCTTCTCGAGGCGGAGACCCCCGTCCGGCAGGTCGAGCCGGAGGAAGCGGGTTTCGGTGACGGGCGTGGCGCTCATGGCGGCGTCGGATTCTAGCAGACCCCGCCGCGCCGCGCAATGCCGCTTGTCTCGTTCCGGGCGTCCTGCTATACTCCGGTCCCTCCGCGCCGCGCTTCGCGGCGGGACCCCGCCACGGACGCAAAAACCCGGGACTTCGCCATGAAAACACTCCTCCGCACCGGCCTCGTCGCCACGCTCGTCCTCGCCGCCTCCGCGCTCTCCGTCCTCGTGGCGGGGTGCGAGTCGGGAGACTCCTACTCGATCTCCGTCTCGCCCAACTACGCCAAGGTGAAGGGCGGGCAGAGCGTGGCGCTCCACGCGTCCGGCTGGGAGAACTACCGGTGGACGCTCGACAACGAGAACGGCGCCCATCTCTCGGCCACGACCGGCAAGAGCGTCGTCTTCTACGCCGAGAGCGGAGCGTCGGACGCCGTCTACAACGTGACCGCCATCGCCATCGGCTCGGGCTCGTCGTCCGGCTCCGGCACCAACTCCACATCCTCCGCCGGCTACACGGCCAAGGCGAAGATCGTCGTCGAATAACGCCATGAGCAAGCTCTTCCTCTCCGGCAACGAGGCCATCGCCCGCGGCGCCTACGCCGCCGGCTGCCACGTCGCCTCCGCCTACCCCGGCACGCCGTCCACCGAGATCCTCGAGAACATCGCGAAGTTCAAGGGCGAGATCGACTGCGAGTGGTCGGTCAACGAAAAGGTCGCGATGGAAATCGGCATCGGCGCCTCGATCGCCGGCGCCCGCGCCCTCGTGTGCATGAAGCACGTCGGCCTCAACGTCGCGATGGACCCGCTCATGACCTACACGTTCGAGGGGACGAACGGCGGGCTCGTCGTCGTCTCGGCGGACGACCCCGGCATGCACTCCTCGCAGAACGAGCAGGACAACCGCGTGCTGCAGAGGTTCGCCCGCGCCGTCACGCTCGAGCCCTCCGACTCGCAGGAGGCCTTCGACATGGCGCGCGCCGCGTGGGACCTCTCCGAGCGCACCGGCTCGATCGTCTTCCTGCGCATGACCACGCGCACGTCGCACTCCTCGTCGCTCGTGGACGTCGGCGACGGCGCCCGCGGCGCCGTCGAGCCGAAGCCCTACGTCAAGAACCCGAAGAAATACGTCTCCGTCCCCGCGAACGCCCGCGCGATGCGCTTCGAGGTCGAGAAGCGGCTCGAGGTCCTGCGCCAGGAGTCCGAGGCGAGCCCCTTCAACCGCGAGGAGCCGGGCGAGCGCACGGACTTCGGGTTCGTCGCGAGCGCCGCCGCCTACAACTACGTGAAGGAGGCGTTCCCGGAGTTCCCCGTCTTCAAGGTCGGCTTCTCCAATCCGCTCCCCGCGGAGAGGATCCGCGCCTTCGCCGCGAAGGTCGGCGCGCTCGTCGTCGTCGAGGAGCTCGACCCCGTCCTGCGCGACGCGATCGTCCTCGCCGGCATCCCGGTCCGCGACTACGCGACCGAGCTGCGGATGATGGAGCTCAACGTCGACCGCCTCCGTGCGCTGCGCCGGGAGCTGCTCGGCGGGGAGGGCGCCGCCCCCGCGCCGGAGAAGCCGGCCCTGCCGGCGCTTCCGGCGCGCCCCCCGACGCTCTGCGCCGGCTGCGGGCACCGCGGCGTCTTCTACACGCTCGCGAAGCTCAAGGCGACGGTCACCGGCGACATCGGCTGCTACACGCTCGGCGTGGCGCCGCCGCTCTCGTCGATGGACACGACGATCTGCATGGGCGCCTCGATCGGCGCGGCCTTCGGCATGCGCAAGGCGGGCTACAAGGGCCGCCTCGCGGCGGTGATCGGCGACTCGACGTTCTTCCACTCCGGCATGACCGGCCTGCTCGACGTCGTCTACAACAAGGGCGCGATCACGGTCGTGGTGCTCGACAACCGCATCACCGGCATGACCGGCCACCAGCCGAACCCCGGCACGGGCCGCACGCTTCTGGGCGAGCCCACGGTGCAGACGAGCATCGCCGAGGTCGCCCGCGCCCTCGGTGTGAAACGCGTCCACGAGGTGGACGTCTACAACCTCGCGGAGGTCGAGCGCGTCCTCAAGGAGGAGCTCGACTGCGGCGAGCCCTCGGTCGTCGTCGCCTACGGCTCCTGCGTCATCGCCGCCAAGAAGGCGGTCGGCGCGGTCCCGCACGCGGTCGACCCGGCCAAGTGCAAGTCCTGCGGCGCGTGCTTCAAGCTCGGCTGCCCGGCGATCGTCCGCGGCGAGGAGACGGCCCCCGGCCGCTTCCGCTCGAAGATCGAGCCGGCCGCGTGCATCGGCTGCGACGTCTGCGCGCAGGTCTGCCCGTTCAAGGCCATCTCCTCCACGAAGGAATGATCCTTGGCGAAGAATGCTGAATGCTGAATGCTGAATGCTGAATGACCTTTGATCCGGGACTTGAGACCATGAACGATACAACCAACGTCACCCTCGTCGGCGTCGGCGGGCAGGGCATCCTGCTCACGGCGGACGTCC
>CAMVRE010000003.1 GCA_947169825.1 uncultured Verrucomicrobiota bacterium | reverse complement strand
GCCCGGCATCGGCGCGGCCGCCGCAGCCCCCGTCGCCGTCGCGCGCCTCCCGCGCACCCCGCCACGCTACCGCAGGAGGGGGCGGAATCCTGCGCGAGTTCACGGCGGCCAGCCCTCCGCCTCTTGCTCCGGCCGCCTCCGCCCGCGAATCTGCAACACGGTCGGAGAACCTATGACGTCGGGTCATGCTGCAATTTCACCGTGCGTGATGTTCTGCATTATCTGCACTTCCAGAGCGGATAAATACGTGAAAATCACGCACGGTGGAATCGACCATCGGCGTCGCCGTCCGGAGCATGCCCGGAGCCGCAACTCGGACCGGACGGCGAAGCCGGAGCGGGCGTGGGCGTGCGGCCCGGCATTCGCGATCCCCGCCGCCGTGACCAGAGCAGGAAGGAGAACGAACCGAGAAGGAGCCCCGAGCTCCGCCCAGAGTCCGGGCGCAGGAAAAATGGGGATGTCCAGGGCACTGGCCCTTGCGGCGCGGGGGCGGTTTGCAGTAGAATCCGCGCCCGTCGTGAAGAACACCTCCTCCGGTCTCATCGTCTACCCCGGGTCGTTCGACCCGCTCACGCTCGGCCACCTCGACCTGGTCGAGCGCGCGAGCGGCATCTTCGAGCGGGTCGTCCTCGCCGTCGCCGCCGGCCAGTGGAAGCCCGGCGCGCTCTTCTCCTGCGCGGAGCGCGTCGAGATGGCCCGCGAGGCCACGCGCGCGCTCGGCAACGTCGAGGTCCGCGTGATGGAGGGCATGCTCGTCGACTTCTGCCGCTCGATCGGCGCACGCGTCGTCCTTCGCGGCCTCCGCGCCTACAGCGACTTCGAGTACGAGTTCCAGATGGCGCTCACCAACCGCAAGCTCGCGCCCGAGATCGAGACGTTCTTCCTCATGCCCCGCGAGGACCACTCCTACGTCTCCAGCTCGATCGTCCGCGAGATCGCCTCCTACGCGGGCGACACGTCGCGGTTCGTCCCGCCCGAGGTCCAGCGCCACATCGAGCGCAAGGTCGTCCTCACGCGCCTGGAGGGGAAGGGCCGCGCGCCGTGATCCTCCCGGTCTCCAGGCTCGGCCCCGACGGGGCGCGCTTCGAGGGGCAGGACCCGAAGGAGGTCCTCGAGTGGCCCCCCTCGCCGCGCGACGTCGTCCGGCCCGCCGGCCCAATGCGCTGGCGCCTCGAGGCGCAGCTCTTCGGGACGGAGCTGCTCGTCCGCGGGCGCGCCGAGGCGCTCTTCGAGGGCACCTGCTGCCGCTGCGGCGGGCCGCTCTCCCGCGTCTACGGCGACGAGGTGACGATCTCCCGCGAGGTCGCGCCGGACGAGACCGACGTGGACTTGACTTCCGAACTGCGCGAGAGTATCCTCCTTGCCCTTCCGAACAACCCGGTCTGCTCCGACGACTGCCGCCCCCCGCGGCCGCTCGCGGAGGACGCCGGGGAGGCGGACGACGGGGCCGCGAGCCCCTGGTCCGCGCTCGACGCCCTTTCCGGGGGTACGACTCACGAACAACCTGCGCCCCCGGATGCCCCGAAGAAACCCCGAACCCGCAAACCCAAAACCCGAAGGAGCTAGGCCATGGCCGTCCCCAAACGCAAGAAATCCAAGATGAAGGTCCGCATGCGCAAGGCGCAGAAGAAGGCGGAGATCGCCGCGACGACGACCTGCCCCGAGTGCGGCGCCCCCATGCAGACGCACCGCGCGTGCCCCTCCTGCGGGAAGTACCGCGGGCGCCAGGTCGTCACCGTCGACACCGCCAAGGACTAGCGCGCCGCCGCGCCGAGCCCCCCTTCCGGAGGAACCCGCCCCATGCGCATCGCCGTTGACGCCATGGGGGGCGACTTCGCCCCCCGCGAGATCGTCCGGGGCGCCGTCGAGGCGTCCCGCGCCTGGCCCGAGCTGGAGATCGTCCTGCTCGGAGACGAGGCCGCCGTCCGCCGCGAGCTCGCCGCCAACGGCGCCGCGGAGGAGCCCGGCCGCATCCGCGTCTTCCACACCACGCAGGCCATCGAGATGGGCGAGGCGCCCGCGCACGCCGTGCGCGCCAAGCGCGACTCGTCGATCGTCCGCGGCATGGAGATGCTCCGCCACAAGGAGGCGGACGCGTTCCTCTCCGCCGGCAACACCGGCGCGATGGTCGCCGCGGCCCTGCTCTTCGTCGGCCGCGTGAAGTCCCTCAAGCGCCCCGCGATCGGCACGATCCTGCCGTCCGTCGGCAAGCCCTACCTGCTCCTCGACATGGGCGCGACGGTCGACTGCACGCCGCACGAGCTCGAGCAGTTCGCCGTGATGGGCGGCATCTACGCCGGCGCCATCCTCGGCCGCGAGAACCCGCGCGTGGGGCTGCTCTCCATCGGCACCGAGCCCGAGAAGGGCAACGCCGCCACGAAGGAGACGCACGAGCTGCTCGCGAAGAACCCGCTCGTGAACTTCATGGGCAACGTCGAGGGGCACGACCTGTTCAAGGGCGAGATGGACGTCTGCGTCGCCGACGGGTTCGTCGGCAACGTCGTCCTCAAGACGATCGAGAGCGAGGCCCGCGCGATCAAGCTCTTCCTCAAGCGCGAGTTCCTGCGCAAGACGATCCGCAAGATCGGCGCGCTCCTCCTCAAGGGCGCCTTCCGCGACCTCAAGTCGCTGATGGACCCCGAGACCTACGGCGGCGCGCCCCTGCTGGGCGTCAACGGCACCGTCATCATCACCCACGGCGCCTCCTCCCACAACGCGATCTACCACGCGATCCGCGTCTCCGCCGAGTGCGTCCGCCAGGACGTCTGCGGCAAGATCGCCGACCGCCTCGCCTCGCTCGAGAAGAAGGGTCCGCTCGGCCTCTTCCGCAAGCCCGCCGCCCCCGCCGAATGAACAACCCGAACCTCCGCGCCGTCCTCACCGGCACCGGCGCCTACCTCCCCGCGAAGAGGCTCACCAACGACGACCTCTCGCGGATGGTGGACACCTCCGACGAGTGGATCTACCCGCGCACCGGCATCCGCTCCCGCCGCATCGCCGCGGAGGGCGAGAACGTCTCCGACATGGCCGCCGCCGCCGGGCGCCAGGCGCTCGAGAACGCCGGCGCGAGGCCCGAGGAGATCGACCTGCTGGTCCTCGCGACCATCACGCCCGACACGCCGCTGCCGGCCTCCTCCTGCCTCGTCCAGACCAGGCTCGGGCTCTCGAACGCCACCTGCTTCGACATCGCCGCCGCCTGCTCCGGCTTCATCTACGCGCTCGACGTCGCCCGCCAGTACATCCTCAGCGGCGCCGCGCGCAAGGTCCTCGTCGTCGGCGCCGAGAAGATGAGCGCCATCACCGACTGGACCGACCGCACGACCTGCATCCTGTTCGGCGACGGCGCCGGCGCGGTCGTCGTCGAGCGCTCCGAGGGCGGCACGCAGAACGGCATCCTCTCCTCCGCGACGGGTACCGACGGCACGCTCGCGCCGCTGCTGCACATCGAGGCGGGCGGCTCCGCGATGCCGACCACGGCCGAGACCCTCGCCGCGCGCAAGGGGTTCGTCCGGATGGACGGCCACACCATTTTCAAGTACGCCGTGCGCAACATGGCGGGCATCGCCGACAAGGCGGTGACGGACGCGGGCCTGCGCCACGAGGACATCGACTGGCTCGTCCCGCACCAGGCCAACATGCGCATCATCCAGGCCGTCGCCAAGACGATGGACCTGGGGATGGAGAAGGTCGTGACGAACATCGAGAACACCGGCAACACCACGGCCGCCTCGATCCCGCTCGCCCTGCACGAGGCCGTCTCCGACGGCCGGATCAAGGACGGCGACAACGTCCTCTTCGCCTCCTTCGGCGCGGGCCTCACCTGGGGCGCGACCGTCGTCCGCTGGGGCCGGTAGCCCGCCGGACCCCCGTCGCGCGGCGCGGGGTTGCCCGCGCCCGGGGAAACGTGTAGAATGGCGCGCGTTCCCGCATTCCGCGCGGAACGCCGATCCCCTCTTCCCCATGCGCATCCCCGCCCTCCTCCTCGCCCTGCCGCTCGCGCTCGCCGCCGCCGCCGCGCCCGCCGAACCCGCGCCCGGCGCGGCCAAGGTCTCGCGCATCCTCCTCCGCGCACGCGGGGAGGCCCCGTTCGACGAGACCGTCGTCCGCTCCTACCTCGGCTCCCGCGTCGGCGAGCCGCTCGATCCGGCGACCGTCGCGGAGGACGTCCGCGCGCTTCTCGACTCGCGCCGCTTCACCGACGTGCAGGCCACGACCGAGCCCTCGCCCGGCGGCGGCGCGGACCTGGTCTTCACCGTGCTCCCGCGCCGCACGCTCGCCGCGGAGCCGACGTTCGAGGGCCGCGACCGCGTCGGCCGCTCCGCCGCCCTCAAGGCGCTCGACCTCAAGCCCGGCGACCTCGTGGACGGCGACGTGCTCGGCGCCGCCGCGGCGAAGCTGCGCGAGCTCTACGTGAAGCGCCGCTTCTTCGACGTCCGGGTGACGCCGCGGCTCGAGCCCGTCCCGGGCAACCCCGGCGCCGCCTACGCGGTCTTCGCCGTGGAGGAGGGCGAGAAGTGCCGCGCGGACTTCCTCGCGTTCCCCGGCGCGAAGGCGATCCCCGAGGAGTCGCTCGGCCGCTACGCCCAGCAGCACGACTGGTACAACCCGCAGTCCTGGGTCTACACGCCGCGCCTCTCCGACGTGGACCTCGACGCCGTCGCGGGCGACGCCCGCCGCCAGTATCTCGACGCCGGCTACCTCGACGCGACGGTCTCCGAGCCCCGCAAGGCGCGCGACGGCCGCCGCCTGAAGGTCTCCTACGACGTGGTCGAGGGCCCCGTCTACCATGTCGGCTCGATCGCGTTCGAGGGCGTCACGCTCTTCCCCGAGGCCGACCTGCGCCGCGAGCTCCCGGTCCGCGCCGGCGACGTCGCCGGCGCCGCCGCGATGGAGGAGGCGCGCAAGACGGTGCAGGAGCACTTCGGCTCGCGCGGCTATCCGGGGACGACCGTCACGCTCACGACGACGCCCTCGGCCGCCGCGCCGCACGTCCTCGACCTCGTCTTCCGCGTCCAGGAGGGTCCGCTCGTCCGCGTCCGCTCCGTGAACGTCCGCGGCAACACGATCACGAAGGACAAGGTGATCCGCCGCGAGACGGTGGTGGATCCCGGGAAGCCCTACGACGCCGTCGCCGCCGAGCGCTCGCGCCGCCGCCTCATGAACCTCGGCTACTTCGAGGACGTCCGCGTCTACGACTCGCCCGCCGGCGAGGGCTGGGCGGACCTGTTCTACGACGTGGACGAGAAGCGCACCGGCTCGATCATGTTCGGCGCGGGCTTCTCGTCCGTGGACCACCTCATCGGCATGTTCCAGGTCTCGCAGTCCAACTTCGACCTCTTCAACTGGCCCTCCTTCCGCGGCGGCGGGCAGAAGGCGCGCCTCGACCTCACGGTCGCCTCGGACTCGACCGACCTGGACATCTCGTTCGTCGAGCCCTGGTTCCTCGACCGCCGGCTCTCCCTCGACACCGATCTCTTCATCCACAACCGCGAGTTCAACGAATACGAGGAGCGCCGCGTCGGCGGCTCGGTCGGACTCTCCAAGATGGTTCCGTGGGTCGGGCGCGTCGGGCTCGAATACGGGCTGGAATACGTGACGCTCGACGACGTGACGCACGAGCGCTTCGTCCTCGCGGACGACCCGGAGAGGGAGTTCTCCTTCCTCGACGAGGACGACAAGTACCTGCTCGGCTCCCTGCGCCTCTCGTGGACCTACGACACGCGCGACCAGCCGCTCGTCCCGCGCCGCGGCACGCGCGCCACCGCCCACGCCAAGCTCTACAGCGCCGCGTTCGGCTCCGAATACGACTTCTACGAGGCCAACGCCAGGGCCTACACCTACTTCACGCTTCCGTTCGGGTTCCTGCTCTCGTTCTCCGGCCGCGCCGCGACGGTGGACGGCATCGGCGGCGACGAGGTCCCGATCGGCTCGCGCTACTTCCTCGGCGGCGGGCGCTACATCCGCGGCTTCCGCCACCGCGCGATCGGCCCCAAGGCGCTCTCGCTCGACTACGAGGGCGACTATTCGCCCGTCGGCGGCCAGTCGATGCTCTGGGGCACGGCCGAGCTCTCGCTCCCGATCATCGAGAAGATCCGCCTCGCCGCGTTCTACGACGTGGGCAACGTCTGGGCCGACGCGTGGGACTGGGACCTCGGGGATCTCGCGACGACCTGCGGCGGCGGCCTGCGCTTCGACTTCGTCGGATTCCCGATCCGCCTCGACTACTCCCACATCATCGACGCGCCGGACGACTACGCCCGCAAGCGCAACTTCGTCTTCTGGATCGGCTTCGACAACTAGCCCCTCCCTTTCAACCGTGTGACCGTGTGACCGTGTGACCGTGTGACCGTGTGACCTTCCGACCATGTTCATCCTGAAGCCCGACTACCCCCACCTGGCCCTGCTCTCCGGCCTGCTCGGCGCCGCGACGGCGCTGCTGGCGCTGCCGGGCGTGGCCGCGCCGGAGCGCGCCGCCGCGTGGTGGCGGCGCTTCCCGCGCTCGGTCTGGCCGGGGCGCGTCCTGGCGGTGGTCTCGCTCGCGTGGGCGGCGCTGTGGGCGCCGTTCGTGATGCTGGAATTCTTCCAGGGCGCGGCGGCGCGGATGTTCCCGTGGGTGCAGGTGGCGTTCCTCGCGCTCGCGGCGGGCGTGGTCCTCGCGATGCCCGACCTGCTCTCGTGCCGCGCCGCGGGGATGCTCTTCGTCCTCGTGCCGACGCCGCTCCTCTCCGCCGCGCGCTGGCATCCCTCGCCCGCGCGCCTGCTCGTCGTCCTCGCCGCCTACGCGATGGCGGTCGCGGGGATGTTCTGGATCGCGAAGCCGTGGATCCTGCGCGACTGGATCCTCGCCGCGAACGCGACGCCACGCCGCGCGCGCGCCGTCTCCGCCGCGTTCCTCGCGCTCGGCCTCGCGCTTCTGCTCTGCGCGATCCTCGCCTTCCCGCTCGCGCCGGACGCCCGGCCGCTCTCGTAGCGCCGCCCGCCCGTCCGCGGCGTCAGCCGCGCGAGATCCGCTCCGCCAGCGCGAGGGCGCGCTCCACGACGAGGTCGGAGTTGTAGTGCTGCCACTCGCCCCAGCGGCCGAGGCCGAGGACGCCGTGCGCGGACGCCTCCGCGAGCAGCGCCGCCATCGCCTCGTTCTTCCCGACGGTGTTGAGCGGATAGGCCCAGTCGTTCGTCGCGCGGAACGCCCCCGGACGAAGCGGCGGGTTGCGCTCCCGGCGTGTCTCGCGCCAATAGCCGCGCGAGCCGGGGAGGAAGTTGCGGCGCACGAGCCAGCGGTGCTCCGGCAGCGCCGGATCGGGCTGGTAGATCCACTGCGCCGGCGTGTCGGGATCCTCCGGGACGTAGTCGATGTCCACGGCCGTGTGCCGGAGCGAGGCGATCGCCGCGAGCGACTCCGGGGAGAGGCCGTCGATCCGCTCGAACGCGGGCCACGGGGCGGTGTTGACGACGAGCCCCGCCTCGATCTCGCCGTTCACGGTCCGCGACGCGACGTCGAGCGTCCGCGCGGGCGTCCCGAGGAGGAGCCGGGGCCCGAGCGCCTCGCCCATGCGGCGCCAGAGCTCGCCGAAGCCGAACGCCTTCGGGTAGTGGAAGGAGGCGTGCCCCGGCTGGACCGCGTGGGGGCGGCGCTCCTCGCAGCTGCGCAGCGTATCCTCGTAGGAGACGTTCGGCAGCTTCTCCAGCCAATACGTCCCGAGGACGTTCAGGTCGTCGCCGAACATCTTGCGGTTGTAGGGCAGCATGTAGTCCTCGGCGATGCCCCGGCCGAGCTTCCAGTAGATCCAGTCGACGAACTTTTCCGGCATCGGCGCGCCCGTGTTGCACCCCGCCGCGGCGATGTCGGCGAGGTAGCGCCTTTGGTGCGCCTCGTCGAGCTGCCAGATGTTCGCCTCGAACGGGCTTCCGATCAGACGCCCGTGGATCGAGATGCGGGAATCGCGGTCGAAGCGGTTCCACTCCGCCTCGGGAAGGAAGTCGAAGGCGAACGCCGTCACGGCGGGGCGCCGGACGTCGAGGAAGTGCCCGCCGCCGGTGTCGAGCGGGGCGCCGTCGACGATCTGCGAACGGCAGAGGCCGCCCGCTTCCGCCTCGCGCTCCAGAACCAGAAAATCCCCGATGCCGCGCCGAAGCAGCGCATTGGCGAGCGCGAGGCCGGCCGGACCGGCGCCGATGATCGCGATCTTTGTCTTCATCGCCCCCATCCTAGCACAGGCGGGGTCCCGGGGCAAGCGACCGGACGCCTTCCAGCCGCGTTTGTGCCGCGACTGCGAATCTGCTAGAATCGGCGGCATGTCCGACCGACCTTCCGTCGTTGCCCGTCTTCCCGGCGCGTTCACGGGCGCCAGCGTCCTCGTCGCGGCCGTCAACGAGACCTTCTCGCTCCGCGAAACCGTCGAGGAGCTCCGGAGGTTCTGCCGTCCCGAGGATCTCGCGGAAATCCTGATCCTCCTCCATCCGGATCGGACGACGCCCGGCTGCCGCGAAACGGCGGAGGCGCTCGTCTCGGAATCCGACGGGCGCCCGCCTGTCCGCATCCTCTACCAGGCGCTTCCCTTCGCGGGCGGCGCCTACCGGAGCGCCATTCCGGAGGCGAAGGGGTCCCACTGCGTGATGATGTCGGCCGATCTCGAAACGCCGCCGGAGGCGGTCGGCCGGATGATCGCCGAGTCGAAGCGGGCGCCGGGGGCCGTCGTCACCGCGTCGCGCTGGATGGCCGGCGGCGGCTTCTCCGGCTACAGCCGCGTGAAGATCGTCTGCAACGCGATCTTCCAGAAGCTCATCGCCGCGATGTTCCTGACGCGGCTGAGCGACCTGACCTACGCCTTCCGCCTGTTTCCGACGGATCTCCTGCGGATGGTCGACTGGCGGGAGCTGCGCCATCCGTTCTTTCTGGAGACCTCGATCGTCCCCCTCCGGCTCGGCGTGCCCTTCGTCCAGATTCCGGCGAACTGGAGGCCGCGCGCCGAAGGCGAATCCCAGAACACCTTCCTCGCCAACTTCCGCTATTTCCGCACCGCCTTCCGCGTCCGGTTCGCCCGTCGGTCGTCCCTCCTGCGAGAACCGCCCGCCCCGCCTGGCAAAGCCGCGGACTAGCCCCGGATCTTCTCGATGATTGCCGTCGTCGAGATGGCCGGCGTGCGCGGAAGGTAAAGGACCTCGCAGCCGGTGAGCGGAACCACCCAGTCGAACTTGCCGGCCCAGTCGTCGCCCATCACGAGGATGTCCGCCCCGTACTTCCTGATGTAGTCGGCCTTGCGCTCGAGCGACTCCTCGCGGAAGACCTCGTCGACGCATCGGAGCGCCCCGATGATCCGTGCGCGCTCCTCGAACGGATAGCAGGGTGCCCGACCTTTCTTCGAGACGCTGAGCTCGTCGCTCGAGACGCCGACGGCCATCCAGTCGCATAGCGCGCGCGCACGCTCGAGCAGACGCAGGTGCCCGTAGTGGAAGACGTCGAACGTGCCGAAGGTGATGCCTCGCTTCATAGGGGGGTGATTCTAGCAAACGGCCGCGGCCACCGCAAGGTTGCATTGATGTGCCGTTTTCTGCTAGAATCAATGGCCATGAGTGAAAAAATCTACGTTGCGTCCGATCTGGGCGCCGGTAGCGGCCGCGTGATCGCGGGCCGGTTCGACGGATCCCGCCTCCGATTCGAGGAGACAAACCGCTTCGAGAACGCCCAGACGCCGCTGCCCGGCGGCCTGCACTGGGACATGGTCGCCCTCTACCGCAACATCCTCGAGGGCGTTCGCCGGGCCCGCGCGCTCGGATCCGAGCCGGCCTCGGTCGGCGTCGACACCTGGGGCGTGGACTACGCGCTCGTGGACGCCGCCGGGCGCCTGACGGGCCTGCCGCATTCCTACCGCGACCCGCGCCTCGACGGCGTAATGGACGAAACGTGCGCGAAGCTCGGACGCCGCCGCATCTACGACGCGACCGGCACGCAGTTCATGCCGATCAACACGCTCTTCCAGCTCGTGGCGGAGTCGCGGTCCCCCGCCTCGCAGCTCGACCGCGCCGCGCGCTTCCTCATGGTGCCCGACCTCATGGACTACTGGCTTTCGGGCGTCCTCTCCAACGAGATCACGATGGCCTCCACGAGCCAGTGCCTCGACGTTCGCGCGCGCAACTGGGCCTGGGACCTGATCGACGCGGCGGGCCTCCCGAGGCGCATCTTCGGCGAGCTCGTCCGCCCCGGCACGATCCTCGGCCCGATCCGGAACCTCGAGGGCTACTCGACGCAGGTCGTCGCCGTCGGCACGCACGACACCGCCTCCGCCGTCGCCGCGATCCCCGTCCCGAAGGAGGGCAAGTGGGGCTGCCTCTCGACCGGCACCTGGGGGCTCGTCGGCGCCGAGATCCCCGAGCCGATCTTCTCCGACGAGGCCTACGAATGCAGCTGGACGAACGAAATCGGCATCACCGGCGGCATCCGGTTCATGAAGAACCTCACCGGCATGTGGGTCTACCAGGAGCTGCACAAGGCCTGGAAGGAGCAGGGCGAGGACGTGCCCTACGACCGCATGACCGAGATGGCCGAGAAGGCGAAGCCGTTCGTCTCGCTGATCGATCCGGACGCGCCGGACTTCCAGCGCGCGGGGCACATGGACGAGAAGATCGCCGCATGGTGCAAGCGCACCGGCCAGCCCGTCCCGGAGAGCAAGGGCGCCTTCGCGCGCTGCGCGCTGGAGAGCATGGTGCTGCGCTACAAGGAGCTCTGGACGCAGCTCGAGCGCATCACCGGCGAGAAGCGCGACGGCCTCAACATGATCGGCGGCGCTACGCGCAACGCGCTGCACTGCCGGATGACGGCCGACGCACTCGGCGTGCCGGTCCTCTGCGGCCCGACGGAGGGCGCCTGCGCGGGCAACGTCCTCGTGCAGATGATCGCGATGGGCGACCTCAGGGACCACGCCGAGGCCCGGGAGCTTATGGGCGTCTCCGATCCGCCGATCGCCTACGAACCGAACCGGGCGAGCGCGTCCGCATGGGCGGAGGCCTCCGCCCGGTTCGCCGCCATGAAGGAGCGCGCATGAAAACCGGCATCACCTTCGGCACGTTCGACATGTTCCACTACGGGCACCTGCGCATCCTGCAGCGCGCCCGCGCGCTCTGCGACCGGCTCGTCGTCGGCGTCTCGAGCGACGAGTTCATCGCGAGCAAGAACAAGAGCCACGGCCTCGCCTTCCCCTACGAGCAGCGTGCGGCGATCGTCGCGGAGCTGCGCTGCGTCGACGAGGTCTTCAAGGAGGAGTGCGAGGAGCGGAAGGCGGACTACGTCCGCGAGCACCACGCCGACGTCTTCATCATCGGCGCCGACTACGAGGGCCGCTTCGACTGGCTCCGCGAGGCCTGCGGCGTCGAGGTCGTCTACCTCCCCCGCACCCCCGGCGTCTCGACGACGGAGCTCATGGAGCGGAACCGGCCGTAGACGGTTCGCCCCCGCGAAAAAAAAGTCTGGCAGCCGATGAAACGCGGAATCACCTTTGGCACATTCGACGTCTTCCACTACGGTCATCTCCGGATCCTGGAGCGCACGCGCGACCTGTGCGACCATCTCGTCGTCGGCATTTCAAGCGACGAACTCAGTTTCGCGAAAAAAGGGCGCAACCCGTACTACTCGTTCGAGGAAAGGGCCCGGATCGTCGGGGCGCTCAAGTGCGTCGATGAAACCTTCACGGAGGAGTCGCTCGAGCGCAAGGCCGAGTATATCAAGCAGTACAAGGCGGACCTTCTCGTCATGGGCGACGACTGGACCGGCCAGTTCGACTGGGTGATTCCGCTCACGGGCTGCGAAGTCCTCTATCTTCCCCGCACCCCGATCATTTCAACGACGGCCATCATCGAAAAGATCCGCGGATAACGCTCCCGTCCGGGAGAGGACCTCATGTTCAACCGCCGTCCCCACGCCCAACAATCCCCTCCTCCGCCCCGGAAGACCGACCGGCCAGACTTCCTGTTTTCCTTCTTCACCCCGGGCGTACTGGCGCGGACGGCATTCGGGCTTGCCGCGTTCGCGATCCGGCATCCGCGCCTTTTCGCGCGGCTCCTGCGGGAGGGCGTTCGCGACCGCCTGGCGTTCATCCGGCTCCTTCGCCTGCCGATCGACCTTCTCACGATCCACCGCTCCCCCCTCTTCGACCGCGAATGGTACGCGGCGAACCACCCGGAGATCGCCCGCTCGGGACTCTCCCCGGAGCTGCACTACCTTCTGCACGACCTTCCCGACGACTGGCGGGCGTCCCCCGACTTCTCCGGAGCCGTCTACCTGGAGCTCAACCCGGAGGTTCGCGCGGACGGGTTGAATCCGCTCGTCCACTACGAGCAGTACGGACGCTTCATCGGCTGTCCGGTTACGAGGGCCGAGGCCGCCGCGCGGGAAGAACCCGTCTTTCCCGCGGACGCCCGCGAGCTGGACCTCGGACTCGTGGACGAACCGTCCGTCCACGGACGAACCGCCGTCTACGCCTCGTTCTCGCCCGACGGCCGCATTCCGGATCGCGATCTTCTCTACCTGAGAGGACTTCGCGAAGTCTGCGACAACATCGTCTACGCAGCCAATTCGCCCCTGCTGCCCGGCGAGGAGGAGAAGCTGCGCGGCCTCGCGTCCGCGGCCGTCTGCCGCTGGCACGGCGGCTACGACTTCGGCTCATGGCGCATCGGTCTGCGCGCGGTGCGCGAACGCGGATGGCTGGCCGCGGAACGCTGCCACGAGCTCGTCTTCGCCAACAGCTCCTGCTACGCCCCGGTGCGACCGTTCCCGGGAATGTTCCGGGCGATGGAGAAACGCCGCGCCGACTTCTGGGGGCTCACGTTCAACACGCAGCGCTCCGGGACCCCGCACCTGCAGTCCTTCTTCCTCGTTTTCCGCCGACCGGTTCTGGACGCCGGCGCCCTGGAGTCCTTTTTCGCCGAGCGGCCCGCGCGCGCGACGCGCAACGAAGCCATCGACCGGTTCGAGATCCAGCTCACGGATCATCTGCGCCGCCGCGGATTCGTCCCGGACGCGTTCGTACGCCCTTGCTTTCCGCGACTTCGCCACAAGTTCAACCCGACGACGCGGCCGCTTGACCTGATCCGCCGCTACAAGTCCCCGCTCGTCAAGGCGAAGGCCTTCACCGGCGAGTCGAGCCAGGCGCCGGAACGCCTCCTGGAACTCGTGGAACGGTTCAACCCCGATCTTGCGACCGCCATCCGGCATGAAGCGCCATCCCGCCCGGCTCAGCCGATTTCCACTTCGGAGCCCCGCTTGCCCACTGGCATGCATCCGTGATAGAATGCCCGGCATGAATAACATTCCGAACGATTTCGTCCTTTCTGTTGTCATTCCCGTCTACAACGAGGAACGCACGCTCGCGCGGCTCGTGGACGCCGTCCGCGCCGTGCCGATACGAAAGCAGATCATCCTCGTGGACGACTGCTCGAAGGACGGCTCCCGCGCCGTGATGGAAGACTTCGCCGACGACGAGCACAACACGTTCGTCAAGCTGCGGCACGACGTCAACCGCGGCAAGGGCGCCGCGCTACGCACCGGCTTCGCCGCCGCGACGGGCGACGCCGTCATCGTACAGGATGCCGACCTCGAGTACGATCCGGCCGAGTATCCTCAATTGCTCGCCCCAATCCTCGAGGGAAAGGCCGACGTCGTCTTCGGCTCGCGCTTCATGGGCGGAGCGCCCCACCGCGTCCTCTACTACTGGCACTCCGTCGGCAACAGGTTCCTCACGACGCTCTCCAACTGGTTCACCAACCTGAACCTCACGGACATGGAGACCTGCTACAAGGTCTTCCGGACGCCCGTCCTCAAGGAGATCCTCCCGTCCCTCCAGCAGGACCGATTCGGCTTCGAGCCCGAGATCACCTCGCGCGTCGCCCGCGCCGGGCTCCGCATCTACGAGGTCGGCATCTCCTACAACGGCCGCACCTACAAGGAGGGCAAGCACATCGGCTGGAAGGACGGCTTCCGCGCCATCTGGTGCATCCTCAGGTACCGGTAGGCCCTGGATCGGCCGTGGATTCCGGATTCGGTTCGACGGCATAGACGTACCATCCCGACGCCTTGGCGACGCGGCGAAGCCGGAGGCCGCCCCCGGACAGGCCCTTCAGCCCCCTTCGCCGGCTCAGCACCCAGCGAACGTTCCAGCGTCCGAGAAGGGCCAGGGGGACGTCGCACTGGAAGGAGTCCTGGACAAGCGGCCGGAAGGACGGGCCGCCGTCCGGCCGAACGTCGAACCGCATGCTGACGGCATAGCGGTTCCACGTCTGCCGGTCCTTCCCGTCCGGATCGGCCTCCGCCCATCGCTCCAGGACGGGATAGACGTTCCCCGCATTGACCGTCGGAGCGCCGACGAGAAGGGGATACTGGTTCATCGGAAGGGTTTCCCCGTCCACCGCCCACGCGCCGCCCTCCCGTTCGGCGATCGATCGGATCGTCCGCGCCAGATCCGACGACAGGACGCCCGCGTCGCCCCGCTGGACGGGGTTGACGAACCCGCCTGCGGCGAAGGCGAGGACGACGAAAAAGAAGGCCGCCGTCCGCGGCCACGCGGAGAACCGAAGCAGCAACGAGGCGGAGGCCGCCGCGGCCACGCCGACCGCCAGAAGCCTCGGCCATCCCAGGTAGGCCGGGTAGGCCAGACGGGACAGCCAGACGGCCAGGACGGCGAACGCCGCGGCACAGAGGAGCGACCGGCGGACGGAAGGGACCGGGCGGAGCAGCGACACGGAGCGGACGAGCAACAGCAGCTGGACGAAACCGAGCGCCACGAGGGACCGCGACGGAGTCGATCGCGACAGCAGCAGCGTCCCCGCCGCCCCATGCGGCAGACCGACGAGACAATACAGCCCCAGAAGAAGGGACACCGCGACCAGCAGCAGGCTGGCCAGGTCGCGAACGCCGCGCCGGACGAACAGGAAGACCGCAAGACCGAGCCCAAGGGGGAAGAAGTCGAAGAACGCCGAAAGCTCGAACGAATTCAGGGCTCCGTCGGAGGTCCACGGGAGGAACAAATCGCCCCACGACCGGCACAGGTGCCAGGCCTTCGCTCCTCCCCCGCAATGGAAGCGACTCCCCGGATACACCGTTCCGGCGGTTGTGCGGAACGCGTCCCCGGAAAGATGGAGGTACCAGCCCAGGCACCCGGCCGCCACGAGCGCGGCAAGGGCCGCGAAGGCCCACGTTGCGGCGTCCGCGCGGAACCCTTTCGCGCGCCGGAGAACCGTCCAGAGCGAAAGGGCCGCGAAGGCGTAGGCGAGCGGTACCATCGCGGCCGGATAGAGCGTCATCGCGTAGGCGACGCCGCAATACGCCATCCCGGCGATGGGCAGCCATCGGTCGCGGAGCGTTCGCCCCGTCATGAACCGATCCAGGCAGACCACGAACAGCGACCCGAAGACCAGCATCTCCGCCAATGCGTTGATCGCGCCCCACCATTGGACGACGGGGGAGAACAGGATCAATGCCGCCGCTGCGCCGGAAAGCGCCTTGCTGCCGTCGGTCAGCAGCTTGAAGAGTTCGTAGGCGGCCAGGAGAAGGGCGAGCCATCGCCCGACCCAGAAGAACGCGAGCCCGCGCCTGAAGCCGAACAGGACGTGTCCGGCGAGGAACGGACGGAAGACGACCAGGGGATGCCGGACGGGCTGCGCGTAGACGGAGAACATGTCCGTCCGGGCGGCGCGGGGGATGTCGTTGAAGTACGGCCAGGACGGCCGGGCGAACGACTGCGCCAGCGTCATGGGCGTGAAGACGGCCCATTCGTCCGACCGGATCCCCCGCGGGACGCCGAAGAGCGGAGCCGCGGCCTTGTCGTTGGGCAGATACTGGTTCCACATCCCGATGGACGAGCCGTTCAGCTCCAGAAGCGTCGCGACGAAGAGGATGGCGGCCGCGATGCGGAAGCGGTTGCGGTCGACAAAGCCCCAGATGCGTTCCGCCGGCCAGAACAAGTGGAGGGCCAGGGCGGACAGGGGGACGGAAAGCAGAAGCGTCCTGGCGGCGAACCGCCGCCAGGACCAGACGTCGGCCTCGAGCCAGCCGGGAACACGGACGAAGGAGCAGACCGCCGCCGCCGCGGCAAGGCCCGCGGACACGGCGGCCGCGAGCCTCCACGCGTCTCGGAAGGAGAACGATCCCTTGCGAGGAACCGTGCGGAAATCATCGATCGTCATGGCTGGAACTCTCCCATCAGCGCGGAAAAAGCATCCTCCGGGGACGTCGCGAACATGGCGTTCGCCCCTTTCCTGATCGAGCGGTCGGCATAGGCGTCGAACGCGGCGCGGTCCGTGAAGACGACCTTCCAGAAGTAGGCATAGTTCTGCCGGGCGAGCTCCGTCTCCAAGGGTCCCGGACCGGCAAGAGACGCATCGAACACGAGAATCGGAAGAAAGCCGCGGCCCACCGACCAGCGCGGCGCGTAGAGATACGGGAAGGCATGGGCCGCCGTGGGGTAGAAGACGACGGCGGCGCCGCCGATCGCGTCCTTCCAGAAGCCGTCGTCGTCCCGCTTCGCGGCGCGGACGTCCGCGTCCGGATACCGCGCCTCCAGCCGCTCCAGGCACCGGGCCATCCTTCCGGAAACATCGTCTTCGCGGCAATCCGGCACGACGCGGATGCGCGGCGCGAACGACGGATCGCGCCGGCCCAGCAGGGCCTCGAAGGCGCCGGCGGCGGCAAAGCCGTCCGCCGATGACACCAGAAACAGCGCCTCGGGCCTCTCGCCCTCCGCGATCCGGGACCGAAGGCGGGCGGCGTTCCTGTCGAGGGCGTCGGGATGGGCCTTCGACAGGGCGGCGATCCGGGCGTGCCGCTCCGCGGAGGGCACGGGCCGGAACGCCGCCGGGGAGACGAGCCGGCCCAGTTCGGGGTTGACCGAACGCACGAACGCCAGGGTCTCCTCCGCGGGCTCGTCGGCGTCGGGGCCGAGCGCCTTCGCCTTCAGCAGGGGCATCCGATACCTCCGCATGGCCGAAAGAGGCTTTTTCATGGACGGATCGCCGCGCACTTTCCGGTAGTATTCGCGCGGAAGATACGTATCCCACGAAAAGCCCTCCGCCGCGAGGGCCGCCGTGAGGCGGGTCTCGTAGCGCTCGATGACGCGGAGCCTGTCGCCGAGCCGTTCGACGCCGCCGAGGAAGCGGTCGACGGCGTCGGCGTCGAGGAGCCGGCGCCGGAAGACCATGAAATAGGACTGGATGTGTTCTCTCTGGCCACCGATTTTCGAGCTTTTGGAAGGAACGTTCGCCGCAAGGCCCCAGAAGTCGCAACTCCGTTCCGACATTTTGTCGAATGCCTCTCCGAAGGGGAAGACGGGACCGTAGCAGGAATCGTTGGCGAGAATCGCCTCGTGGACCCTGTCGGCGGCGAGCAGTCCTTTTTCGCGGGCGATTCCCCAGCCGCGCTTCCAGGAGCCGAAATCGTACTCCCCGTGGAATTCGCAGAGCGCTTCCGCGACCAGACCGCGCAGTTTGTTCTCCTCTCCAGGAAGAATCGGACTGTTCGAGACGTATACGATGTGGTCCGCCACTTCCCGCAGGCCGCGCATGTAGTGAAGCGCCCGTTCGGACACCCGGCCGTCGCCGGAAAAGGCCGCGAAGATCGCCGTTCTTCCGCTTCGCTTCGGCATGACGCCGAAGGAGATTCGCATCGGACGAGCTTGCGCCGGAAACGAAGAACCCTCCTCCAAAAACGACACCTGCCGCGATTCCGTCTTGCAGGAACGGTCGAAATGGAGCAGAGGCTGCGCGCCGACCAGAAAGGCGTCGAAGTTCAGGGCCAGATACTCGTCGTCGGAAAATTCCGGTCCCGGATGGACGAGAACCGGATTCGACTGGCGCAGATACCACTCCGCCGGGGCGCATCGCGCCGCCGCCGCGCCGGGATACTCGCGCAGGATCCACGCCGCGTCGAACCAGGGGGAGCGGGCGACGGCCCTTGCGTCATCGCGGAGCGTTCTGGGAAAGGACGGGTCGGCGCCATCCACGCCGCCGAGCACCCACCGCCACGCCTTCGGGGACGCCGCGTAGCGAATGCATTTTGCAAAGAACAGAAGACCGTCGCGCTGCAGCAGTCGCAGCAGGGAAAGGAAAAAGGAAGACAGCCGTTTCATGGTTGGGCGGCCTCCTTGCGAAGACGGCGCACCGCCTCGTAGTCCACGGGCGGCGGCGGCGGCGGGATGGCCGCCGCGAGCGCCGGATTGCGCGCCCGGATGAAGTCGAGGACGGCGTCCCGGTCGTCGACCATGTAGGTGTCCAGTCCCTTCGCCTTCACGAGCGGCATGCCGTGGACGGAAAGCGTTTCGAGGACGCGCCGCATCGCCATGTCCCCGCCATGCCGGGCGGAAAAGTCCCGCGGCACGAGCGTGTCCCACGCGTATCCGGCCTCCTCGAGCGCGGCGGTGAAGCCGACCTCGTAGCGGCGGACGACCTCCCATCTCGATCCGAGGACCTCGACGCCGCCGAGGAACCGGCCGAGCGCGGTTCCGTCCAGCACGGGGCGTCGGAACACGAAGAAGAAGGACTGGACATGCTCCGAGCGGTACGCGCCGGCGTTCGCGGTCATGCCCCAGAAGTCGCACGGGCGGCCCGCCATCTTCGCGAAGCATTCCGGGAACGGGAACACCGGCCCGTAGCACGAGTCGTTCGCGAGGATCAGCTCGTCGGTCGCCGCCGCGTCGAGCAGCCCGAGCTCGCGGGCCTTCTCGTATCCGAGTCGATAGGAAAGGAAGTCGTGCCCGCCGTGGACGCGGAACCCGGCGTGGCGGACCAGCCCGTCCAGCTTGCGGAGCTCGTCCGGGAACACCGGGCAGTTGGCGAAGAGAAGGATGTCGTCCGCGACTTCGCGCAGGCCCCGCAGGTAGCAAAGCGTCGTCTCCGGAATCCGCCCGTCCGGGAAGAAGGCGGCGAACACGGCGACGCGCCGATGGCGGCGCGGAGGGGCGGGGAACGGGCGCTCGGTTTCGATCGCCCCCTCGGGAAAGGCGGTCCTCCGGCACTGGATGGCCGAAATCGGGCGGCCTTCCGCCCGGCCGCACCGCTCGAAGTGGACGAGGGGATTGTCGCCGCCGACGCGAACGTCCTCGTTGAGCCGGAGATACTCCTCCGACGAAAAATACGGCCCCGGATCGAAGCCTCCGCCTCGTCCGAACTCGGCGTAATGGGCGGCCGGATCGACGCCGGAGCGCCGCACGTCGGGATACTTCCGCAGATACCACTCCGCATCGAACCAGCGCGACGCGCGGATCGTCTCGACGTCCGCCTCGGCGACGCCGCGGGCGGCCCCCGCCCCCCCGCACAGCAGCCAGCGCCACGCGGTCGGGGAGAAGGCGTATTTCGCCGCCTTGGGGAAGACGGCGAGACCGTCGCGCCGGACGATCCGGGCGAAGGCGGCGAACGGTTCGAAAGGACGGAACGGCATGGCGCTACCGGATTCCGGGCAGGGACGTGAAGGCGAGATCGTCGAAGAAGGGATCCGGGCGGGCCAGCAGGCCGCCCCAGCGTTCGCGCAGGTGCGCGATCTCGCCGAGGAAGCGCGCCCGGTTGGGACCGGCGAAGTCCGAACCGCGGACAAGCGATTCGTGGTGGAAGAGCGTCGCGAACGGGGTCCACACGACCTTGAGGCCGCGCGCCCGGGCCCGGTAGCAGAAATCGACGTCGTTGAACGCGACGGCGAACGATTCGTCGAGTCCGCCGAGCTCCGCCCAGACGGATGTCCGAACCATCGCGCAGGCGAAGGTGACCGCCTCGTACTCCTGCACGTGGAGCAGGCGGCCCATCCGGCCGGGCGAAAGCGCCGCGGCGGATCGCTCGATATGGTCGGGCAGGCCGCCGGGCCGATGCCGGAGCCCGGCGTGCTGGACCGTCGCGTTCCCGAAGAGCAGCAGCGCGCCGACGACCCCGACGTCGGGGCGCGCGGCGAAACCGAGCATCTCGTCCATCCAGTCCGGCAGGACGGCCTCGGTGTCGCTGTTGAGCATGAGGAGGAACTCCCCGCGGCACTGCGCCGCGCCGAAGTTGCACTTCTTCGAATAGTTGAACGGTTCGTCCGGCCTCTTCGGGAACCGGACGACTCGGACGCGCGGATCCTCCGAAAGCCGGTCGTAGAGCGCGAACGTCTCCGGCTTCGAGCTGCCGCTCTCGACGATCACGACCTCGTAGTTCGGATAGAGGGTCCGGGAAAGGATCGAGCGGACGCACGTCTCCAGCACGTTCGGATTCTCGCGGTTGGGAATCACGATCGAGACGAGCGGCGCCGGATCGGGCCGGGGCGGGCGGACGCGGAAGAACGCGCGGCCGGGGCTCGGCGTCTCGACGCGGGCCTCGAAGCCGGTCCGGGCCAGATGGGCTTCGAGGGCCCGGCGCGCGTCGGCGACGCGCGCCTCGGCGGACGCCCCGTCCTGAACGACGGGGACGAGGGGCGCCGCATCGGCGAGCAGCGGCGCCGCGATGTGCGCCGGTCCGCCGCCGGCGGTTTCGCAAAGCCGGAAGAGCAGATCCGTCGTCGCGGCGCTTCCCGCCTCCGCGCGGAACCCGCCCGCCGCCTCGAGCCGCGCGCGGCGGCAGGCGAAGCCGCGGCCGACGAAATCGTGCCCGCGGAACGCATCGAGGGAGAAGTCCGGGCGCGGCAGCACGGAGACGACGTCCCGCACGCTCGACGGATCGAACCGGAACCCGTCCCGCACGAGCAGGCCGCTCGCATAGACGAACGCGGGATCGCCCGCGGACGCGAACGCCTCCGCGAAGCGGAACAGGGCGTCGGGCGCAGGAAGGTCGTCCTGTCCGAGGACCAGCACCAGCGGCGCCGCGGAAAGGCCGACCGCGGCGGAGAGCCGGTCCGCGACGCCGCCGGCGGCGCGGGAGAACCGGATGCGGTCGCCCGCGGCGGCGTCCTCGCGAAGGATCCGTTCGTGGCGGGCGGCGTCCTCCGGCCCCGACGAATCCACGGCGCAGAGCTCCCACGCGGGAAAGGTCTGGGCCAGCAGCGAGTCGCGGAGCGCGGAGAGACGCGCGTCGGACGGATCCGAGAGCGGTACGGCCACGCAAAACGAAAGGCCTCCTCGCGGCGCGGCGGCGCGCTGGCGCGCCAGCTCCTCCGGCGCGGCGAACAGCGACGAGGCGGGACGCGGCGGAAGAGGGCGCAACGGAGCCGGAACGGGAAAAACGAACCGGCGCAGGGCGGCCGCCGCCTCCACCGCCAGCCGCAGCGGCGCCGTCAGGCGCCAGCTTAGCGACCGCTTCAGAGCCTCGATGGCGGCATCCTTCTGCCGCCGCTCGATCCGGCACAGGCGCTCGAGAAACTCGACTTCGCCCCGTCGTTCCGCCGCTTGACTCGCAAGCGCGCGATCCGCGTCCGCCCGGAATGTCCCCTGGTCTGTTCCATTCATGCCCTTCGGCGGGCGATTCTATCAGAACGGCACGGCGGGCGCAATTGCAATATTTGGGTTGCGAAACGACCTGTTTTGCCCTAGAATCACCGCTCCGATGGAACGCCCGAAGACCCCAGCCACGGATCCGCCCCCGACCTGCGACCGCGGGGCGGCCCGCCCTCCCCTGGTCGAGTCCGGGGAACCGGCCGGACTGGCCGCCTTTCGGGCGGGATTCTCCCGGCGGGACCGGATTCTCCAGCGGCTCGGTTCCTCCATCGGCATGCTTCGCGGGCTTTTCGACGCGTTCCGGAAGGATCGGCTGGCCGGCATCCGCCTCCTCGAGGACGTCCTCGCCACCCGCCGGTCGGGCCTGTTCGACCGCGACTACTATTGCTGGGCGCATCCGCAGGTGTCGTCCATCCATTTCTCCTCGCCCCTGCTCGACTATTGCCTCGACGGATGGCGGACGCGGCGGCGCGTCGCGGACCGGTTCCTCGACGCCGCCATCGCCGCCGCCGCCGATGCGGGCTGCGACGACGACGACGATCCCCCCTCCGCCAATCCGCTGGTCGCACACGCCGGGCGCTTCGGAACGGGCGTCCGCCCCACCGCCGCCAGTTCGCTGGAGCTGATGGACATTCTGCGCCCGGTGCGGTTCGGCTCGGAGGTCCGCGCCGCGTCCGTCCGCCGCGCCCGCGCCCAGGCCGCGCCCATGGCTCCGCTCGCCGTTGTCGTCCCGGTCTACGACCACCCGGAGCTCCTGCCGCCGCTCGTTGCGTCGCTCCTCGAGCACACGCCGCCGGACGTCCTCCTGCTTTTCGTCGAGAACGGCAGCCGCGACCCGAGCGTCCGCCCGATGCTCCGGCGGCTCGCCGCCGCCTACCCGGAACGCGTCCGGGTCGAATGCCTCGACGAGAACGCCGGATTCGCCGGCGCATGCAACCACGGCATCCGCGCCGCCGGGCGCCGGGACGTCATCCTTCTCAACAACGACACGGTCGTCTCCCCCCGCTGGTCCGACACGCTCCGGCTCGCCGCCTACGGCGACGACCGGATCGGCAGCGCCACGGCCGTCTCGAACAACTCCGGCGCCGTTTCCGTTCCCGAGGCCGGTTTCAACGGAATGCCGCCGCATCTCTCCGTGGCGCAGGTCGCCCGCGGGTGGATGCACGGGCCGGACGCCGTGTTCGACTGGCACACCGGCCACGGCTTCTGCCTGTATCTCAAGCGCGCCATGCTCGACGACGTCGGGTGCTTCGACGAAGAGACGTTCGGCAAGGGATACGGGGAGGAGAACGACCTGTGCCTCCGCGCCAGCCGCCGCGGATGGACGCACCGCATCGTTCCGCGCTCGTTCGTCTGGCACCTCAACGCCGCCTCCTTCGGATCGGCGGAAAAATCCGAGCGCGTCCGCAAGGCCGGCGCAATCCTCCGGGCGCGCTATCCGGAGCTGGACTTCCTCCAGACCGCCGGGTTCCGCGGCTGGGAGGCGGCCCGGCCCCTCTTCCGCCTCGTCGCCTCCTCCATCGCGGGCGGTCTGCGGCCGCGGCCCCGCCTCCTGTTCGTCCTGGGAGGGGTCCTGAACGGCGGCACGTTCCACACCACCTGCGATCTGGCCAGGGCCCTGGACGGCTCGTTCGAGTCGTTCGTGCTGGTCTGCGACGGGCGGCGGATGAAACTGCTCGACGCATCTCGGCCCGGTTCCGCACCGATCCGCGAACACGCGCTTTCCGACTTCGTCCCGCTCGGCACCCATTCCCTCGCCGAATACGACGATACGCTCGTCGACTGGGCTCTCGACCTCGGCGTCGAAATCGTCCATGTGCGCCACCTCCTTCGCGGCAGCGCCGGGTTCTTCCCCCGCCTGCGCGCGCTCCACATCCCGGTCGTTTTCTCCTTCCACGACTACTACGCCGCAAGCCCCGCCCTGAAGCTCCTGGATTCGCGCCGGCGCTTCCACCCGGACGGCGTCGAGGACGGCGAGACGAAGTTCCTGGACTGGATTCCCCTGCTGCCCGACGGCCCGGTTCTGGACCCCGGCTTCGCCGCCGCCTGGAGGCGCCGGTTCGAGGATCGGATCGCCCCGTTCTGCGACGCGTTCGTCACGACCTCGCCGGACGCGAAGGCGCGCCTCGAGGCGCTTCTGCCCGTCCTGAAGGCACGGGACGCCGACTTCCGCGTGGTCCCCCACGGGCGGGACTTCCCCGCCTTCGAATCGCTCGCCGCCCCCCCGACGCCCGGAGAACCCCTCCGGGTCCTCGTCCCCGGCGCCTTTACGCCGGACAAGGGCTCCGACATCGTCACGGCGATGGCGGAGATCGACGGCGGACGGACCGTCGTCTTCCACGTCCTGGGCACGACGCACATGCGCATTGCCGACCTTGCCCGCCCCGGCCTGGTCTTCCACGGCCCCTACGCACGCAACGACTTCTCCGCGCGCGTCCGGGAGATCCGGCCTTCCTTCGCCGCCATTCTCTCGCCATGGCCGGAAACCTGGTGCCACACCCTGACCGAGTGCTGGGCCGCCGGGCTCCCCGTCTTCGCGTTCGATCTCGGCGCCCCCGGCGAGCGCCTCCGCTCCGAATGCGCCGGCGGCGGCCGTCTCCTCCCCCCCGACGCGACGCCGGACTCCATCCTCGCCGCCATCCGCGAAGCGGCGGGAAGTCCCGCCGCGTTCGAGCGCGCGGCCGAGGCCGTCCGCGCCTGGCAGAACGGCGAAGGCGCCCGCAACACGGTCTGCCGGATGGCCGCCCGCTACATCGACCTCTACTGCTCGCTTCTCGACCATTCCGCCGCCGGCGCCGTGGCGGGCCCCCCCGCTCCCTTCGCGGCGGAGAAGACACGCGACGAGACGCCCGCGGACCCCGCCGCGCTCGACCGGACCGACCTGTCCCCCGCCGGGACCGTCCGGCTTTCCGGTTTCCCCCTCCCCCGCCCCGACGAAGCCCGCGTCCTCCTCCTCGCACGCCTGTGCGGCGCACGCCTTTCGCTCGACGAAACGGCGGCGAACAACGACGTCTGGCGCACCGACGGCGTACGCCACCATGCATGGCTTGCCGCGGCGGGCGACATCTCCAAGCCCAGGCGCCCGGCCATCGATTCCGACGGTTTTCCCGATTTCCGGATTCCGGCATGGGTTCCCGTCCCCGACTGGCTCCGCGACGCCCGCCTCGAGGTCTGGCGCAAGGCCAGGGCCGGCCGTGCCGCCCCCGCGCGCCATGTCGTCTACACCGCCATCGCCGGCGGCTACGAGACGCTCAAGCTCCCGGAGGCGCCGGACCCCGAGACGGACTACATCTACTTCGCGCCAGCCCCCGCCGCCGAGGAGGGCCCGTGGACCTACCGCCCGTTCGAGTGGACGGACGAGGACCCGACCCGCACCGCACGCTGGCACAAGCTCCACGCCCCCGACCTCTTCCCCGATGCCGAGACAGTCGTGTGGATCGACGGCAACATCACGCTTCTGCCCGGCGTCGAACGCGAAATCCGAGAAAAGCTGCTCGCCGGACCGAATCCGATCGCGACACTCCGGCACTTCGACCGCGACAACATCCGGGACGAAGTGGAGACGTGCGTGTTCTACGGCAACGACGATCCCGCCCTCCTCCGCGCCCAGGCCGCCCGCTACCTCGCAGTCGGACTGCCGGAGAGGCATCCCTTCGCGGAGACGACGATCGTCGCCCTCCGTCCGACCGATCCTCGCGTCCGCGCCGTTTTCGCGACCTGGTGGGAGGAGCTGGCCGCCGGATCCCGGCGAGACCAGATTTCCTTCCCGTTCGCGCTGTGGAAGCATGGTGCAGACTTCACCCCCCTCTTCGACCGCGACATCCGCCTCGCCGCCGACAAGGTGCATTTCGGGACGCATGCCGGGTTGTCACAATCCGCCCCGTGCATCCACACCCGTCAGTTCATCCTCTCGCGCCGCCGATTCGACCGCCACGACTTCCGCCACCTTGAACTGCCGGACGGCTTCATCCTCTCGTACCACCCCGATCTGCGGGTCCGCGCCACGTCCGACCGCCGAACCGTTCTGCTCGGCCTCGCCTGGTCCTGCGACCCCGCCGTCCCCGACCCGCTCTCCGCCGCCGCCGCGTGCGAAACCGACGGGGCGCTCGAGCGCGTCCTCGACGCCTGGAGCGGACGATGGCTTCTTCTGCGCGACGGCCGCCTCCGCATGGACGCCTGCGGCCTCCTCGGCGTCTTCTTCCGCGGCGGCGACTGCTCGTCCAGCCTCGCGCTGCTCGACGAACATCTCGGGCTGCACCCGCGCAGCCCCGGGCTCAAGCACCAGTTCGGCGGCATGGACTTCTATCCGGGGCCCCTCACCCCGCAACCCGGCGTCCTTCGCCTTCTTCCCTGCCAGGGACTCGACTTCTCGTCCGGGACACCGTTCGAGCGGCCGCCGGAACCGCCCGCACCCGCTTTCCACACCAATGAGGCGCGCATTGCCGCCGTCATCGACGCGTTCGACGTCCTCCTCCGCCGCATCGCGGCCGACTACCCCGGACGCGTCCAGCTTCCTCTCACCGCCGGATATGATTCGCGCACGCTCGCCGCCCTGCTTGAACATGCCGGCGTCGAATACGGGACGTTCACGATGGACCACCGCCGTTTGCGGATTGGCGACCGGGACGTGCCGCCACGCCTCGCCGCCATCCTCGGCCGCCCCCATCGCTTCGTTCCGCGGACGGGTTCTCCGAATCCCGCCCTTTACCGGCTCTACGACGAGCACTGCGCGGGTCTCGCCGTTGACGAGGATCGCAACTTCTTCGCGTTCGGCCAGTATCCGCATTCCGCCCTCAAAAGGCGCCGCATCGCGGTTCTCCGGGGAGGCGTCTGGGAGTCCGTCCGAGAATACTTCCGGGAAACACACCATTTCCTTCAGACGGCCCAGGACATCCGGGAGTTCACATCGGCGTTCCTGAACGTGCGCTACCGGACGGATTTGCAACGCGCATATTCGGCCTGGCTGGAGCACTGCCGCGCCGTTCCAAGCGAACTCGACCCCGTTGACCGCTACTACCTCGAGCAGCGCGCCGGCTCCTGGCTCTCGTCCGTGGAGCAGTCGCTCGACATCATCCCCGGAATGGACTCGATCCAGCCCTGCAACTGCCGTCGCATCCTATCGATCCTGCGGTCTTTTCCGAGGGAGGATCGGATCAA
Source organism: uncultured Verrucomicrobiota bacterium (assembly GCA_947169825.1). Lineage (GTDB taxonomy): Bacteria > Verrucomicrobiota > Kiritimatiellia > RFP12 > UBA3636 > UBA3636. The sequence goes on along the minus strand of CAMVRE010000003.1, from coordinate 33,320 downwards.
GGCCGCCCATCAGGTCGCAATCATCCGCTCCGTCTGCCCGTCGCTTCTCGAAGAGCCATTCCAGGGAGACCGCTCCTACGTCCACGGGGACCCGAAACGCCCCCCCGCGACAATCTGGGCCCTGCTCTCCCGCAAGAAGGACACCCTACGGACCTACTTGCGCTGCCTCGGCCTCCGCGGCACGATCCAGCTTCTCCTCGACGAACGGAAATGAAACGAAGTCTCGCGCCAAGGACGGTTTCCGCGCTTGTCTGCGCGATGGCCGCGGTCCTTTCCGGAAAAAAGCGCCGTTCGCCGGCGACCGCCGCGAAGTCGTCGGCTCCGAATCCGGACGTTGCCTGGTCGGCCGGGACGCTGCGCCCTCCCCGCCAATCGCTCCAGCGTCTTCCCGGGCGGACCGGGAGCGGCGTCTTCGCCCCGCCAAGCGGCGATGCGCCGTTGGTCTTCTCCCATTCCGGGAAGATCGGCGATCTCGTGTTCGCGCTGCCGTTCTGCCGCGCCGTCGCGGCCGCGTCGGGACGCGACCGATTCGCCTTTCACATCCGGACGGACACCGTCATCGAGCGGATTCAATCGGACGGCGTCGTCATGCGGCACCGTCTTCTCGACAAAGCCGGCGCCGAACTCTTTCGCCCGCTGCTGGAGCGCCAGCCCTACATCTCCTCGGTTTCCCTTTCCCCGGAGACTCCCGCCGGAGCCGTCGACCTGGACTTCTTCCGCGTGCAGACCTGCCTCCCCCTCTGGGGCAACTCCCTCCCGAACTACTACCTTCCCCTGGCGCCATGGCTCGCGGAGCCCCCCGACCTGTCGCGCCCATGGCTGTTCGGCGGACGCGAAACCGACCTCGGCGGACGCAAAATCGCCATCTTCCTCTCGTCGAGGTACCCGAGCGAGGAACTGTCGTTCGGCTTCCTCGAGCCGTTCCGCGACGAACTCGTCTTCCTGGGGACGAAGGAGGAGCACGAAGCGTTCGCCTCGGCGTGGTTCCCCGTCGAGCATCGCCCGATCCGGGATTTCGCCGACGCCCTCGACGTCCTCTCTTCCGTCCGTCTTGCCATCGGCAACCAGACGGGGTTCTACTCCATCGCCGAAGGCCTCAAGATTCCGCGCCTTCTGGTTGTCTCGTCCGCCAGCCCCAACGTCGTTCCCTGCGGCGGCGCCTTCCAGCTCCTGCACGTGACCGAATCCGCCAAGGCCTCCTTCCTGGCCTTTCACGAACGCTTTTGCCGCTGAGGCCAATCCGGGACCGTCGGGAATGGCCCGGCATCGGCAGACATGGTGAAGGAATGCGCGATGGACGCGCTACGGCTCGTCCTCGAAGGCGTAGAACGCCACGCCCTCGTACTTCCAGTTCGGGTTCGTTTCGCGGATGTCCCACATCTCGTCCTCGTCGATCGTGAAGAAGTGGTGCCGGTACCCCTTGCTCCAGAACCGGTAGATCGGCGTGCAGGAGCGCGTCGGATCCGACCGCCGCGACGGATAGACGTAGAACGCGACGCCCTCGTACCGCCAGTTCGGGTTCGTGTTCCGGAGCGTCCACATCTCGTCCTCGTCGACGGTGAAGAAGTGTCCGCGGTAGTTCTTCGAGTAGAACCGGTGAAGCGGGACCGTCCCCTGGACCTGCTCCGTCGCGGCGTAGTAGGCGACGCCCTCGTATCTCCAGTTCGGGTTCGTGCACATCAGCGTCGCGCGCTCCTCCGGGTCGATCGTGTAGAAGTGTCCCTTGTAGCTCTTCGAGTAGAAGCGGTAGACCGGCTGCCACGGAGATTCCGTCTCCTCGGACCAATGGGCGTAGAGGTACATGTTCCGGCCGCGAGCGGTCGTCTGCGCCGTCGCGAGCTCGCCCCACTCCTCGTCCGGATCGTCAAACCAGCCTTCGAACCGGAACCCCTCGCGATAGGGAACGGGAAGGATGCCGAGCGCCGATCCGATCACGCACAGCATCGAATCGACTTCCACCGAACCGCCGTTGGCATCGAAGTGGACGGTGCAGATCTGCGAGGCGGCCACGGATTCGCTCGCCCCCATGTCCACCCGGCCGCCGTAGATGCGCGGCAGTCCGTTCAGATCGTAGGAACCATGGACGTAAGCGTTGTTCCCCGCGTTGATTCCGGCCGATCCCGACGCGAGCGCGTAGGTCGTCGTGTTCGCAAACCGCGGCGCCGTCCCGGTGTTGCCCGTACCAGCGGGTTTCGGATAGGAGCAGGAGTAGGCGAATGTCGAACCGTCAATTCCATTTCCCCAGTTGTATTGTCCGTAGTTGGAAACCGTACCGTTTCCACAGGTGTTGTTCACGACAATGGAGTTGTAGACATCGCATTCCCATCCATAGTGGGTCCAACTGCCGTCGTTATTCTCAATCACGCCGCCGACGCCGCCGAAACGGCGCCCGGCGTAATTGCCGACGACCGTGCAGTTGTAGAGTGTCGAGTCATCGGCGCCGCCACAATACCCCTCCCAAGGATCGGCAGGATCCATCACCTCGGCCCGGTTGCCGACGATCAGCGTATTGTAGGCGATGCAACCGCTGATGCCGCCGCAGTCGTTCCCCCGGCAGTTGCGGACGATGCAACGGTCAAGCGTGCAGGAAGAGGCGCCTACGCCTAGGCAGTTCTCGATGACGCAGTCTGTGAGGATGGCGCCACCAGCGCCACCGCCGGTGTAACTTTCGACCATCAATCCGGAATAGCTGCTTCGACCCGTCACCGTTCCGCCACAATTGCGAATGACGCAGGAGTCGGCATATCCACCAGAAAGACCAGAAAGCCCGTCCCTTGAGGCATTTTGAATGGTGAATCCAATGATCCGGTCCGTGCCGCCAAGCCAAACAGAGTCTTCTTCGATGATCGTCTGTTCCGCTCCGGCAACGGAACGAATGACAAGATTCTTACCATGGTCGTCCCAAATATCTGGGCCAGAGTCGTATGTGCCCGGTCCCACGAGCACGGTGTCCCCGGACTCGGCATCGTCACAGGCCGAGTCGATGCGTGAATACGCGTTTTCCCAACTGTCGCCGGGCTCGCCGTCGAAGTAATGGTAGTATCCGTTGTCGTTGTCGTAGTAGTACCATCGTCCTTCGGATTCGTTGTAGTGGAAATCCAGTCCATCCACGGAGACGTAGATGGTCCGGGCGGGCGAGACGAGCGCCGCGGAGACAAGTATCGCGGCAAGAAGTGTTTTCGTCAGTTGTTTCATGGCTTGTTTTCCTTTCGGACGGGCGGAGGTCCACGCGAGCCGTTCTGCGGCGCGGGAGACGAGGCGGCGGGTGTCGCGGGCAATCGGCTTCATGGCGCGGATTCTAGCAGATGCGGCCCCCCGGCGCAACGGGCTTTCGCGAACGAAAGCCGTTGCGCCGGATCGGACGGCGTAGACCGCTACTCCGCGCGGAGCCAGAGGGAGAAGGCGTCGGAGGCGTCCTCGTCCGCCGCGTCGCGGACGCGGAGCCAGTGCCAGACGCCGGACACGGGCAGCGGAAACTCGAACGCGCCTTCGGCCTTCTCCTCGGCGACCGTACCGTCCGCCGCGCTCCACAGCTCCGCGTCGAACGCGCCGCCGGGCAGCGACAGGCTCAGCGCGAGCGGACCGTAGGACGCGTCCGTCCGCGGCGACGAGAGATCCTCCTCGTCCGGCGCGTCGGCGCGAGTCTCGACGGCCGCGCCGCCTACGTCCGTCACGCCCGGGACGGCAATGACGGCGCCGGCCGCGGCCGCGAGCGTCCACGGCGCGCATTGGACGGCCGATCGTTCCGCGGCGCCCGCCGCGGAGAACGCGGCGGAGGCCGCGGAATACCGGTAGCTGGCGGTCACCCGCCTTCCGGCGACGGCGGCGGAATTGAAGGTCACCGTGATCGCGCCGGACTGGTAATTGACGCGTCCGCTCGCCGAAACGCCCGAGGCGGCCAGAGTCCCGTCCGCGTTGTCCACGAACGTCCGAACGCCGTCGAGATACACGGTCAGGGATCCCGGAACGACGTTTCCGTGGGCGAGCCTCCACTGCTGGTTCCGGGCCGAGGTCGTAAGGGCCACGATCTCCCCCTCGACCGGCGTCTCCTCGGAGCCGCCCCCCTCGTCCGGCATCGCGTAGAACGCGACGCATTCGTATTTCCAGTTCGGGTTGTTGGCGATCAGGTCGTCGCGCTCCTTCGCGCTCGTCGTGTAGAAGTGGTGCCGGTATCCCTTGCTCCAGAACCGGAACACCGGCACCGCCCCGTCGACCATCGCCGGATACACGTAGTAGGCGATGCCTTCATATTTCCAGTTCGAATTCGAATCCAGCACCGAATGGAGTTCGTTTTCGTCGGTCGTAAAGAAATGGCCCTTGTAATTCTTCGAGTAGAAACGATACAAAGGAACCGACGTCCCCACCCGATCCGAAAATCCGCGATAGGCCACGCCTTCGTATTTCCAATTCGGATTGGTCGCGATCAATTCGTCCTTTTCCGTTTCGTTGATCGTAAAGAAATGCCCCTTGTATCTTTTCGAGTAGAACCGGTGGATGCTTCGTTGCGTCGCATCGGCCGGCGCCACGTCGTAAAACACCAGCTTGCAATCTTCTGGAATGCCGAATGAATCCGTCTTCCCTTCAAACCAACGGGGAAGCCGCATTTGCCGAAGTCCATCGCCATTCCATTGCTCGAATGTATGCGGTCCGATCGATGTGACGGATGGAGGAATGTAAAGCGACAAAAGATCGTCGCATCCGTTGAAGGCGCCATGTCCGATGACGGAAAGGCTGGATCCGATTGTGACGGATGAAAGGTTCTCACACCCGGTAAAAGCGCCCTCGCCGATGGAAAGAAGGGTGTCTGGAAATGTCACGCTCTTGAGATTCGAATTGAAAGCCATGTCGAATGCGTATGGCCCGATTCGTTCAACTCCATAAGGAATGACATGGTCCGCACTAGGCTTCGGGCAAACAATCAACTGACGACCATCTTTTGTAAACAATGAGCCGTCAATGCTCATAAAGGCCATGTTGCGAGAATCGACATTGATTCGTTCGAGCTTGAAATTGAACTGAAACGAGAACCAACCCAATTCTTCCGTCTCAGGAGGGATTGAAATCGAGACCAGATTTCTGTTCCCGTAAAAGGCGCTCCAGTCCACGGTTTTCACGCCTCGAGGAATTTCGTAGTGCGATCCAGACCGCGAAGGAGGATAGACCAGGAGATTCTTCCCGTCTCGCGAGAAAAGGACGCCATCTTCCGAGGCGAACCAGCGATTGTCATCGGAGACGAAAAACTCCTCTAGCCTGTAGCAACACCAGAAAGCGGAGCCAGCGATCGTCCGCACCGTTCCCGGAATCCAGACCTCGCGGATGTTGCAGTCCGTGAATGCGTACGGGGCGATGGCAACGACCGGACATCCTCCCAGGCGGGAAGGAATGTCGACAAGGGAACGGATGGACGTCGAAATCGCCGGGTCGGTTCCGTCTCCGATCGTCGCTTCGCCTCGGGAGACCGTGTAGGTCCAACGAACACCGTCTACGATCTGGGTGGCGGCTCGGACGGAAACCGGAGCAGCGGAGAGCAGCATCGAAAGTGCAAGGACGGACAAGCGATGATTCTGCAAAGGTGCATATCGTTTCATGGCGACATCTCTTGTTTGGTCTTGTGCTTTTCCCGGACCCGACTCGCCTACTCCGCGCGGAGCCAGAGGGAGAAGGCGTTGTCGGCGTCCTCGTCCGCCGCGTCGCGGACGCGGAGCCAGTGCCAGACGCTGGTCGCGGGCAGGGCGAAGTCGAAGGCGCCTTCGGCCTCCTCCTCTTCGAGCATGCCTTCCGCGGCGCTCCAGAGCGAAGCGCTCCAGACGCCGGTGGGCAGCGCCAGACGGAAGGGAAGGGCCTCCGTGACCTCCGCGGACTCCGCGTGAGAAGAAGACTCTGCGTTCTCTGCGCTCTCTGCGTGAGATTTGAACGCTGCGCTCTCTGCGTGAGAGGCAAGCTCCGCGGCGTCCGGCGCCTCTCCGCGTGTCTCGAGGAGCGCATTCCCGACCTTGGCCACGCCCGGCGTGGCGATCCGCTCCCCGTCTTCCGTTTCCAGTGCGAATCCCGGTGCGTCCGGTTCCTCATTCAGCATGAGGATTTCTGCATTGCGCATTGCGTCTTGGGCCTTGCGCATTGCGAATTTCGCCTTGTCGTCCTCCGCGGGCAGCGCCCAGAAGGCGACGGTCTCGTACTTCCAGTTCGGGTTCGTGGCGATCAGCGTGTCCTTCTCGGCCTCGTCGGTCGTGTAGAAGTGGTGGCGGTAGGCCTTGCTCCAGAACCGGAACACCGGCACGGAGCCTTCGACCTTCTCCGGATACACGTAGTAGGCGATGCCTTCGTATTTCCAGTTCGGGTTCTTCTTCACCGTTTCCGCCTCCTCGGCGTCGACCGTGAAGAAGTGCCCGCGGTAGCCCTTCGAGTAGAACCGGTAAAGCGCCGTCGTGCCCGGCGCTTCCTCCATGAACGCCCGGTAGGCTTCGCCCTCGTATTTCCAGTTCGGGTTCGTCGCGATCAGGATGTTCTTCTCCTTCTCGTCGATGGTGAAGAAGTGTCCACGGTAGTTCTTCGAGTAGAAGCGGAAAACCGGCAGCGGTTGTTCCGTCACGAGGCCCGGAAGCACGATGTCGTTGCCCCAGCTGTTGCCAGGATTTCCGGTTCGCTCCCAAACGGAATCTTCCGTCACTCTTGACGAAACGCTGCGCCCGACATCTACCGTGCAGCCTGCGGCAAGGTCGCCCATCCGCGCCTCGACGTCCCATGTCGCGCCGCCCTCGATCCACAACGCCCAGATTCCCTTTCCATTGGTTCTGGCCATCGCCTCCCCGGCGGAAACCGTTGCGCCCGCCACCGGTTGGCCGCTCTCGTCCAGAACGCGTCCCGTCAGCAAGTCGCCCGTCTTTTCGGGGAATACGTTATATACAACTTCGTCGAGAACCGAGCTCCGATAGGTGTAGCCGTCCACCACGGGCAAATGGTACCAGGCGTCATCATCCCCGTTCCATCCAATGTTCAGGTGCGTGTAGAGCGTTCCGGAGGCATAGCCGTAGCCATCGGCGACCACCTCATGCCCGTCGAGGCCAAGCGCAACGGGACAACCGGCGTCCAAATTCGCTAGAACCGTCCGTTCGATGATGTCCTGCGAGAAGGCTCCGCCCGGCTCCCCGGCATACACGCGGGAATTGGCGTAGCCGAACACGGTCGTGAAAGCATCGTCAAGGCAGAATCCGCCCGTTCCGGATCCCCTCGGGTCCCAGTCCATGTACGTTGCCACGCCGAAGTCGTAGCAGAGCTTCCCGATGGCCTCGCGTTGCCTGAGGGACAGGGAGGAGAATGTCGACGGCATGTCGTTCCACGAATAGGTCCCCCCCATGGTCGCGAACGATCTTCTCCTCCCGGATACGGAGCACGTCCGTTCCACGGAAGGACGGGATTCGGTCGGAAACCGCCAAAATCTGGCGATTTGGGCGCCGACGAGGGCGACGCATCCGCAGACGTAGCCATTCGGCGTGTAGTAGTTGGCGCAAGCCTGCCCTTCTTCGTCTTCGTCCTGCCCCCAGGAGGTCTCAAGAAGCGGTGCGACGCGCATGTCGGAAATGGAAAACCTGCGATACTTCCCACCCGACAGCAGAACCGCCCAGGCGGACTCCGCCTCGGCAATGGCGTCCGCGGCGCCGGGAGGCATCGCCCGCTTGATGGTCCGCGTCCGCCGAATCTGCTCCGTTCTCGCCGCTAGGTCCGACGCCAGAATGGCGCAAAGCGGACCGTCCTCGGACACCCTGGCGTCCTTTGCTCCGGAAAACGCGATGATCGGTTCGATGCCCGTTTCCGCCGAGGTGACGACGACTCCGCCCTCCGGCATTCGGACGACGTGGAAGAGCGCCTCTCCGTCGGAGCCGCGCACCGCATGGACCTCCGTCTCCTCGTTCGGCACCCCCGCCAGCCGTTCGCCAAGCGGGTTCGGCGCACGGGAAAGCCAGGCCATGGCGGCAACCGCCGCCTCCGTTTCGGCGACGGGACGCGCCGCCGCCGGGAACGAAAGCAAGACGGAGAGCAGGAGAAGGGAGCCAACGACGTCCCGCGCCGTCCGGATGCGGAGAATGCTCCGAATCCGGAAAGACGAATGCAGGAGGCTCCCGCAGACTAGTCGGCGCGAATCCAAAGGGTGGAGGACTCCTGATTCTCCCCGTCGAGAACATACAGCCAATGCCATCCGCCGCCTGCCGGCAGCGTGAAGTCGAAGGCCCCCTCGCTTTCCTGTGCATCGAGGAGGATGGTCCCGTCGCATCCGAACAGGATGGTGAACGTTCCTTCCGGCAGCGAGAGCCGGAGATCGACGGCATCATCGGCCCCGGCGACGGAGGCTTCGCCGTCGACGGCTTCGTCCGGTTCGTCGGTCCTCGCCTCGATCAAGAACCCGTCCGCAAGAACGGTCTCGCCCGGCGCGAGGTCGATTTCGTCGGGAAGTACCGAAAGGGTCCACAACGGGAGAACCGCGCCCGCGGAATCGGTTCCGGTGGCGGCAACCGCGGCGGGGGACGCCGTTCCGGCAACGGAGGGATCCACGTCCGAAAGACTGTCCGACGGCGTTCCCGTGACATGCGCGGAAGCTGCGGCCTCCTTGGTTTCGGCGGAATGCGCCTCGTCCGCCGAATCCGCTGCCGATGCGGGACGGACGGCATATTTCGAGGACGTGGCGCCGACACCCGCCCCGGCGGCCTCTTCGGGCGTCGCCCAGGCATAGTAGGCGATGCCTTCGTACTTCCAGTTCGGGTTCGTTGCGATCAAGTTGTCCTTCTCCGCCTCGTCCGTCGTGAAGAAGTGGTGGCGATAGGTCTTGCTCCAGAAACGATAGACCGGCATCGTGCCAGCGCCCGGGGTGGAGCGGACATAGTAGGCGACTCCCTCGTACCGCCAGTTCGGATTGGTCGCCCGGATGGAGGTCATTTCCTGTTCGTCGATCGTGTAGAAGTGCCCCCGGTAGGCCTTCGAGTAGAAACGGTAGGCCGGAACGGTGCCGGCGGCCCGGCTTTCGTAGGTGAAGAAGGCCGCACCCTCGTAGTTCCAGTTGGGATTCGAAAGGATGAGATTGTCGCGTTCAGGCCGGTCCGTCGTGAAGAAGTGACCCTTGTAGCTCTTCGAGTAGAAGCGGTAGACCGGAGTCAGAGGGGAGTCCGCCACCCAGACGACCTGATCGATCCATCCGCAATCGTCCCCGGCAGAGCCCTCGCAGTCCTTGCCATAGAACCAGAACGCGGAATGGTCGCCGCTTCCGGTCACCTTGAACGCTTCGTACCGCCATTTTCCACCAACGCCGGAAAGCGTTCCGGGAACGCGCTCGTTGTCGAGATAGAACTCGAGAGTGTCAAACTTTTGCTCGCTGGAGACCTTCCAATAGAATGTCATGATCCCCGGACCGGACAGGGTTGTCGCCAGAAGACTGAGGTCATCGTCGCCGATCGACCCGCTGCGAACGGCGTCCTTTCCGAATGCATCGGAAAGCCCGAATCCATCCCACGGCGTGTCGTCGTCGGTGATGAATGGCAGATGGTAGCAGTCCGCGCCCTCCTGTATCCTCGCTTCGCGGGCGGACCGGTACCCGACGTCGGGCTGGATGGAAAGGCGAATGTTCCCGGACTGGGCGGCATAGCCGGCCACGGAGACGAAATAGGTGGTTCCGGCGGTGACGTTCGTGATCCAGAGGATGCTGTTGCTCAAGACATTTTCCTGAATGTCGTCGTTGCTGCGGACTTCCGCCAGGGCGCCCCAGCCGTCTCCCGCGTACACGGCCAGAACGGTGTCGAAATCCGAACCTTCGGTCGAGAAACAGTAGTCGCCGTCCTCCGGGGCCGTCCACGACCACCAGGCCGAACCCGACACCCTGTATTGCGCCTCCGGAACCGGCTCCCCGTCCTCGCGCGTGGCGTTGACGTTGGAGCCGCGCGTGGCGGCGACGGCGCCAAAGAGGGGAACGGCGTCGGCGAAGTCGTCGTTGTCCGGCGGTATCGCCGTCACGACCTTGAAGGGGATGGAAACGGCGTTGTTCGTCTCGTCGGACTCGGGAATGGCGCCCCCCGTGTCGAGCTCCACGGTGTAGGTGTAGCGCCCGACGGGAAGCCGCTGGATGCCAGGCCACGCATATTGGTACCAGTAGCGGAAGGCGTTCACGCCGATGGCGTGGTCCTCGTTGTAGTTCCAGGTGGCGACGGCGTTGCCGAGTTCGTCCAGGACGCGGAACCGGATGTTGAAGGGCGTCGCGGGAATCGCCTGCGTGCCGACGTTCGCGAACGCGACGTGCGGGAAGATCGTCTCGCCCACGAGGAAGGAACGGCGGACCGGCGTCTCGCTGCCTTTCTCGCTCGGCGTGCCGGAGAGGTAGACGGCCTCCGGCCAGTCGCCGACGAGTCTTCCCGTCAACGCGAACGCCAGATCGTAGCCGCTTTGCAGGCTCGAAAGGTTCCGGACGGAGGTTTCGTACTCGCCCTCGGGGGACAGCTCGTGGGAGGAGTTCCAGAACAGGACGTCCGTGACGGTCCAGGGGCCTTCCAGCCCCGCCGCCACGATCTCCTCTCCGGGGAAGGTCATTGCGACGCGCCGGACGTCCACGCCCTCGGCGAGGGACGTGGTCAGCGTCGCCGTTCCGTACGCCGAGGCGACAAGTGTGCCGTCCTGCGCCCGGAGCGACGCGCTGAAGTCGTAGGAACCCGAAACCGACGCATCGAACGCGACATCCAGTCCGACGGAAAGATCGCCCGTCGTGGCTCCGCCCGGACGAACGACCGAATCCTCGCCGGTGCCGACGACCGTCATGAGCTCGTGCTCGTATCGCGCCCAGGACGAACCGTCCAGTTCCAGCCAGTTCGACCGGGCGTCGGTCTGCGCCTCCCAGTCGTCGCCCATCTCGAAGAGACGGACGTCGGTGATGACGTATTTCGCGGTCCTTCCGTAGTCGAAGATGTGCGCGCCGTTGAAATACAGCTCCGCATAGGACGCTCCGGCCTCGGCCGTTCCCGAAGCCCATTCGATGTGGTCGCCGTTGGCATCGACCAGTTCCGCGAGGACGCGATACGCCTTGGATGAATCCCGGTCCGAAATGCCCACCTTCGCGACGAGCCAGTCGTTCATTCCGTCGCCGTCCTCGTCCACGGGACCGCTCCCCGCGTCCGCGCCGATGGTCGCGGAGGACGTGTACGCCGTGCCGTAGAGGCTGCACGAATACGTTGTTCCCTCAATCGTCGCCTGCACAAGCATGGGATATATTCCTTCCGCCGAGGCGGGTATCGATGCCGAATAGACGCCGCCGCCCGTGTGGCGAAGCGCATAGGTTGCCGAGGTTTTGTCAGGTCTTAACACTACAACAGAACATGGAAGGCCTGTCTGAGTTTTGCCATCCACCTTCGGTCGCATTGTGATGGAGAACGAGTTGCCGACGCGAACTGTCTCCGCCGCCAATTCTGGATTCAACTCAATGCCCGAATCGGCCTCTTGCACTAAAACAGACCACAAGCCATTGGAATCGGCCGTCTTGAATTCCAGTTTCCATGTTCCGGGGAGAGGGTTGGCAAGGACAATGATGGTGCTTGACCCGTCATTGGCGATGAGGGTTGTATCATCGCTTTCAGAAATAACAGAACCATTCGGAGAGCGCAACAGCAAGTAGGTAGAGTCATTGCCATCAATCATAAGCTGAACGAAGGCGGCATTGCTTTTCCTGATGGGAAATTCAATCTTGGTGGTTTGAGAGGAGGCCATTTTGGGGCCAGACATGATAATCGAGGAGGCACTTGACCAAGCAGACGCATCTTCGGATAGTGTTGATCTCTTCGGGGTGGTGGACATCTTCGTTTTATTCGACGGGGAGCAAACTCCAGATCCAAAGCTGCTTCGTCTTTCGACAAGTTGTTTCTTGAGATAGCCATAAACTACCTCATGTACCATTCCTTGCCCTCCTCTTGGAGGATTATACATGACAAGTCCACCATGCGTTGCCCTGATGTCTTGGATGGCCGACCCCGCAAGTCGCGGAACCATGGTGTGCGCGCTTTCAACAGAAACTGCCCCATCCCCTTCGCTAAATTCAATGAGTCTATATTTCGAGTTGAAATTTTGCCAAAAATGCTTCCATTTTGGATTGCAATTTCCTGCAAGGACACAATACTTGACATTGTCGGAAAGCGGATGCGCTGCGTTGTATGTTGCCATGTTTTCCTTCGTCAAATCACGAAATGCAGGTTTCCATACAGTCCATGCTTCCCAGGGGTCAAAAGTACCAACATTCCATATGATTCTACCCCAGTTGAGGAGACCGCCTGTTTTTGCAAGATCGGAGCCACCATTAGGAGTAGCGATTTGAAGGATTCGATCAACCGTCCTTCCCCCCCAATCGTATTCGGAAATGTAATGGCGAGCTTTCAGGCCTCCCATTGAATGGGCAACAATTGTAACCTTGTCAACGTTCCAATTACCTAGCCAAGTGTCAATTTGCTGTTTTAGCTCGAATGCACCGGATTGAATGGAGGAATACCCCTCACGCTGATAGTCGAATGCATGGACTGGCAACCCCAACGATTCAATTTCTTTCACCAAATCACCCATCCCTTTTTCATTGTCATCAATTCCATGAGAAACAATGACAGGCGGTGCCGCTGGAATTTCAAGCGCGGCCCAATCAATTTGAACACACCAATCCATTTTTGTGTAGACGTCGATCTCAATGCGAATGACATTCTCGGCCTTGTCGCCTGGTGAAGTGGGGAGATTGACCAGTTCAATGGGAACTGGGAATGTATTTTGTCTCCAAGCGTTATTGTGACCTGTCAATGTACCAATATAGTGGCCATTGAAATAGACCTTGTCTTCCTCTGGGCGTCCAGGGGTTGTGTCTTCATCGACGTCAAACGCATACAACGTTAGTTCCGCATGATCCGGAAGAGCGCCACTTGCAATAAGTTTTTGCTTGTTTCCAAAAAACCTCTCAATGTCGATTGGAATTGTGATTTCGTTTCCATATCCAAGGTACTGCCCAATAGTCGCGGACCATCCGTTCGTGAAAAGTGTATCGCTCGGCGTCGGTTTCTCCGAATACCCTTCAGAAGAAGCCTTCTTGACATTAGTCTTACCGGATGTGGCCAACTCCATTTCCTCGCGGTCCGTCATCGCCCCTGCGGATGCAGCCGTGAACACAGCCGCGGCAATGGCGAAAAGGCGGAAGGCGACTCCCGCGCGGGGAAACGCGGAGTAGGCTCGGCAGGGATGAAGACCGGAACCCTGTGAAGTGAAGGGGCGGACGGGATGGGCATGGCACTGGTTCATGGCGGGGATGCTCCTCGTTGGGAACAGGGTGGGAGGGAAAGCGGGTTTCGGGAGTACGGAAAAGAGCGCCGTCCGGTTTCGGCGGGCGGCGCAGCGGGAAAGGGTCGAAGGCTCATGGAACCGCATAATAGGCGATTCCCTCGTACTTCCAATGCGGATTCGTCGCGATCAGGTTGTCCTTCTCGGCTTCGTCCATCGTGTAGAAGTGGTGGCGGTATTCCTTGGACCAGAAGCGATGGACGGGCTGGGTGTCCTCGGTGGGACCGTCCAGCACGTAATAGGCGATCCCTTCGAACTTCCAGTTCGGGTTGGTGAGGATCAGTTCGTCCCGCTCGTCTATGTCGATGGTGAAGAAGTGCGCCCTGTAGCCTTTGGAGTAGAAGCGGTAGAGGGGCACGAGGCGGCCGCCGCCATCATAGTTGGACGCATAGGATTCGCCTTCGTACCTCCAGTTCGGGTTCGTACGGATGAGGCTGTCCTTCTCGTCCTCGTCCATCGTGTAGAAATGACCTTTGTAGTTCTTGGAATAGAAGCGGTGGACGGACTTCGCAACCTCCGCCTCGTTTCCGTCCATGTGCCAGGCGAGGCGAACCTCGCCGGGATCCCAGGCCTCCACTTTGACGACATAGGAGGAGTCTTTTTCGGCAGAGAACCCCGCCAGGCTCGTGCATTCGTAGATGTTGGATTCCTCGTCCTCGTTGGATGCCATTTCCAGCCCCCATGACGTGCCGTCCGGAATGGCGTACCGATCGACCTTGTTGCCATTGGCGTCATACAGCACATCCCAATCATTGTTGGCCGTCCCGGTCGTATACTCCGCATAACTTGTAGACCAATCTTGATTGTTCTCGTCATAATACCAGTAATACCCATAGGCCCCCGAATTCAGCAGCGATTGCGGAGAGACGAGACGGTAGACGGCAAGCCGCGTGTCGCAGCCCCACTCGGGCGTCGATTGGCTTCCGCGAGTGCTGAACGAAACGGGGCCGTCCTGGGGTGCTTTCCATTGAAACCAGAGATCCCCCTTCGTGAACGCCAGCGGCTCCTCCCCCGCCGCCCCCGGAATGGTTCTGCGCGAGGAATAGGAGGAGTGGGGCGCTTCTTGCCAGTCCGCGTAGTATTCTTCGACGACTTCCTCGTCGGTGTCGAAACGGTCGAAACGGTGGGAAACCATGTCGGAAATGGCCCCTCCCGAGGAGCCGTAGTATCCGCCCGAGGAGCCGTAGTATCCGCCCGAGGAGCCGTAGGATCCGCCGGAGGAGCCGTAGGATCCGCCCGAGGAGCCATAGGATCCGCCGGAGGAGCCGTAGGATCCGCCGGAGGAGCCGTAGGATCCGCCAGAGCCATAGTATTTCGGGGCATAGTAGCTGCCGACATGGTCGAAGTCGCTTCCACGGTCCGAGTCGGACCTCTTTGCGGTCCAGCCTGTGGCTAGGACGAAGGAGACAAGAAGCATGGTTTCGGCGATGGCGCGATTTACGAGCGGATTGTTCATGGTTGTCGGATGGTTTCGGGGGGGGGGATGCGAGGAGTTTTTGCGAGGCGTGGCCGTCGGTCGGGAGAATAGCAAATCATCGTGCGGAAGGCAAGTCTGGATCGAGCGTTTTCCGCCGGTTCGTCGCCTCCGCGCGGCGGATGGCGTCGGCGCAGAGGTCGGCGACCCGTTCGAGGCCTGCGTCGACGAGGTGGTTTCCCGCCTCCGGAACGAGCCATCCTCCGGGCGGCGCGGCGACTTCGGCGAGGCCGTCCCGCGAGGAGACGAATGCCACGCGGGACGAGGTGCAGAACGCGGCGAGCTTCGCGTCCAGTTCGGCCAGGATTTCCTCCTGTCGTCCCCGATTCCGTTCCGGGGCGTCCTTCACGGGAATCGGGCCGACGACGAGAACCCGCATTCCGGCCTCTCTCGCCCGGTAGGCGCATTGGGCGATCTGGAACAGAATCGGGTCCGCCGGAATTCCGTGGAAGGCGTCGTTGTGGCCGGTCATGACGATGCACCAGCGAGGGCGCTCCTCGCCTTGTTCCGACCGTTCGGCGATGGTCGGGGGCAGGTCGCCCGCGAGGCTTCCCGGCTCCGAATCGTCCCGGAAGGGGAGGTCGCCGAGCCGCGCGGCGACGCGTTGCGCCAGGGGCGTCCCCGGCCTTCCCGCGCCGAGCGCGTCCGTTCCGTGCGGGACGCTGTCCCCCAGCACCAGAAGGCCGCGCGCCTTGTCCGCGTCGGCGGGGTCTGCGACCAGGATGGCGTTCCTCCGGGCGGCTTCGCGGTACGAGGGGTCGGCGGCCGCGGCCCTTCGGTACCGACGATATGCCTCGGGCCAGAGCAGGTTGTTGCGGCAGGCCTCCGCGAAGACGAACTGGAAGGAGGCCGAGCCGATGCCGGCGGCTTCGGCCGCCCGGCAGGCCTTCAGGGCCGACGTGTATCGTCCGGCATGGAGAAGGATCGCCGGTTTCTTCCGGAGCAGGATCGGATTTCCGGGCCGGCTTCGGAGGCCTTGCTCCAGAATCTCGAGCGCCGCGTCGTCCTTCCGTTGCGACGCGAGAAAGTCGGCATAGCCGGCCATGCCGAACGCGAAGCCCGGGGCGAGCGCCCGCATCCGTTCGAATTCGGCCTGGGCATCCTTGGCCTTCCCCTCTTCCGTCCAGAGCGCGTAGGCGAGATTGTACCGCGATTGGGGCGACCGGGGGTTCCATCGGCTTGCCCGGCCCCAGAACGCCGCCTCGGACCGGAAGTCGAGCGCCTCCGCCAGCGTACAGCCCGCGAACACGGCGGCGACGGCCGCCGCGGGCGCGGCCGCCCTTCGGCCGAGGAGTCCCGCCCTTGCGGCCGCCGCATGGAGCCCCTCCGCCAGGAGCCACGCGAATCCGGCCGCCGCCAGGTAGGCGTAGCGGTCGCAATAGGCGGCGGTTCCCCCCGAGCGGAGAAAAGGAGGGAACAGATAGGGGGAAAGAGCGACGACCGTCCACGCCAGCGGGGCGGACAGCCCCGATCGGCGTCGCAGCAGCCGGAAGAGGGCCGCCACGACGGCAATCCAGAACGCCGCGGCCCCGAGCGTGCGCGGGGACGCGAGCGGGACATCGAGGTCGAAGGCCGGGTCGATCGAGTGCCCCCACGGCACGAGAAGCCCGGCCAGATGCCGGGGAAGCGCCCGGAGCGCGGCGGAGACGGCGAGCCCCCAGGGCGCGCCGCCGCCGAAATGCCCCGCTCGGTCCGGATCGAGCGCGGGGGCGGCCCCAAGGACGGCCATGCCGTGCCGGATCTGGAGCCAGGCGAGCGCGGCAAGCGCGCCGGAAAGGAGCGTCCAGAGGGCGAAGGCGCGAAGGCGGGGGCCGTCGGGGCGGAAGGGCTTTCCGGCCCGTCGGGAACGTTCGGAGTCCGCCAGTAGCCAGAGCGCCGGGAACACGACCGACGTTTCCTTGGAAAAGGTCGCGAGGAAAAGGAGGGGCAAGGCCGCGGCCCGGACCGCGGGACGGCTCGAGAGCGACAGGTGCAGCGCCGCCAGGAGGAACAGCGCGGAGAGGATTTCCTTCCGGTGGCTCAGAATGCCTACGGATTCCACGCAGACCGGATGGAGCAGGAAGAGCGCCATCGCCGCGAGCCGCGTTCCATCCGGAACGCCGATTGCGCGCAGCAGGGCGGCGAAGAGGAGCCCGACTCCGATATGTAGCGCGATGTTCTCCGCATGGGGGCCGACGAGGGAGGGGCCGAAGACCTTCGCATCGATGCGATGCGTCAGGATCCGGACGGGACGCGGCCGGTGCCACAGGTCATGGAACGGGGAGCCATCGTCGGAATCATCCGAGCAGACCGCCGCCACGAACGGATCCTTCGCGACCACCGAGTCGTCGTCGAAAAGGAGCGGCGCGCCCAATAGCGGCGCCAGTGCCGCCATGCAGAGGAGGCAGACGGCGAGGGGAAGGGCGGTACCGAACCGGTCGTGGGGCAAGGGCATTGTCGAAGGTTTCGTCTATTCCGCCCGCAGCCAGAGGGAGAAGGCGTTGTCGGCGTCCTCGTCCGCCGCGTCGCGGACGCGAAGCCAGTGCCAGACGCTGGTTGCGGGCAGGGCGAAGTCGAAGGAGCCTTTGGCCTCCTCCTCTTCGAGCATGCCCTCCGCGGCGCTCCAGAGCGAAGCGCTCCAGACGCCGGTGGGCAGCGCCAGACGGAAGGGAAGGGCCTCCGTGACCTCCGCGGACTCCGCGTGAGAAGAAGACTCTGCGTTCTCTGCGCTCTCTGCGTGAGATTTGAACGCTGCGCTCTCTGCGTGAGAGGCAAGCTCCGCGGCGTCCGGCGCCTCTCCGCGTGTCTCGAGGAGCGCATTCCCGACCTTGGCCACGCCCGGCGTGGCGATCCGCTCCCCGTCTTCCGTTTCCAGTGCGAATCCCGGTGCGTCCGGTTCCTCATTCAGCATGAGGATTTCTGCATTGCGCATTGCGTCTTGGGCCTTGCGCATTGCGAATTTCGCCTTGTCGTCCTCCGCGGGCAGCGCCCAGAAGGCGACGGTCTCGTACTTCCAGTTCGGGTTCGTGGCGATCAGCGTGTCCTTCTCGGCCTCGTCGGTCGTGTAGAAGTGGTGGCGGTAGGCCTTGCTCCAGAACCGGAACACCGGCACGGAGCCTTCGACCTTCTCCGGATACACGTAGTAGGCGATGCCTTCGTATTTCCAGTTCGGGTTCTTCTTCACCGTTTCCGCCTCTTCGGCGTCGACCGTGAAGAAGTGTCCCCGGTAGCCCTTCGAGTAGAAGCGGTAGAGCGCCGCCGTTCCGGCGACCTGGTTCGTAAAGGCCCGGTATGAGGCCCCCTCGTACCTCCAGTTCGGGTTCGTGTCGATCAGGTTCTGCTTCTCTTCCTCCGAGATCGTGAAGAAGTGGCCCTTGTAGGCCTTCGAGTAGAAGCGGTGGACGGCGAGCGGGACGGATTCGATCCAGTGGGCGTACAGCGTTGTTCCGGAGGCCAGATCCCAGTTCCTCGCGCTCGTGCCGGACCCGGTGTAGTACGGGACGCCTTCGCCGTCCGGCTCCGTCCAGTATCCGTCGAAGAAGAGCCCTTCGAGACGGGGGACCGCGATGTCGGGCAGGGCGGAGCCGAAGGTTGCCGTGACGGTGGCGGAGCCGCCTTCGCCGCCCTGCGGATCCAGCGTCACGGCATAGGTCTTGG
The DNA here is from genome assembly GCA_947169825.1 of uncultured Verrucomicrobiota bacterium. Lineage (GTDB taxonomy): Bacteria > Verrucomicrobiota > Kiritimatiellia > RFP12 > UBA3636 > UBA3636. Next base: position 14,878 of record CAMVRE010000003.1, on the reverse strand, counting down.
CCGTCCACTTGGCGTAGAGGGTCGTGGCGGCGGCCTTGTCCCAGGTGCGGGCGGAGGTTCCGGCGGCGGTGTAGTACAGGGTGCCGCCACCGTTGGCCGCGGTGTAGTAGCCGCCGAACGCGTACCCGGTGCGGGCCGGCATCGTGATGGCGGGCATGGCGGCGCCGTAGGTCGCGGTGGCGGAGGCGGAGCCGCCCGTACCGTTCTGGGCGTTGAGCGTCACGGTGTACGTGGCGGGAGTCCAGGCGGCGTAGAGCGTGATGTTCGTATAGACGCTGGCGAGGTTGAGGATGGCCGCCTTGTCCTTGAAGACCGCCACGCCGCCCGGCTCCATGGACCAGCCGCCGAACGTATGGCCGACTTTCGTGAAGGCGTTGGCCGTCAGGTTGGCGGGATCGTCATAGTAGAAGTATTGCCCGTACATCGTCCCCGTTCCGCCGTTGGGATCGTAATCGATGTAGTAGTAGCGCGGCGACCATCTGGCATAGAGCCGCGTCTGGGAGGCATCGCAGGTCGATTCCGTCGAAATCTGCGTTCCGCCCGCCGCCGCAGTGTACCAGCCGCCATAGGAATACCCTTTGCGGACGGCTTCCGGCAGATAGCCGTAGGTGTAGCCTGCCGCGTATTCCATCGTCTGGGTCGCCGGCTCCCCGCCGTTCGCTTCGAACGTCACCGAGACCGTCTGCGCCGGAGCGGAGGGCAGAAACTTGAAGTAGGGGTAGAGGTAGCTCGAGACCGTCTTTCCATGACGCATTGCATCGGTCTTGACGCCCATGTAGCAGCGGCCCTCCGGTTCCGACAGACCTTCCGGAAGAACCAGGGAAAGACCATCCGGTCCGGATGTCGCACTCGTGGCGCTCAGATACGTGTTCCCGTTGATGTAGCCGTAGTAGAAGCCGAACGTGACGCCGGAGAAATCCGTCGTCGGATTCTCCGTCACGCCGTGCCGCCACCAGGTCACGGCCAGCGGCACGACCTGGATCGCCTGCCCCGGCCAGACGACGCGTCGCGGCGTCGTCCATGACGACAGCGAGGCGCGCCAGCCCCACACGTCGACCATGCGGGAGGCGCGCACGCCGTTGCAGTCGGCCGTCACTCTCAGCTTGGACGCTTTCGTGTATTTTGTGGGATCGGGGAACGAAATGAGACCGTCGGTGGAGACAACCGCGTTGGTGACGGCGGTCTCCTCGATCACCCATTTGGGCGCGACATCCACCGCAGTGCCGTTCGCAAGTCGGCATACGGCCGAAAACTGCGCCGACTCCACATCGTAGAGGTCGATGACGTCGGGTCCTGTCAGCTCAATCGTCTTCACGGCGGGAAGGTTCCAGACGGCGTAGAGCGTCACGGTGGAGCCGACGGTCGAGACGAGGTTCAAGACTTCGGAACGGTCGGCGAACTCCGCCGCGCTTCCAGGCGCTCTCGCCCAGCCGGCGAACGTCGCGCCGCGCCTCGTGAAGAGGGTCGGCGGGAGGGCGGAGCGGGTGCCGATGCGGCAGATGTGCGGCGGCATCGAGCCGACGCCCCCGTTCGCGTCGAACGAGATTCGGTAGCCGTTCTCGACCCACTTGGCGTAGAGCTTGAGGGAATGGTAGGAGTCGTAGAGGTTGAGGATGGCCGCCTCGTCCTCGAAGACGACTTCGCCGTCCGGCGCCGTCGCCCAGCCGGCGAAGACCGAGCCGGGCTTCGAGAAGGCGTTGGGTCGCAGGTTGGCAGGAGTGTCGTAGTAGAAGTATTGTCCATACATCGACCCCGTGCCGCCGTTGGAGTCGTAGGAGATGTAGTAGCTGTTCGGCGACCACCGGGCATGGAGCCGCGTCACGGAGGCGACGCAGTTCGAGGCGGTAGTCATGCGGGTTCCGCCTTCGGCCGCTGTGTACCAGGTGCCGTAATATCCCTTGCGGGCGGCGTCCGGGAAATGGCCGTAGGTGTGTCCTACAGCGTACTTCGTTGTCTGCGTCGCCGGTTCGCCACCATCCGCGACGAAGGTCACGTCGACCGTCTGCAAGGGAGCGGAAGGCAGATACTTGAACTCCGGCCATTTAACCTTTGTAATGGTATGTCCAAACCGCGTCGCCGCCGTCGTGACATAAAAGCTGCAGTCGCCTTCTGGTTCCGAAACGTCGGTTGGTATTTTCTGCGTCAGGCCGTTCTCACCGGAAGCCGCGTTGGCGGCGCTCAATAATGTTTTTCCGTTCACCCAGCCGTGTTCGATGCCGAAGTCGACGTTGGATAGATCCGTCGTCGGCTCCTCCGTCTTGCCGTGCCGCCACCATGTCACGGTCTTGGGCACGATCTTCAGCGTTTGCCCCGGCCAGACGACGCGCTGCGGCGTCGTCCACGACGACAGGGTGACGCTCCACCCCCACACGTCGGCCTCTTTCGACGCCGATATGCCGTTACACTCCGCCGTGACCCTGAGCCTGGACGCCTTGGTGTATTTCTCCGGGTCGGGGAACGTGACAAGGCCATCCGAAGAAATAACCGCATTCGTGACGGCGGTCTCCTCAACCGACCAGTTGGGGGCGATGATCGCCGTTGTCCCGTCTCTGAACGTGGCGGTCGCCGTGAAGAGCCCGCTGACTTCGTCGTAGAGGTCTATGGTGCCCGGCCCGCTCAGGGAGAGTCCCGTGACGGTTGTCGGATCGACGATGCGAACACTCTTTGTCCGCGTGTATGTCTGACCCCGCAGGACAACGGAACCGCTCACCGTCACGGTTCCCGTCTTCCCGGACACGGGCGTCAGGACGCCAGTCTTTGAAATTGTCGCGGCCGATCCGGATGCGATTGCCCAGGTCGTGCCATGCTTCATGTCAAGGACGGTGCCGTCCGCAAACGTCGCGGCCATCGAAAAGGGTGTTGCCGACATCACCGTGCCGACGCCTGAAAGCGTCACTTCCGTTGGCGACGCAAGCCCGTCCCAAGATGCATTCGTCTCGAGAAAGGACCTGAGCTCGCCCGGGCTTTGATAGCCGGATGTCGCGGGGGCGGGGGCGGACATGTCCAGCGGGTCGAGGATGGCGACCGTGGGAAGGGATCCTCCGGCGGAATAGGCGCTCGCATCCCGCTGGCGATCACAATTGCTGTACCAGAGGACGTACCCGGCCTCTACCAGCGGTCGGATGGTCGAAGACGGAATGGACGAGAAAAGGGTTCCGCTCGTGTTGGGGCATACTTCTCGTCCGCGGACGAGAAGTATGCGCTTGTTCTCCCGCCAGGCCGCCTCCACCGCCTCCTCCCGTTTCGTGACGAAGTCCATGACGTGCTGCCGGACCGACACCGTGGCGATGTCGGAGTTTCCGGACTGGATCGAGATGGAGCCGTAGCGATCCGCACCGGTTTCGTTGGCGAGGACGGAGAACGCGAGCTGCTGTCCGTTGGTTCCCGTCGCCGAATCGGGAATGATCCAATCGGAGCACTCGACGACGCACCAGCCAGCGGAGGATTCCACGCCAACCGAGGCCGTCGTTCCCGGTCCGGGTGCAAACAGGGAACAGTAGTCGAGCCTCGCCCAATGCGTAAAACCCTCGGCCCAGCTCAGGAGCAGGTCTCCGACGTAGGAGTCGCCATAGGAGCCATAGCGCGTGTCCATTGCGATTTTGTAGGTCTCGCCAGCGAAAGCCGAAAAGGCGACCATGCTCGAGACGTCGTAGGCGTCGCTCCACCGATCCGGACAAATGTCGTCGTTCGCGGCCACGAGGGTTAATGCATCAACGGAGGAACCGATGTATACCGCCAGCTGCGGATTGGGGGTGGTCACCTGCGCATTGTCCCCGGCGGACTCGAGCCGGAACGTCCAGTCTCCGGTCGACGGCGCCGTCCACGACGCCCACGCCGAGGCGCCGCCGGAAGACCCGGCGCTCGAGTGGACCGGCTCTCCGCCCTCCCTCGTGTAGCCGACGTTGGAAAAAGTCGAACTGCCGCTCGTGCTCGCCAACGGACGCGCATCCGCGAAGTTGTCGCGACTGACCGGGTCGACATACGTCCATGTCTGCTCAAATGTCTCGCTACACTCCATGCCGTCGGCATACGCCACGGCACGGAGCGTTGTCGTGTCCTGGATCGAGATTGGGCCGTCGTAGAGCGGGCTTTCGGCCGTCGGCATTGTGCCGTCCAAGGTATAGTGGATCATAGCACTGTCCGTTTCAGACCCTAGCGCCACCATAATTGGACCGGAAATGACAAGATCGGTCTGTTCGCCAGAACGAGTTCGAACCGATGCGCCGGAATTTGGCGTCACAGTGGAACTGCGATGCCAAATCGCTGAAACGGTTTCGGCATCCATCAGGGAAATGTCATGTATTGTGTTTCCAATCGAACTTGTCGACGAACTGCCAAGAACAATGGTTTCTGAATCGGCATAATGATTTGCGGCTTCGGCGGCAACAACATACGTTCCGGCGGTTTTGACGAAATGAAAGACACCATCTTCCGCAGAAATAAACGTTCCTTCTTGGGTGCCATTTGAAGATAGCAAGCTGACAACCGCATGGCCAATGGGGCGCCCGTTTTTGCCTATGACCCGTCCGCTCAAAATCGATCCTGTTTCATTTGGGAACACATTTCCGCCTATGTAGTCAATGACATCGTACGTTCTAATAAGTGGAGGGGAGTACCACAGGTCGGCGGAGCCTCCCCATCCCATATTCAAATGCAAGTAAAGGCTACCCGACTGATAACCGTATCCGTCCGCCAGAACACAATGCCCGCCCCCCGAGGCCGTATTTCGGATTCCCACAAGAACGGGCGCTCGAACATCGAGATTCGGAAGAACCATATTCTTCAGCGTTTCAAAAGACGATCCGGACGAACTGGCGACTTTGCAATTAACCCCGCAGGCCGATTGGTATTTAAATACAGACTTCAAATTTGCAATAAGCGCCCCCATATTGATCGATGTTCCACCATCCTTGTATGAGGCACCGCATGAAACCCCTATGTCAAAAGTCAAATGGCCGATTGCTTCGCGCTCATCCCTCGACGCATTCGACGCGGGTTTGTTCGGCATGGAAGACCACCTATACTTTCCTCCTATCGTCGTTATATTGGTTGAGGTCCCGTCCACATAACATTTTTCAGTTGTGCGCGAGACGCTCGACTTCGGGTGCTCCCAATACTTCATCAACTGGGCACCAGCCGTCGCAACGCATCCGCAAACGTAGTGCGTTTGATTTGTTTCCAGTGTTTCAGAATGCCCTGCAGGAACAGCCCGTGAAGAAGATCCTACAACCGTGATAGTGGTCTTTACCGGAGTAAAATAGTTGTAACAAGGGAGTCCGCCTACGTTCCCCTGGTTCCACCTCGTTTTCAAAAACGGTGATCGCCGAACATCTTCCGCAAGAACTTCCAAAGAGGCATAAGCCGCTCGCGAGGCGGATCGTTTCCTAAGTTCCCTGCGTAAAAGATCGTTCCATTTTTCGCGCGGCGAACAATTGTCCGTTTGCCCGCTAGTTTCGATCGAGGAATACAAGGAAGACTTGTTGCGATGAACGGGCATATCATTGCTTGTCTCCGTCATTCTCCTCGCTTCAAGTTCTTCTCGAAGCGTTGCTGAGCGAACAGCAAGGTCCCAGCGGAGCAAATCCCATACGGGGTTGCCCACCTCTGCGACAAACTCCACGCCGCCGTCGTCGGAGAACATCACAATCGGCTCGATGCCGTCGTCGGCGGAGGTAACGACGAATCCCTTGCCGGGAACGTTCACGACATGCATCCTCGCCCCGGTTTCCGGATCCTCGAGCGTCCTGCCGGACACCTCGGTTCCGCTGGACAGTTTCCCGAACCCGCCGCCGGCGGCGATCCAGTTCCCGACGGCGGTCTCCGCCTGGTCGAGGGTGATTTCCTCCGCCGTAGCCGGCTGGACGGCGAGAAGCGGCAGAAGGAAGGTCGGGAGAAGATGGAAACAGCGTCTGCGCGGGGCTTTCATGGAATCGAAAAAAGGTTGGGTGGAAGAATGAGGGGCAGTCTACCAGAAGCCGCTTGCGGGGACAAGCGGCTTGTCGGAGGGGGCGGACGACGAAGGCGGACGGAGACGCCCGCGCTACTCCGCGCGGAACCAGAGGGAATAGGCATCCGCTGCATCTTCGTCCTCCGCAGCTCGCACGCGGAGCCAATGCCAGACGCCGCTCGCGGGCAGGTCGAATTCGAACGCGCCTTCGGCCGTTTCGTCGGCGACGACGCCGTCCGTCGAGCTCCATAGCAACGCATTCCAAGTGCCGGCGGGCGGCGAGAGCCGCAGTGCGAGCGTTTCGGACGCGTCTCCAGTCTCAGGCGCGGCCAGTTCGTCCGCGTCCGGCACGGCGGCGCGGGTCTCCACGACAACCCCGCCGAAGTCCGTCTCCCCGGGAACGGCGATCACAGCCGCGCCCGGCACCGCCGCGAGCGTCCACGGCGGGACGACTTCGGCGACGCGGCCATTGGACGACACTTCATCGGAAGCGCCGCCGTTTCCATATGCCACGGCGGCCAACGGCTTGACCGTCATTTTGGGGACTGACAACGGAGCGGTCGACAACGACTTGACGTACTTGTATTTGACGAACACCTTCTTTCCGAAGCCCGGATGGCTGGCGAACGTCACCGTGATCCGGCCGGTGGAGTATTTCACCAGGCCTTCCACCGCAAGGGTCGAACACGGGACGAGGAGCCCCGTTTGGTCGTCGGCCAGGATCTTCAAGCCCGACTCGCCATTGAAGAAAATCTCCACGGAGCCCGCGACGACGTTCCCGTGGGGGAGATTCCACGCCAGGGTCGTGCCCCAGTTGACGAACTCCGGGCTCGAGGCCGTTCCATTCTCGATTCTGCCGATCGTTTCCTCGGTTGGGATCGCCCAGAACGCAACGCCTTCGAACGTCCAGTTCGGGTCGCCGTCCCTGACGCCGTCCATCTCCGCCGCGTCCATCGTGTAGAAGTGGTGGCGGTAGCGTCCGGACCAGAACCGGTAGACGGGAAGACGGTCCGGATTGTTCATCGGAAAAACGTAGTAGGCGACGCCCTCGTAGGTCCAGTTCTTCTGGTTTGTCGCGATGATGTCGTCCTTCTCCGCCTCGTCGACCGTGTAGAAGTGGCCCCGGTAGTTCGCCGAGTAGAAGCGGTGGAGCGCGACCGTTCCCGGCCTCCGCACCGTGAAGGCGCGATAGGCCTCTCCCTCGAAGGTCCAGTTCGGGTTGTTCGCGATCAGACCGTCCTTCTCCGTCTCGTCGATCGTGTAAAAATGGCCCTTGTAGGTCGGCGAATAGAAGCGCCACACCGGGGACGGCGCCTCCTAGTGCGCGTAGAGCGTCCGCGCCGCCTCGCTCGAAACCATCGTGTCGAACTCCACCGGTTCGCCGCCCTCCTTCTCGGAAAACCATCCGAGGAACGCGAAATACTCCCGCGACGCCACGGGCACCCACCCGTAGGTGTCGGTCGCCTGGCCTCGATCCACGATCTTCGTCTCCGTCGGGCAGGTCCCGCCGTTCGGATCGAACGTCACGGTCTGCGTTGGCTTCCAGCGCGCGTAGAGTGTCCGCGTCGCCGTGTCGGGCACCGTGGAGTCCTCCGTCACCTGCGTTCCCTTGCCCGGATCGGTGAACCACCCGACGAGCCGGCTCCCCGGCTTCGTCGCCTCGGGCAGACCGCCGAACTCCTTGTACGTCGCCCCGATTCCGACCCTGTGGGTCGCCATCTCGCACGCTCCGCCCGTCGGGTTGAACGTCACCTTCTGCGTACCGTAGTAGATCTTGGTGTAGGTCCGGACTCCCGTACCGTCGAGCTTGTCCGTCCCCTGCCAGGACTTCGGCACGGCGACGGCGTTCAGGTCGCCGCCGGTCGTCAATGCGCCGCCAGTGCCGGCGGCAATGCTCTCCAGACTGTCCGGGAACGCCAGATACCTGAGCCTGTAGCAGGATCCAAACCCGTGGTTCTCGACACTCCTCAATCCGTCGCCGATCTCCACCGAGACGAGGTTGGTGCAGTAGCCGAACGCCCAGACCCCGATGTTCGTCACGCTGTTTCCGATCGTCACGGACTTCAGATTGCGGCATTCGATGAATGCGTGCTCCCCGATGTTCTTCACGCCATTCCCGGTGTTCACGGACGTCAGGTTGGGGCATTTGGAAAAAGCATAGCGTCCGATGACCGCCACTCCGTCGGAAATCCGGACAGACTTCAGGACGCTGCGGGTTTGAAAGAGATAATCCTTGATGATCATCTCCGTAAAGCCGCCGAGGTTGTTGGGGAAGACGAGCGCGCTCGGAAGGGGGCTCGCCCCGGTGATGGTGGCCTTCGCGCCGTTGACCTCGTAGGTCCACGTCACGCTGTCGACGACCTGTTGGTTCGCCCGCGCGCCGGGGGCAGCCCCGAGCGACAGAACCAGCGCCGCCGAGGCGACGAGTCTCCGAATGTTTTTGTTCTTCATGCGTTGGTGTTCCTCATGCCTCCGTCCGTGGAGGCCGTTCTTCCCCGCCGTCGCCGGCAGCCGCCGGGAGCGCCCACCAGGCGATTTCGCCGGCCGGGCGGCCGACATCGGCCTTGAAGGAAAACTTCCCGGTCTTCGTGTCGCGAATGCGGAACACCGGGACGGCATGTTCGATTTTCTTCGGATACACGTAGTGGGAGATACCCTCGTAGTCCCAGTCGAAGCCGGGCGTGCGGAAGGCGTCGAGCTCGTGCGGGTCGAGCGTGTAGAAATGGCTACGGCGGCCGTGCGCGTAGAACCGGTGGAGGGGAGCCGTTCCCGGAACGGGGCGCGCGAAGGCGCGGTAGGCGATGCCGGCGGGCTCCCATTCCTTCATGATGGCGAGGATGCTGTTCCGCTCCCCCTCGTCGATCGTGAGGCATTCGTCCCCGTGGGCCGGGGCGCGGAAGCGGTGGACGGGCAAGGGAAGGTTCAACGATTCGCGGTCGTCCGGGCCGGGGACGGCGTCGTGGTGGTAGGCGTCGGCGACCTCGGCGGCGGGGCCGTCCATTACGACCCGGCCCTTTGCCAGCCAAATGGCGCGGGTGCAGAGTTGCACGATGTCGGGAAGGCTGTGCGAAACGAAGAAGACGGTGGCGCCATCGGAAATGATCTCACGGATGCGGGCGCGACACTTGGCTTGGAAGGGCGCATCGCCGACGGCAAGGACTTCGTCGAGAATGAGGATTTCCGGGGTGGCAGCGGAGGCGATAGAGAACGCGAGACGCATCGTCATGCCGGAGGAGTATGTCCGGACGGGGGCGTCGATGAAGTCGCCGAGCTCGGAGAAGTCGACAATGTCGGCTTCGCGGGCTTTCAGAAAGGCTTTCTCGTAGCCGAGGATCGCGCCGTTGAGATAGATGTTTTCGCGTCCGGAGAGCGTCGGGTCGAGACCGTTGCCGAGGGCGAGCAGCGGCGCCACCTGGCCGCGCACGGCGATCGAGCCGGAGGTCGGCACCACGATGCCGGTGACGAGCTTGAGGAGCGTGCTCTTGCCGGCGCCGTTCCGGCCGACGAGGCCGACGGCCTCGCCGCGCTCGATGCGGAAGGAGACGTCGTCCACCGCGAGGAAGTGCCGGCTTCGCACCCGGCCGCGCACGGCGTCCAGCACCCATTTCTTGAGGCTTCCCTTCTTCTCCGTCGGCGCGGAGAATCGGAGGCTCAGGCTCCTGGCTTCGATGAGCGTGTCCATGGGATCAGAGGGCGAGGGCGAATTTGTTCTTGAGCGCGCGGAACACGATCAGGCCCAGGACGAACGAGACGGCCGCAAAGAGCGCGCAGGCGGCGAATTCCGTGAGGAGCGGAATCTCCCCGTTCAGGACGAGGCGCGAAAAGTGGATCATGTGGTAGAGCGGGTTGAAGTAGACCATCCAGTGGTGCCCGGTCATGAGCACCTCCTCCGGGTAGAAGACGGGCGTCGCGTACATGCAGAGCATGCACGCGAAGCCCCAGAGGAACGTCACGTCGTGGAAGAAGACGGCGAGCGACGAGAGGAAGAGCCCGATTCCGAGCGAAAAGAACAGCATGCAGACCGTGCTGTAGGCCAGCAGCAGCATCGTCGGACGCAGGGGGACGCGTGTCAGCAGGACGACGCAGAACAGGGGGATCAGCGCGAAGAGGAAGTTGATCAGGCTCGAGATGGCCCGGGTTATCGGATACGTCCATAGGGGAACCTTCACCTTGGCGATGAGCGACGCGTTCTCCTGGATGGACTGCATCGCCGTGGTCGTCGTCTCGACGAAGAACTGGTAGAAGACGATGCCCGAGATGAGGTAGAGGGGGAAGTTCGGAATGGCGCTTTTGAAGAAGAGCGAGAAGACAGCGTAGAGGAGCCCCATCATGAGCGTGGGCTGGAGCACGCACCAGAACATCCCCAGGACGCTCCGATCGTAGCGCGCCTTGAAGTCGCGCTTCACGAGCTCCGCGACGAGGAAGCCGTCGTGGCGGAATCCCGGCTTGCGGTAGGGGTTCGGAACGTCCGGAGACGTTGCTGTCTGGTTGACCGGCGGCATGGACCGCGATTCTAGCAGATGCGGGTGTCCGGCGCAACTTCGCGCCGGCCGGAGACACTCGGCGGGGTGCGGCAATCGCCGCGCCCCGCCGCGTGCGCGTGCGAGGGGACTAGTGGATCATCAGGAGCGTGCCGGCCTGGCCGACGATGTCCGCCGCGACGCCGGTCGGGATCTCGTCCGCCGAGTTCGGCGTCGTGCGCGTCTGCTTCGGGAACCCGTAGGTGTAATACATGTGCACGCCCTTGCGGTCGGTCAGCGTCACGTTCTTCGTGTCGATGCCGGCGTTCCACTCCACGAGCTGCACCCTGCGGGCGCCCGTACGCGAATGACCCGACTGCAGGAGCGGGCTGTATTTGTCGACCGCGAGCACCACCGGGACCTCCTTGCCGAGGGAGCGCCACGCGAACTTCTTGTTGTCCGCGGTGCCGCGCACGTAGTCGGCGTAGAGCGGGGCGTCCTCGTGCGCGTCGACCCAGCCCGACAGCGGGACCGAGAACGTGATCGTGAGGGCGCCGAAACCGCCCGAATCCTCGCTTTCGCTGTAGGGCCGGCCGTAGCGGCGGATCCGGAAGACGGACGCGCCCTTCAGGATCACGCTCTGGTCGCCGGGCGTGGACTTGTTGTAGTCGCGACCGTTGCCGCGCTCGTAGTTGAAGTCCGGCGGGTTGGCCGACGAGTCTTCGAGCAGCAGGCCGCCGTCCGCGACCCAGAGCGTGAGGCCGGCGTTGTCGCCGTCGCCGTTGCGCCAGAGGAGCTGCGAGCCGCCGACCGCCTCGAGCCAGACGTTGGTGCCCTTGCTCTCCTGCCAGCCGTTGAGCGACAGGACGGCGCCGTTCTGCAGGCGGAGCGTGGCGTTCTGCGTCCGCGGGCCGCCGAGGCGGATGTTGTCGTATTCGGTCACCGTGAGGTTGTCAAACACGACGCGCCAGCCGTCCCAGACGGAGTTGTCGTCGCCGCCCCAGACGTTGCCGTTCAGGGTCGTGGCATTCGCGCCTTCGCCAACGAGCGTGACGTCGAGCGAGTTCACGTTGAGCGCCATGTGGTCGAACTTGAACTCGCCCGCCGGGACGGCGATCGTCGCCGCGGTGCCGTTCGGGAAGACGACGGCGCACTTGCCGTGGTTCGGGTAGCCGATGCAGTCCGCAACGTCCGGGATGCCGGAGACGTCCCAGTTGGCCGGGTCGTCCCAGTCGCCTTCGGTCTTCTCGGCCTTCCACGTGTAGGTCGCGGCGTCCTCGGTCGTGATCGTGTAGACGGGCGATTCGCTCGTCCACGTCGAGCCGCCGGGGGCGACGTTCTCGCTCACGATCTTCCAGTAGACCAGGTGCGGGTCGCCCGGCACCGTGCCGGTCACGGAGAACGGGCCGGGGACCGCGAGGACCTTGGAGGAGCCGGCGACCGGGGCGAGGGAGTTCTCGTCGGAGCCCGCCCAGAGCGTGACGGTCGTCGTGCCGGCGCCAAGCACCTCGAGCGTGCCCGAGGCGGTGATGTCGTGGTGCGACACCGTCGCCGTGGCGAGCTGCTTCAGGACCGAGCCGCCCTGCGTCTCGAACGCGGCCGGGAGCGTGGCGTCGACGCCGCCGTCCGACGTGCGGGCGACGAGCCGCCACCAGCCGTTCGTCGACGGTATCGCGGGGACCGCCTTGGAGAACGTGCCGTCCGCCGCGACCGTCAGGTTCGTCGAGTCCGCGTCGGAGAAGTCCTCCTTGTAGCCCCAGAGCAGCGTCAGCTCGAAGTCCGCTCCGGTGCCGAGGCTCGCCATCGAGCCGGAGACGGTCAGGCGGTCGCCGTCCGTGACGGCGGCGACCGGGCCGATCGTCGGGCTGTCGGCGTCCAGGACGATCGGCGTGGACCAGAGCGGATCGCCGCCGCCCGCCGGGACGAAGACGACGCGCACGACCGGCGTCGCGGCCGGGTCGAGCGCGACCGAGCCGTCGAACGTCTGCTCCGTCTCGTCCACGTTGGCGAGAATCGTCAGGCTGCCCGCCCAGTCCGAAACGGCGTCCGTCCCGGCGTCCTGCGCGCCCCAGACGGCGACGAGCGAGCCCTCGGACGGACGGCCTTCGGTGAGCGTCGCCCGGAGGGAGACACCGGTGGCGCCGGCCTCCGCGCGCCCGATGGAAAGAATGCGCGCCGCGCCGGTCCGGAGAAGGGATCCGTCGCCGGGATCGGTGAACGGATTCATGTGGTTCGCGTCGAACGTCGTCGAGCCGTTGTCGCTCCAGCCGAGGCCGAAGCCGTAGCCCGCGCCGCCGCCGCCGTTGGACATGCGGACATCGATGTCGTACCACCCCGTGGCCGGCGGCGTCCAGGATCCGAAGGCGGCGCTGTTGTAGGCCTCCATCCCGAGAATGGTCCGGTCGGCGATCTTGAGCTCGACCACGTCGTCGATGCGGCCCGCGAACTTGTATTCGACGCCGCCCACGAGATGGATGACGCCGCGGTAGATGAAGCCGGCGTTGCCGCCCCATGCGTAGGTCTTCCCGTTCTTGGTGCTCGTCTTGGAGCCGGTCGTGTAGGCCATGATCGTCCCTTCGACGGCGTCGGCCTGCGCCTCGTCCCAGACCGTGGCGCGGATGGACTCGAAGCGCGAACCGTCGCTCAGGCCCGTCACGACCTGCTGCAGGAGGCCCCAGTCGCCGCCGGCCACGTCCTCCGAGACGCCCGCGGCGGTATCGAACGTGAAGACCTCGTTCGTGGAGACCTGTCCCGCGTCGTTCTCCGCGACGAGACGCGCGTAGTAGCGGCGCTCGGCCCGGAGCGGGGAAACCGTGACCGGGGCGATCGCGCCGACGGGCGCGTCGTCCGCGAACGCGAACGTGTCGAAGGAAACGCCCTCGGCGAAGCCGTCCGGGTCGAGCGTGTATTGCAGCACGACGTCGACCTTCTGCTCCGCCGCGAGCGAGCCGGCCGAGACGACGGTCGCCGAGATGTCCGCGGACGCGCCGGAGGACGAGGCCGAGCCGAAGACGACGACCGGCGGCACGTCCGTGAGGACCGGCAGGTCCGGCACGTAGATCGAATCGCTCCACGAGACGGTGCCGTCCGCGCCCACGCCGCAGAAGCGCAGGTAGACCGCGCCCTCGGCCTCGGCGCCGGAAACCGAATGCGCGAGCGACGAGGCCGCTTCGCCCATCGTGCCGATCGAGCGCGCGTGGTCCCAGGCGTTCGTGTCCTCGCCGGCGTAGGACGAGCCCCACACCGCGATGACGTCGGCGAACGCGGGCGCGCCCGCGGGAGCGCTCGCGACCGCGCTCAGCGAGGTCGCCGTGCGCATCGCGCCGCCGGCCGAAATCGCGCGGCCGCGGCCGGTGCGGGCGTGCAGCGCCGGGGCGTCCGCCTCGGCGGCGCCCTGCGCCTCGATTTCCCAATACATCGTGCCGTCGTGGTTGCCGAGGAGGTTCTTGTCGAAGCGGACGCGGATCTGGCGCACGTCGCGCGCGAGCCAGTCGTTGCCGCCGGCCTCGATCGTGGCGAACTCGCCCCACGCGCCCGTCCGCTCCGCCTGCTGGAAGGCGGAGCCCGCGAGCGTGGTCCATTCCTCGTTCGCGCCGGAGCGGACGTCGATCGCCTCGATCGCGATCGGCGTCCAGCCGTCGTTCGCGCCCCAGCCGGCGAAGAAGCGCATCGAGGACAGGGCCGACGGCTCCGCCAGCGTGAAGACGACGACGTTGTTCGTGCCGAAGGCGATGTAGCGGTTGTTGGTCCGGTTCATCACGCCGTCGATCATGTCGGCCTCGTTGCCGCCCTGGTTCGCGCCGCCGGGGGCTTCGCCCCAGTAGCCGCTCTTGTAGCGGTTCTGGGTCATCATGGCGGAACCGCCGCGCGAGGCGCGCAGGAGGTTGTCGGAGAAGAACGTCGTGTCGTTTTCAGGCCAGGCGGAAACCGTCCACGCGCCCGTCACGAGGCCGCTGTCGGCGTCCGCGTGCGATTCGCCCGCGGTGCGGAACGAAACCGGGATCGCGGTCCGGCCGCCTTCGCCGTTGTCCACGACGAGCTGGCACGCGTAGGCCGTGCCGGGCTTGAGGCCGGCGACGGCGCGGGAGACGGCGCCGGTGGCCGAGACCGTCCCGAGGTCGTTGGTGTGCGAGAGCGCGCCGCCCTCGCCCCAGGCGAAGAACAGGTCCGCCGACAGGGCGTCCCCGCCGAACGAGTGGACCGTGAAATCGAGGTCGAGGCCGCCCGTCGCCGGTTCGGCCGCCTTGAGGGAAACGACGGGATCGGCCGTTTCGAGGGTGGAGGTGAGCATGCGGACGATCACGACGCCGCTGCCGCCCTTGCCGCCGCGGTAGGCCTGGAGCGCCGCATCGACGCCCGAGACGCCGCAGGACGAGCCGCCGCCGCCGCCGCCGCCGAAGCCGTCGGCGCCCTGGGCCGCGTCGGTCGCGAAGGCCGTCGCGTTGCGCCAGGCGCGGCCTTCGCCGCCGCC
>CAMVRE010000002.1 GCA_947169825.1 uncultured Verrucomicrobiota bacterium | reverse complement strand
GCCGGCGCCGTGCGCGCCCGCGGCGGCGGCGACGGTCATCGCGACGCCGCCGAAGAGCGCGTAGTTCCCGAAGAAGAACAGGAAGAGGATCATCGCGGCCCAGCGCCGTCCCGCCGAGGCCGTGCGCGGGGCGGCGAAGAGCGCGGCGAAGTGCAGCTGGATCGAGCAGGCGAGCAGCGTCGCCGCGCAGGAGAGCAGCACCGAGACGAAGTCCACGCCGCGCAGCGCCACGCAGAGCAGCTGGAACGGCAGCGACCCCGCCACGAGCGCCGCGGCGAGGACGAGCCCCGCCTGCACCTTGCCGTCGATCGCCGCGGAGGGCGGCGCGGCGGTCGCCAGCTCGACGGTCGTGCGCCCCTTCGGGTTCTCCGCGACGAACCGCCCGAAGACCAGCAGCGGCAGCACGAGGCACAGCGCGAGCCCGAGGATGCCGCCGAAGACGCCGCCGAGGATCAGCCCGAGGGGCGGTGCGGGGGGCATGCCGTGCGGGGCCCCGGCCGGGACGACGGACATCGCCGTCGTCACCTTCGACAGGGCGGGGATGGCGATCGCCGCCGCGAGAAGCTGCCCGAAGAGCAGCAACACGAGCCCGCCCGAGACGACCTTCGAGCGCGTGAGCTGGCGGAGTTCCTTGATGAGATAGGGATTCAATGTCTGCGGTTGTTAGGTTGAATGGGTTGAAGAGGTTGAAGAGGTTGAAGGGGTTGAAAGGCCGGGCGCGTCGGGAGCGAGGACGTAGGAGCGGAGGGAGCGGAGGAAGGGGCGGAGGTGGAGGAGGAAGCCGACGACGAGGGCGGAAACGGCCCAGCGGGCGTGGAAGAGGAGGTTGTCGCCCGGTCCGCCGGGATGGGTGGAGCTCGGCTTGATCCAGTCGTCGAAATCGATGCCCGCGAGGTTGAAGGGGAAGAGATCCGGGTCGATGTCGTTTCCGATCGCGAGGAGGTTCGGGACGATCATCGCGACGCCCACGATCGCCAGCGCGCCGATTGCGCTGAAGCGCTGCGCGTTGCGGCGCGCGAGCGGCGGGATGCGAAGGATCGCGCGGGCGAGCAACAGCGCGGCGAGCAGGTAGGCCCAGAGGACGTGGGCGGCGAGGGATGGGCCGACGGCGTCGAACCAGGACACCGAGGCGCGCGTTCTTGCGAGGAAGGCGGCGACGCCGGCGACCGCCGCACCGGTGCCGAGGAACAGCAGCGCGAAGGCGAGGCCGCTTTCGGCGCCCGTCGTGAAGGGGAAGCGCAGCAACCGGCGCAGGCGCGAGCGCGGGCGGTCGAGCAGGACGCGGCGCGTGGGGCCGGAGGGCGAGGAAAGGTCGAACGCCGCGAGCGCGAGGACTTCCACGCCCGCGAAGGACAGGAGCATCACGATGTCTTCGACGACGGACGACGTCCCGGTGTTGCCATGGAGCGACAGGAGGACAATGACCGCGAGCCAGGCGAGCCACAGCGCGGCGGCGGTGAGGCGCAGCGGGCGGACGCGGTCGGTGGCGGGCGGGGCGAGGAGGGCGATGGCGAGGCCGCGGAGGAGGAAGTTCGCGGTGACGAAAAGTCCCGCCATGGGCAGAATCCAATCCCATTCGTTCCAGTCGAGTTCCTCGTAGCCGGTCGCGGAGAGGACGGCGAAGGGGATGCAGGGGATGGCGCAGAAGGCCCAGATGCACCAGCGGAAGGGGGCGGAGAGGCGGAGCGAGCCGAGGAAGAGCGAGAGGTGGACGGCGGTCGAGGCGCAGACGGCGACGGCGAGGGTCCAGGAGAGCACGAAGAGAACGTCGACGCCGCCGAGCAGGTAGGAGCAGAGCAGGAACGGCAGCGCGCCGGCGAGGAAGAGCGCGAGCATCGCGAGGCCGGAGCGGATCTTGCCGTCGACGAGGGCGGAGGGGCGCAGGGCGGTGGCGGCGAGCAGCTCCGCGCGCCCGGGGCCGTGCTCCGAGACGAGGCGCGAGAAGATGTTGCCGGGGACGACGAAGGCGAGGATCGGACCGAGGAGGGCGGCGAGCCAGGCGAAGACCATCTCGCCGCAGTCGTCGTCGAGCTCGCCGTGCGAATTCGTCTCCGCGACGACGACGAGGGCCGCGGCGAGCAGCTGGACGAGGAAGAACCCGACGATCGCGCCGGCGATCGTGCGGGAGCGGGTGAGCTGGCGCAGCTCCTTGAGCGTGACGGGGTTCATCCGGATTCTCTATGCGTGCGGGGCGTCGGCCGGCGCGAGCGGCGCCTTCGCGTCCTGCGGGACGGGGGCGAGGGGCGGAAGGCGGCCGCCGGGGGAGCGGAGGCGGTCGGCCAGCGCGGTGTGGCGCTCGCGCGTCGTGGTCGTCTCGATCGCCTTCTTCACCGCGAAGCGCGAGCCCACGACGCACACGAGCTTCCGCCCGCGCGTGATCGCCGTGTAGAGCAGGTTGCGCTCCAGCAGGACGTAGTGCTGGTTCGCCACGACGATCACCACGGCCGGGTATTCGCTGCCCTGCGACTTGTGGATGCTCGTCGCGTAGGCGTGCACGAGCGCGTCGAGCTCCGAGGCGGCGTAGACCACGATCCGGCCGTCGAAGTCCACGTCGAGCGAGGAGCCGTCGGGCGAGACGGTCCGGACGAACCCGATGTCGCCGTTGAAGACGTCCTTGTCGTAGTCGTTGCGGATCTGCATCACGCGGTCGCCGACGCGGTAGGCGCGCCCGAAGCGCTGCAGCGCGGGCCCCGAGGGGTTGAGCGCGCGCTGCAGCACGGCGTTGAGGTTCTCGGTCCCCAGGTCGTTCTTGCGCATCGGCGTGAGGACCTGGATGTCCGCGAGCGGCGAGAGGTTGTAGCGCCGCGGGATGCGGTGCTCGACGAGCTCCAGGACGAGCGCGAGCGTGCGCGACGGGTCCTCGCACGGGACGAAGAAGAAGTCGGAGGGCTCGCCCGCGGGCGGAAGCAGGAAGCCCTCGCCCTGGTTCACGCGGTGGGCGTTGCGGACGATCCAGCCGCCGCTCTTCTGGCGGAAGATGAAGTCGAGGCGCGCGTAGGGGACGACGCCCGAGGCGATGATGTCGCGCAGGACGTTGCCCGGGCCGACGGAGGGGAGCTGGTCGGTGTCGCCGACGAGGACGACGGCCGAGGAGGGCTTCACGGCCGAGAGCAGCGACGCGGCGAGCTCGACGTCGAGCATCGAGCTCTCGTCGACGACGAAGACGTCGGCGTCGAGCGGGTTCTCGGCGTTGTGGACGAAGCCGCCCTTCTGCGGGTTCCACTTGAGGAGGCGGTGGACGGTACTCGCCTCGCCGCCGGTCGACTCGGCCATGCGGCGCGCGGCGCGGCCGGTCGGCGCGACGAGCGAGACGCGCAGGCCGCGCGCGCGCCAGACGTCGAGCAGCGCGCGGATGATCGTCGTCTTGCCGACGCCGGGGCCGCCGGTCACGACCGAGAACTTGCTCCCGAGCGCCATCTCGACGGCCTTGCGCTGGGCCGGCGAGAGCTCGAAGGAGAGCTTGCGCGAGACCCACGCGAGCGCGGCGGGGACGTCGATCGGCCGGAACGAGGGCCGCGTGTCGAGGATCGCGAGGACGCACCCCGCCACGCGGCGCTCGGCGCGCAGGAGGCGCCGCAGGTAGATGCGGCCGCCGTCGTCCGCGAGGCGCGAGCCCTCGAGCTCCTCGGCGAGCGCCGCCTCGAGGATGTCGACGGAGATGCCGAGCAGGTTCCCGGCGACGAGCAGCAGCTCGGGCCTCTCGCAGTAGCAGTGGCCCTCCTCGGCGAGCGTCTGGAGCGTGTGGTAGAGCCCGGCGCGGGCGCGCAGCGGCGAATCCCGCTCGATGCCGACCTTGCGCGCGATCTCGTCGGCCTTGAGGAACCCGATGCCGTCGATGTCCGCGCAGAGGCGGTAGGGGTTCTGCTTCACCGTCGCGACGGTGTTGGCGCCGTACTGGCGGTAGATCTTGGCCGACGCGCCGGTCGTGATGCCGTGGCCCTGCAGGAAGATCATCGCGTCGCGCGTGCCGCGGTTCGCCTCCCAGGCGCGCTTGATCGCCGCGCGGCGCGCCGGGCCGAGGCCCTTCACCTCCGCCAGGCGGCCGGAGTCGCGCTCAAGCACGTCGAGCGTGTTCTCTCCGAACCGCTCGACGATCTTCTTCGCCCACTTCTCGCCAATGCCGCGGACGATCCCGCTCGCCAGATACCGCTCGATGCCGCGCGCGGAGGTGGGGGCGACGCACTCGACGGCGGTCGCCTCGAACTCGAGCCCGTGCGTCGGGTGCTGCCGCCACGAGCCGACGGCGCGGATCTCCTCGCCCTGCCAGATCGTGGGGCACTTGCCGACGAGCTGCGCCGTCTCGCCGCCGCCAGGCGCGCCGCCGTCGACGGCGACCGTGGCGACGAACCAGCCCGTCTCCTCGTTGTGGAAGACGACGCTCTTCACCGAGCCGGCGAGCGACTCGGTCGGGGCGTTCTGGCGGGGCGCGGCTGGCGGCACTAGCGGAGGACGTGGTTGTCGATGAGGCGGGTCTTCCCGACGTAGGCGGCGAGGGCGAGGAGGGTGTTCGGGCCGAGTTTCTTCACGGGCTCGAGCGTGTCGGCGTCGACGGCGACGACGTAGTCGACCCTGTCGCACGCCTTCGCGAGCGCCTTCTCGATCTTCGCGACCGAGCGCCTCGGGTCGGTGCGGCCGGCCTTGTAGTCGGCCTCGGCCTCGTCGAGCGCCTCGTGCAGCGCGAGCGCGCGCTCGTGCTCGGCGGGCGAGAGGTAGGTGTTGCGCGAGGAGAGCGCGAGGCCGTCCTTCTCGCGGACGAGCGGCGCGCCGACGATCCGCACCGGGACGTCGAGGTCGCGCACCATCCGGCGGATGACGGCGAGCTGCTGCGCGTCCTTGCGTCCGAACACCGCCACGTCGGCGCGGGAGGCGTTGAAGAGCTTCAGCACGACCGTGAGGACGCCGGCGAAGTGGATGGGGCGGAACGCGCCGCACATCACCTTCGAGAGCTTCGACTCGACGAGCGAGACGGTCGCCTCCGCGCCGTACATCTCCTCCGGGGTCGGGGCGAAGACGGCGTCGACCCCCTCGGCGCGCAGGAGCGCGAAGTCGCGCCGCTCGTCGCGCGGATACTGCGCGAAGTCCTCGTTCGGCCCGAACTGGGTCGGGTTCACGAAGACGGAGACGACGACGCGCCTCGCCTTCTTCTTCGCGAGGCGGACGAGGGAGAGGTGCCCCTCGTGCAGGAAGCCCATCGTGGGGACGAGGGCGACGGTCTCTCCGGCCCGGTGCCAGGCGGCGGACAGGGCGGAGAGGGACTTCTTGGTGCGGCAGACTTTCATGTGCGTTCCTTCTTCGCCGGAGCATACCACCGAACGCCGCCGCAGGCAAGCGATCTGGTTTTTATGAAAAAACTTGACTTCAAATCCATTTCAACATAAATTATCCCCGCAACCGAGAAAAAAGGATGCCTCCGGGCGATCGCGGGCCACGCCGTCCGCGCAACACCATGAAGACGAAGACACGAGAAATCGGAAGGGGCGGGCGCCCCGCCAAGTTCGACGAACCGAGCCATCCGGTCACGATCACGCTTCCCGACCGGATCCTCAAATGGCTCGAGGCGATCGACGCGGACCGGGCAAAGGCCGTCGTGAAGGCCGTCGAGACGGCGCTCTCCGGCTCGGAGACCGCGACCGGGGAATCGGTCGGCGAGCTTCGCGTGGCGAAGGACGAGACGCTGCTGGTCGTCCCGAAAAGCCGCCTCCTGGCCGCCATCCCGTGGCTGACGCTCGTCGAGATCGCGCCCGGCCGCAACCTTCTCTCGCTGCAGGACGCCGTCACCATCGAGAAGCTCGAGGTGACGCTCGGCGACCTGATCGACTCCCATCCGGAAGCGAACCCCGTCGAGCTCCGGATCCTCCGGACGCTCCAGGAGAAGATTCGCGCGCCCCGCCGCAACCAGGCCGTCCGGACGGAGGAGATCCTCGTCGTCCGGGACCTGCCGGCACGGAGGTGACGCGGGAGCGAACGATGCCCGGTCTCGTCTCCCAGAAGCCCGATCTCGTCAACGAGCGCAAGTTCGTGGGCGACGCGCGCGACCTGCCGTTCGTGCTGGCGCTGCTGGACGCGCGGCTGCTGCCGGACCGCTACCACGAGACGGGGCGGATCAACAGCGTCTACTTCGACACGCCGGGGCTCCGCGCGTGGCGCGAGAAGGACGACGGCGACAACCTCAAGTGCAAGGTGCGCGCGCGCTGGTACGGGCGGCCGGAGGACCTCGCCGGGCCGGAGACGCCGGTCTTCCTCGAGCTCAAGCACCGCATCGGATCCGCGCGGAACAAGGTCCGCGCCGAGGTCCGCGCGCCGACGGACCTGCTGCTGCGCGCGCCGCTCGCCGACCCGCGCTGGCCGGCGCTCTTCGCGGCGCACGCGGAGGCGCTCGGCGAGCCGGTCGGGCCGGAGTGGGCGCCGGTCTGCCGGATCGAATACGACCGCGTCCGCTACAACGACCTCGAGAACGGGAGCCGCGTGTCCGTCGACTGGAACGTCGAGGGCTTCCCGAACGAGGAGCGCTTCCCCTGGGCCGCGCCCGTCGCGCTCGACGCGCTGGTCTGCGAATTCAAGAACCGCGGCGGAGCGCCGCCGCGGTGGTCGGAGGCGCTGCAGGGCGCCGGGCTCCGCCTCCGATCGTTCTCCAAATACGGCGAATGCATGCTTCGCATCACAAACGGGATCCCCTGAAATGAAACTCTCCGCCTTCTCCCCCGACTCGGTCGGCGACGGCTTCCTCGCCGTCCAGGAGCAGATGTCCGTCGGCGACTTCCTCGCCGCGCTGCTCGTCTCGCTCGCCGCGGCCGCCGCCGCGTCGCTGCTCTACCGCTTCTTCTACGAGCGTCGCGGCACCGGGAGCCAGATCCACCGCGCCTTCCCGCTGCTCTCGCTCGCGGTGACGACGCTCTTCATCGGCGTGCAGCTCTCGCTGCCGCTCTCCCTGGGCCTGCTCGGCTCGCTCTCGATCATCCGCTTCCGCACGCCGATCAAGGAGCCGGAGGAGGTCGGGTTCATCATGCTCGTCATCGCGGCGGCGATCTGCGCGGCGACGAAGCAGTTCGCCTTCATCCTCTACCTCTACCTCTTCGCGCTCGCGGCGCTCGTCGCGGCGCGCGGCGCGGCGGCGGTGCGCTGGCTGCGGCGCGACGGCGTGCTGGTCCTCACCCTCCCCGCCGAGGCCGCGCTCGCGAAGGCGGACGAGATCGAGAAGGCCCTCGCGGCGCACCTGCCGCGCTACACGCTCGAGAGCGCCTCGACGCGCAACGGGATGTCCACCAACCAATACGTCTTCGGCGGCCTGCGCGACGCGTCGGAGCTCCAGAAGGCGCTCTTCGCCGCCGCGCCGTTCGCCGCGGTGAACGTCTTCCTCGAGCGGCCCGGCGGCATCCGCTAGCGCGCCCGCGCCCGCCATGCGCACCGCCCGCTCCGGCACCGGCACCCGCGTCGCGATCGCCCGCGCCGCGCGCATCGCCTCGCTCGCGATCCTCGCGATCGCGGCCGCGGCGCTCGCGTCCTCCTGGATCTTCGCCGCGAAGATCCTCGCGAGCCTCGACCGCAAGACGGACCGCGCGCGCGGCCGTCTCGTCTCGGCGCTCCGGAACGGTCACGGGCTCGAGTTCTACGCGCCGCTCGACGAACGCGCGCCGGCGGACCTCGTCACGGGCATCCCGCTGCTCGGGACGGCCGCCGTCCGCGTCCCGGGCGTCTTCGGCTCGGCGCGCCGGTTCGACGGCCGCCCCGGCGAGAACCTCGTCGCCCTCAAGCAGCGCTGGTCGCCCTTCGCGCGCGGCGGGATCACGCTGGCGTTCTGGGCGCGGTTCCCGGAGGAGGGCGACTCCGCCGGCGAGCGCCGGCTCGTCTGGGACCGGGACGAGACGACCGGCCTCGGCCTCCGCCTTCTCGACGGGCGCCTGGAGGCCTCCTTCGGCGACGCCTCCGGCCTCCGCGTCCTCTCGGCGCCCGCCCCGGCGCCCGGGCGCTTCGCCCACGTCGCCCTCGCGATCGGCGAGGGCGGCGCCGCGCTCTACGTGGACGGCGCCGCGGACGACTCCTGCGCCGCCTCCCCTCCCCTCTCCTTCCGGCCCCACCACGTCTCGTTCGGGACGGACGGCCACTTTCCGCCCTCGATGGACGTGGACGAATGGTGCGCCTTCCGCCGCGCGCTCGACGCCGCCGAGGTCGCCCGGCTCGCCGCCGCGCGCCGGCCGATCCCGGACCTGCTCGAGCCGCGCCTCGCCGCGCGCCTGAGGGCCCGCGAGGCCCGGGCCGCATCCTTCCGCTCGCTGCTCGGAACGCTCGGCGCGTTCCGCGCCGCCGGGACGGCCCCCGCCCTCCTCAACCGCTCGATCCCCGCCCTCGAGCTGCGGCTCTCCCGCGCCGACGCGCGCCACTTCCGCGCCGCCCACCTGGAGGCGCTCGCGTCGGGGTTCCGGACGGACCGCGGCGCCAAGGCCCGCCGCGTCCAGGCCTCCTTCCGCGGCCGCACGGAGCGCATCGGCGCCTGGCTCGACGAGATCGTCCCCGGCGCCCCCGGCGCCGCGCGCCCGGCGTTCGTCCTCGCCGCGGAGGGAGGGCTCTTCGGCGACGGCTCCGGCCTCGTCCGCCTCTTCCCCCCCGAACAGTTCGGCGCGCGCCACCCGGACGCCGCCCGCCCGCTCCCGCTCGACCCCTCCGTCCTCGTCCGCCTCCATCTCGACGGCGACTTCCTCGGGCTCTACTGCCTCGTCCCGTTCGAAGGGCCCGCCGCGCCGTGGTTCGCCACCGGCGCCCGCGACGTCACGCGCCCCGACCGGATGCACTTCTCCGCGCCCGCGACCGATCCCGCCTCCGGCGCCGGGCTCACGGGCCCCGAACGCGACAAGGCGTGGAACCGAATGCTCTCGCTGCTTCGGACCGACCCCTCGTTCCCCCTCGGGCCCGCCGAGGCCGCCGCGCTCGAGAAGCGCCACGTCCGCAACCGCGAGACCTACCTCCTGCCCGAGCCGGAGCCGGGCCCCGACGCTCTCCTCGGCGGAAACCGCGCCGCGCTCTACGTCACGGAGGACCTCGATCTCGACGCCGCCGGCCCCGGCGTCGCGTGGCGGAGCTCCGACCCCGCCACGATCTCCCCGAAGGGCCGCGTCCGGCGCCCGGAGGACGGCCGCCCGCGCTTCGTCGAGCTCGCGGCGTCCGCCCCGGGCCGCCCCGAGCGGACCTACCGGTTCCGCGTCATGCCGGAGGAGCCCGGACTGCCCGCCCTCTTCCTCCATTTCGGACGGCCGCTCGACAAGCTCGCGCGCACCGACTTCGTCTGCCTCCGCGTCTCCGCGGGCGACGACCCGGAGCCCGTCTGGCTCTCCGGCACCGGCGCCGGCGGCGGCGGCGCGAAGCTGCGCGGCAACACCAGCTACGTCGCCGGCAGGCGGCGTTCGATCAACCTCAAGTTCGACGCGCCCGTCCAGTTTCCCGGCGCGCCGGAGCCCGTCCGGCACCTGCTGCTGCTCTCCGGCTACTCCGACGCGACGCGCCTTCGCAACGCCCTCTCCTTCGACGCCTTCCGGGCCGTGTCGCCCGAGGGGACGGCCCGCGCGGCCCCCGTCTTCTGGACCGAGGTCTTTGTGAACGGCGCCTACGCGGGGGTCTGGGAATGCTGCCCGCGCCTGCAGGACGTGCTCTCCGAGCCCTTCTCCGCGCTCTACAAGGTCCGCGCCCCGACCGGGCTCTGGCTCTCCGCGGGCGCCTCCGCCGAGGTCGTCGACCGCGTGGACCGCGGCGACGGGGAAGGCGGCCCCGGCGCGAACCCCTACGGGCCGTTCCTCGACATCGCGCGGTTCGTCGCGGAGTCGGACGCCGCCGCGTTCGCCGCCGCCGCCGCGGAGCGCTTCGACCTGGACGAGCTGGTCGACTTCTTCCTCCTCGTCAACTTCACCGGCAACGAGGACGGCCGCGTCACCAACCAATACGCCGGCCTCCGCGCCGAGGACGGCCGCTGGGAGCTCCTGCCGTGGGACTACGACAAGACGTTCCTCGTCGCCCCCGCCGGCGCCTACGCCCGGACGTCGCTCCTCGTCTCGCCCCTCTTCGGGCGGCTCTTCTCGTCCGTCCCCGGGTTCCGGGAACGCGTCCGCCGGCGGTGGAGGGAGCTGCGCGAGGGACCGCTCGCCGAGTCGTCGCTCGACGCGTGGATCGACGAGCGGGCGCCGGCCCTCGAGCCCTTCATGGACGAGGACTACCGCGTCGTCCCGCCCCTGGGCGGCGCGACCGACTTCGCCGCCGAGGTCGACGCCCTCCGCGCCGAGGTCCGTTTCCGGCTCGGCCTGGTCGACCGGCTTCTCGGCCCGCCCGCCGCCCGCCCGTAGCCGCCTCCGATTTCGGAGTTCACAAATCCGGGGTTTTGTGCGAGAATCCGCGCCCTTCCGAACCCCGATCCCCCAATCGCCGCCATGAACGACAAGAACGCCGCTCTCTTCGCCGGCCAGGGCGCCCAGGCCGTCGGCATGGGCCGCGACCTGGCCGAGTCCCGCCCCGAATGCCGCGCCCTCTTCGACCGCGCCGACTCCATCCTCGGCTGGTCCCTCTCCGAAGCCGTCTTCGAGGGGCCCGTCGAGCGCCTCACCCGCACCGACGTCTGCCAGCCCGCGATCTTCGTCGCGAGCGCGGCCGCCTGGACCGCCTTCCGCGCGCTCGCGCCGGACGTGCCGTTCGCCGCGATGGCCGGCCTCAGTCTCGGCGAGTGGACCGCGCTCTGGGCCGCCGGGGCCGTGTCGTTCGACGACGCCGTGCGCGTCCTCGCCGCGCGCGGCCGCTTCATGCAGGAGGCGTGCGAGGCGAACCCCTCCGCCATGGTCTCGATCCTCAAGCTCGACCCCGCCGCGTGCGAGGCGATCGCCGCGGAGACGGGCTGCGCCGTCACGAACTACAACGCCGCGCTCCAGACGGTCCTCGGCGGCACGCGCGAGCAGGTCGCCGCCGCCGCGGCCGCCGCGACGGCGCGCGGCGGCCGCGGGGTCGTCCTCCAGACCGCCGGCGCCTACCACAGCCCCTTCATGGCCCCCGCCGCGGAAAAGCTCGCCCCCGTCCTCGCCGGGGTCGCCTTCCGCGCCCCCGCCGTCCCCGTCCTCTCCAACTACACCGGGCGCCCGCACGGCTCGCCCGACGACATCCGCGCCGCGATGCTCGCCCAGATCGCGCACCCCGTGCGCTGGACCGACGACACCGCCGCGATGTCCGCGCTCGGCGCCGGCACGTTCGTCGAGTTCGGCCCCGGCGCCGTCCTCACGGGCATGCTGAAGCGAGCCCTTCCCGGCGCCAAGCTCCTCAACGCGAACTCCGTTTCCTCGGTCGAGGCCGCTGCGGCCGCCTTCGCGGGCTAGCCGCCCCGCCCGTCCCCGGACTGGCAAGGCGGCCCCGTTTCTGGTATTCTTCCTCCCATGAACGGACATTCACTCTTTCCGGCGCTGGCCGCGGCGCTCGTCGCGGCGGGCGCCGCCGCGCAGGAGCCGGCGGCGGCGAAGGTCTTCGCCGTGCGCACCGCGCGGCCCGAGCGCCGCACGATCGCGCAGACGCTCGTCAAGACCGGCTCGCTCGCCGCGCCCGCCGAGGTCTCGCTCTGCGCGAAGGTCCCGGGGCGCCTCGCCTCGACCGCGCTCGACGACGGCACGCCCGTCGAGGAGGGCGCGCGCGTCCGGAAGGGCGACGCCGTCGCCCGCCTCGACGACCGCGAGTACCGCATCGCCCGCGACTCCGCCAAGGCCGCCGCCGAGGCGGCCCGCGCGCTCGC
The DNA here is from genome assembly GCA_947169825.1 of uncultured Verrucomicrobiota bacterium. Classification (GTDB taxonomy): domain Bacteria; phylum Verrucomicrobiota; class Kiritimatiellia; order RFP12; family UBA3636; genus UBA3636. The sequence continues at coordinate 54,660 of CAMVRE010000002.1, read as the reverse complement.
GGAGGACGCCGCGAGCGAGTTCGCCCGCACGGAGAAGCTCCGCGCGGCGAAGGTCTCCACGGAGCAGGAGTTCGATGTCGCCCGCTTCGCGCGCGACCGCACCGCCGCCTCGCTCGCCCAGGCCGAGGGAGGACTCGCGAAGGCGGAGCTCGACCTGGAGGAGTGCGTCGTGCGCGCGCCGATGGACGGCGTCGTCGCCGCCAAGCGCCTCCATCCCGGCGCGATGGTCACCGCCACGAGCGAGATCTACACGGTTGTCGCGACCGATCCGCTGCGCGCGCTCTTCGAGGTGCCGACGACGGCGCTGCCGCTCCTCAGGCCCGGCGAGACGAAGGTCCGCGTGACGGTGGACGCCTACCCGGACGATCCCGCCGACCTCGTCGTCGACGAGGCCTATCCCGCGGCGGACCCCGCCACGCGAACCGTGACGGTCCGCGCGCTCCTCCCGAACCCCGACGGCAAGTTCCGTCCCGGGATGTATGCCACCGGCGCCTTCGCGCTCGACGAGCGCGCGGACGTGCTCGTCGTCCCGTTCGAGGCGGTGCTCCGCATCCGCGACCGCCGCTGCGTCTACAAGGTCGCAGGCGGCAAAGCGGTCCTCGCCGATGTTACGGTCGGCCTCCGCCACGACGACGTCGTGGAGATCGTCTCCGGCCTTTCCGAGGGCGACGAGATCGTCGTCGACGGTCTCCACCGCCTCGCCGACGGCGCCGCGGTCCGCGTCGTGGAGTAGCCCGCCATGAAGCTTTCCGAGACCGGCGTCAAACGGCCCGTGGCGACGCTCATGGCGTTCGTCGCGGTGTTCCTCCTCGGCGTCATCGCGTGGCAGCGCCTCGCGATCGACATGATGCCCGAGATCGAGAGCCCGTCGATCTCCGTCTTCACGCGCTGGGACGGCGCCTCGACCGAGGACGTCGAGCAGCAGATCACCCGCGTCATCGAGAGCGCGCTCGGCTCCGTCACCGACCTCGACGAGATCACCTCGACGACGAGCGAGGGCGTCTCGCGCGTGACGTGCAAGTTCAAGTGGGGCACGGAGCTGGGGGAGGCCGCGAACGACATGCGCGACCTGCTCGAGCGCGCCAAGCGCCGCCTGCCGGACGACGCCGACGACCCGGTGATGTTCAAGTTCAACACCGCCAACATGCCGATCCTCGGCTTCTCCGTCACCGCGACCGAGAACATCGAGAAGCTCGAGGACACGGTGAACGACGACATCGTCGACGTCCTCAAGCGCGTCCCCGGCGTCGGCACGGCGGAGGCGTTCGGCGGCCTGGAGCGCCAGATCAACGTCCACCTCGATCCCGCGAAGCTCTCGGCCCACGGCCTCTCGGTCGCCGCGATCGCGGCGGCGATCGACGCGGACAACCAGACGGAGCCGGCGGGCAACGTGAAGATCGGCACGGTCGACTACACGATCCGCGTGCCGGGCGAGTTCGCGACGCCGGAGGAGGTCGGTCTCGTCGTGGTGAAGCGCGACGGCGACAAGGTCGTGCGCGTCTCCGACGTGGCGCGCGTGGAGGACGGCTTCGCGGAGGAGACGCGCGTCGTGGAGCGCATGGGCCGCGCCGGCATGATGGTCGACGTGCAGAAGCGCTCGGGCGAGAACACGATGGCCGTCGCGCGCCGCGTGATGGACAAGCTCGAGGAGATCAAGGCGAACCTCCCGGCGGACTACTCGATCGACCTCGTGTTCGACACGAGCGACATGATCGGCAAGTCGATCCGCTCGGTCGGGAAGACCGTGCTGTGGGGCGGCCTCTTCGTCGTCCTGGTGACGCTCTTCTTCCTGCGCTCGGCGCGCACCTCGCTCGTCATCGCGCTCACGATCCCCTTCTCGCTCATCATCGCGTCGGTGTTCATGTTCCTCAAGGGCTGGACGATCAACCTGATGAGCCTCTCGGCGCTCGCGCTCGCGGTCGGCATGGTCGTCGACAACGCGGTCGTGGTGCTCGAGAACGTCATCTCCCACGTCTCGCGCGGCACGGGCCGGCGCGAAGCCGCGATGTTCGGCGCGGACGAGGTCGGCACGGCGATCCTCGCCTCGACCCTGACGACGATCGTCGTGTTCGTGCCGCTCGTCTTCGTGGACGGCGTGACGGGCATCATGCTCGGGCAGCTCGGCGGCATCGTGACGGCGACGCTCGTCGCGTCGGTCGTCTGCTCGCTCCTCCTCACGCCGATGCTCGCCTCGAAGCTGCTGCGCCCGCCGCCGGCGGGCCGCGGCGCCTACGCGCGCTTCTACGCCTGGAGCGAGGGGCGCCTCGCCGCGCTCGAGCGCGGCTACGCGCGGCTGCTCTCCGGCGCGCTCCACGCGCGCTGGCTCGTCGTGCTCGCCGCCGTCGGCGTCGTCGCGCTCACGGTCTGGGGCTTCCGCTCGCTCGGCAGCGAGTTCATGGGCAAGGAGGACACCGGCCAGCTCTCGATCAGCTACCAGCTCCCGCTCAGCACGCGCTACGAGATCACGGCCGAGACCGGCCGCCGCATCCTCGAGGTCGTCCACCGCGTGTGCGGCGACGACAAGATCGTCTCCGAGATGCTCCGCGCCGGCGGCTCGGGCGGGTTCGGCGGCGGCGGCGGCTCGCACGCCGGCACGATCCGCCTGCGGCTCGTCGATGCCAAATACCGCGACAAGACCGCCGACGAATACGGCGACGAGATCACTCGCGAGGTCTCGCGGTGGCCGGAGATCGTCAAGGTCTTCTCCAACTCCGGCAACTTCCTCAACCGCATCCTGATGGGCGGCGGCGCGAACCTGCTCGTCGAGGTCTACGGCTGGGACCTCGACGAGACGACCGCCATCGCCGAGCGCATCAAGCGGATCGCGCAGGAGACGCCCGGCTCGCGCGACGTGCGCGTCTCGCAGGACATGGGCAAGCCCGAGCTCTCGATCGCGATCGACCGCGCCAAGGCCTCCGCGATGGGGCTCACGATGCAGGAGATCACGGAGACCGTCTCCGCGCTCTTCCAGGGCGACGACGCCTCGCAGTACCGCGAGGGCGAGGACGAGTACGACATCACGCTGCGCCTCGCCGCGCCCGACCGCGCGTCGATCGAGGACATCCGGCGCACGGAGCTGCCGCTGCCCGGCGGCGGGCGCGTGCGGCTCGACGCCATCGCGCAGGTCGTCGAGGGCTCCGGGCCCGTCACCATCACGCGCAAGAACCAGCAGCGCGTCGTCAGCGTCGAGTTCGACGCCACCGACGCCCGCCCCGAGGGCGACGTGATGGCGGACGTGCGCCGGCGCGTCGCGGAGCAGATCGTGCTGCCGAACGGCGTCTCCGTGGAATACGGCGGCATGATCGAGGAGCAAGAGAAGAGCGAGAAGGCGCTCACGATGATGATCCTGCTCGGCATCGTGCTCGTCTACATGGTGATGGCGGCGCAGTTCGAGTCGCTGCTGCATCCGCTGCTCATCATGTTCAGCGTGCCGTTCGCCTTCTCGGGCGTCGTGGCGGTGCTGCACCTCACGGGGACGCCGCTCTCGATGTCGGCCTACATCGGCATGGTGCTGCTGGTGGGCGTCGTCGTGAACAACTCCATCGTGCTCGTGGACTACGTGAACCTCCTGCGCTCGCGCGGCCGGGCGCTGCGCGAGGCCATCGTCGAGGGCGGCCGCCAGCGCCTGCGCCCGGTGATGATCACCACCTGCACCACGGTGCTCGGCATGATGCCGATGGCGACGAGCCACGGCGACGGCTCCGCGACCTGGCGTCCGCTCGGGCTCGTCGTCGTGGGCGGCCTCGCCCTCGCCTCCGTCGTCTCCCTCGTCCTCGTCCCGACCCTCTACTACATCGCCGAGCGCCGGAGGCGCGCATGAGCGGCCGGGACCGCCCGGCGGACGAGCGCACGCCCACCACCTCCGAGACGCTGCTGCGCGAACTCGCCGCGAACCCCGCCTCGCCGCGCGCGGAGGCGTTCGCGCGGCTCTACGAGCCGGTCCTGCGCCGCTACGTGGCGGCGTCCCGCATCGGGCACGAGCCGATCCAGCCGTTCGACCGCGACGACCTCGTGCAGGAGGTCTTCCTCGCCGTACGCTCCGCCCTGCCGGGCTTCCGCTACGTGCCCGGGCGCAGCTCCTTCCGCGCCTACCTGCGGCGCGCCGTCCGCAACGCCGTCCTCCGCCTCCAGCGCCGCCCGGCGCCCGTTCCGCCCTCGCTCGCGGACGCCCTCCCCGCGCCTCCGCCCGCCGCCGACGGCGAGTCGGAGACCCTGCTCCGGATCTGGACGCTCGCCCTCAAGCGCGTCTTCCGCTCCGGACGCTTCTCGCCGAACACGCAGGCCGTCTTCCGCCGCGTCGCGCTGGAGGGCGAGGCTCCGGCCGACGTCGGACGCGAGTTCAAGCTCAAGCCCAACGCCGTCTACCAGATCCGCAACCGCATCCTGCGCGCCGTCCGCGAGGAGCTCGACCGCTTCGGCCGCGGCCGCCTCTCCGCCGCCGACCTCTTGGAGAAACTGGAAGAAGACGATGCAGAAGTTGAAAGTTTAAAGTCTAAAGTTTAAAGTCTAAAGTTGTTCGCTTTTCAACTCTTCAACCCCTTCAACCTTTTCAACTTTACACTTTTCCCTTTCAACTTTACCCTTGAAAGACCTTCGTCCTGGCCTCGTCATCGACAACTCCTTCGCGCTTCTCCGTCCGATCGGCGAGGGCGGCATGGGGGAGGTCTGGCTGGCGCGCGATCGCGCGCTCGGCCGCGACGTGGCGCTCAAGGCGATGAGGCCCTCGGACAGCGCCACGCGCACCCGCCGCTTCGAGCGCGAGGCCCGCGCCCTCGCCGCCCTCGACCATCCGTCGATCCTCCCCGTCCTGCACGCCGGGGAAGACCCCGCCACGGGCCTTCGCTATCTCGTCACGCCGGCCGTCCTCCTCTCCCCGTCCGAGATCGCCCGCCTCTGCGACGAGGTCCTCCTCTGCCCCTATCCCCATGGCTTCGCGCCGGAGGGGGCGGAGGGCGGCGCCGGCGCCCCTCGTCCCCTCCCGCTTGCCGCCCTCCTCGACGGCGGCAAGGCGCTGCCCGAGGCCGCCGTGCTGCGCATCGCGCGCGACCTTGCGGGCGCGCTCGCCGCCGCCCACGCCGTCGGCATCCTCCATCGCGACGTCAAGCCCTCCAACGTCCTCTTCGACGCCTCCGGCCGCGCCCTCCTCGCCGACTTCGGCCTCGCGAAGTTCACACGCGGAGGAGGAGGGTCTCACGCAGAGTCCGCAGAGAGTCCTGATGGCCGGGCTCCGGCGAGTCCTGATGGCCGGGCTCCGTCCCGGCCAGAGAGGGGTTCGGGGGCCGCGGAGGCCCCCGATTCCATCTCCCTCGACGAATCCGGTGCGCGCAAGTTCCTCGGCTCCCCCGCCTACGCCGCGCCCGAGCAGTTCCGCGCCGGCGCGGAACTCACGCCGGCCCTCGACTGGTATTCCTTCGGCGCCGTCCTCTACGAGGCGCTCACCGGCGATCGCCCGCGCTCCCTGCGCCCGCCCTCCTCCTACGATCCTTCGCGCATCGTCCGCGCCTGGGATCCCTTCCTGCGCGACCTGCTCGATCCCGATCCCGCCCGCCGCCTCGCCGACCCCGCCGCCATCACGCGGAGACTGGATGCGATCGGCCGCGCCATCGACCCCGCCACGCGAAGCCGGCGCCGCGCGGCGCGGGCCGCCCTCGCCGCCGTCGCGGCCGTAGCGGCAGCCGCGGCCGTCACCATCCGCTTCCACGCAGAGCCCGGTTCCGTTTCCGAAAGGGGTTCGGGGGAGGCGCAGCCTCCTCCCATAGGTTCTCACGCAGAGAGCGCAGAGGCCGCAGAGCCTGTCCTCGCTGGTGGGGGTTCGGGGGAGGCGCAGCCTCCTCCCGTTGCCATCGTCTTCCCCGCCCATCCGATGCCGCCGCGCCTCGATTCGGTCTGGCAGGGCGAGGACCGCGGCCCCCTGCAGCTGCTCGGCACGTTTCGGCTGCTCCCCATCGTTCGTTTTGAGGCCGAGGCCTTCTCCGGCGGGGACGCGGAGCTTCTCCTCAAAGTTCGCGAAGGGGACGGCGCCTGGTCCTCCTGGAGACAGGATCGCGCCGCCATCGGGCGCGCGAACAGCGCCTGGTTCGAAGCCGTCGAAACCGCCCGGAGGGCCGCCGCAGCCACCAACGCCGCCCCCGCGGCGCGCGTCCGCCTCGCCCTCTGCCTCGCCCGTCTCTCGTGGACCTACGTCGCCAACGCCGACCAAGGCGCGGCCGACGCGCCCTATCGCGACGCCCTCGCCACCATCGATCCGCTCGTGGAGTCCGATCCCGCGCGCTACGGGCCGCTCCGCTCCTGGCTTCTCTCCGAGCGCGCCTACATGGAATGCATGGAGGGCCGCTTCCGCGAATCCGCCGCCGATCTCCAAGAAGCGGGGCTGCTCTGGGCCCGCTACGCGCCGGCGGACGATCCGGGCTGCAAGGCGCAGCTCTTCGTCCTGGCGGCCGCCCTCGGCGGGATGCTCCATCGGGCCGGCGAAACCGCCGCCGCCCTCACGATGACCTCCCGCGCCATCGAGGCCCTCGAGCCCTTCCTCTTCCCGAACGAGACCCCTTCTCCGGTCGAAACACCGAACGCCTCTCGCTCGGGCTCACTCGTCACTCGTCACTCGTCACTTGTCACTGCGGCTGCGGAGCAGCCGCTTCTCGACCTCCTCGCCGGCTGCCACTACCGCCTCGGCGAGCTGCACCGGGAGACCGGAGCCCGCCTCGAATCCATCGCGGCCTACCGCCGGGCCACCGAACTCTGGCGGGATCTTTTCAAGGCTCACGGCGAGGGCTACCGCCTCGCCTGCGCGCAGGCCCTTGGCCGTCTCGCCCGGACCTGCGCCGAGCAGGAGCGCTACGAGGAAGCCGTCTCCGCCTGGGACGAGATGCGCGGCCTCCTCGCGCCGCTCCTCGTCTCCGATCCCGCGCGCTACCGCCCCGTCATCGCCGAGATCCTCGACAACCTCGTCCGCGCCCACCGTCTCCTCGGCGACGAGGACCGCGCCCGCGCCCTCGAAGCCGAAGCCGCCGCGCTCCGCGTGTCTCCCTGAATTTTCCGCTTGCATTTCATCGTCGCGGCGGCGCGTCCGCGCTGCGGGCGTTGTACCATGGCGAAGACCGGTTCCGCCCGGCCGCGCAGCGGCCATTGCGGGGCGGACCGGGCTTCGCCAAGAATTGCGTCGCGAAGCGATCGCGTTCGAAATGGCCCGCGTAAGAATCGGCGGGCCGGCGTCTCTATTCTCTGTGAGCGCGTGCCGCGCCCCCGCGCGCAACCAGCGATTTCCCCTTTCAACCCCTTCAACCCCTTTCAACCCCTTCAACCCCTTCCCCCCTTCAACCTTGCATTCTCCCCGATCAAGAAGCGCGAAAACGGTGTTGATTTGCCGACGCGGGTCTGCTAGACTTCGCGCCAGATTTGCACCGCTGCAAACCGCCGATCCCCTGAAACCTGGAAAGTTCAAAAGATCAAAGGCGGCCTGTCGGCAGGGTGCGTGCATTGCACGTCCCTTCCTTCGCGTTTCTTGATCGGGCTTTTCCAGGGCCTCAGGGGAACCGCGACGGAAGGGCCCTTCCTCGTTTGCACCCCGCACCCAGCCGACCCAATGAGCACAACCCGGATCAAGTATCTCGATATGGACGAATGTCCGAACGTCGCCTTCAACGAGCTGCTCGTCGTCGGCATCTTCTGCATGGGCATCCCGTTCGGCGTCTGGTGGCTCGGCTGCCTTCTCTTCGAATGGCTCGGCTGGGAATCCTTCTACGGCGTCTTCCATCTCGTCGGCTTCGTCGCCGCGTTCCTCTTTGCGGTCGGCCTCACGTATGGCGCCAAGAACACGGCCACCTCCGCGAGCTACGGCGCGCTCTTCCTCGACGCGGCCCTCGCCGCCCTCTTCTTCTGGATCGTCCGCGGCCAGTTCTGGACGCTCTGGACGGTCGCGGCCCTTGTCGGCCTCGCGGCCCATGTTGCGGGCAGGATTCCGTTCGTCGCGGCCGCTCTCGCGCATCGCGACGCCCGGAAGGACGAAGAAGGCCTGCGGCAGACGGCCGAGATGCTCGTCGAGCAGGGCAAGGACCCTGAACTCGTCCGCCAGGCGATGGACGAAGCCCGCGCCGCGAAAGACGAACCCGGCGTTTCGTCGTCCGCGTCCTTCCGCCTCCTCGACACACTCGCCAAGAAGGAAAAGAGCTCATCCAACGACGCCGACGAATGAACCAGGAAGGATTTCCATGCGCTTTGAATCATTGCTGAAGAAAATCGTCCGCACGGGCATCGCCGCGGCCGAAACCGGGGTCAAGGCCGTCAAGAACGCCAAGTCCGCGGTCGAGACGGCCATCGCCGAGGCGAAGGCCGAGGAGGAGCGGAAAAAGGCCGCCGAAGCCGAGGCGGCGCGCAAGCGGGCGGAAGCCGCGGCGGCCGCCCGGGCCCGCGAGGAGGCCGCCCTGGCCCGCCGGGAGGCCGAGCGAAAGGCGGCCGCGGAGAAGAAGGCGCGGGAGGAAGCCGAGGCGCTGGAGCGGATCAGGCGCGCGGGGGCGACGCCTTACGAGCCGGAGGAAAAAGGGAAAACCTACCACTCGTCCAAATTCAATCTTACCGCGGGACCGGCCATCATCCGCGACCAGATTCTTCGGATTGTCGGGAAGGAAGGACCCGTTACGGAAAGTCTTCTTTTCGAGCGGGCGATGGAAGAATGGTGGACGGGCGATCAAACCGACGATCAACGCCGCCTCGTCTTCCACGCGGGCCTTTGCCTTGCCATCGAGTCGTTGGGACCGCTCACGTCGCGCCTCGACGAATTGGTCTTCTGGCCCGCCGGCGCGGATCCGGCCGCCTATGATCGGTTCCGCGCCCCGACGCTCGACCCGCGCTCACGGCGCGCGTTCGACCGGATTCCGCTCGAGGAGATCGTCGCGGCGATCCGGACGGAACGTGCCGCCTCGACAAAACGGGTCGCATACAAGGCGTGCCTTCCCGGAGCGCTGGAGCGCCTGGGTTTCCCGCGCGACGCCACGGACGAAATGCAGCCAGCTCTCGACGCCGCCCTGCGCCTGGCGAAGGGGCCGGACAAGCGTCCGGCCGTCGCGTCTCTCCCGAAGGAATGGTCCGAGGAGGTGGAGGCGGAAAAGGAGCGGATCCGGCAGAAGGAGGAAGCGGAGAGAAAGCGTCGGGAGGCGGAAGAGGCGCGGAAGCGCCAGGAAGCGGAAGAGCGGCGAAAACGCCGGGAGGAAGAAGCGGCGAGGAGACGCCAGCAGGAGGAAGAAGAGCGGCGACGCCGGGAAGAGGAAGAGGAACGGGAGCGGGAAGCCGTTTCCGACTGGGCGGCCCGCCTCGCGGAACATCCGGAGGAAGCCGAGTTTTTCGACGGCTGGTCCGGTTTTTCGCCGGAGGATTGGATCTTCCTCTTGCCGAAACAACCGCAGTTCGCGAATAAATGCCGCTGGGGAGACCTGCCCGAAGATGCCGCGGACCGGATTGTCGCGCGGTGCCCGAAACTGCGGCGATACAAGGTGTGGGACGAAACGTACGAGGACGAAGAGGGCAAAAAACACACTTATCACCATGACGACGCGGCCGTCGAGCGTGGAATCGCGGCGCTCGGCGACCCGAATTTCTGGAAGTCGTTCTCCTCTTGACAAGTCGGACGAGGGTAACGGCGACTTCTAATCCCCTTCCCGCCCGGCGGGTGCCGGCGCGGGGAAAAACAAAACAACAACAAACACAAAGGAGACCATAAAATGGCCTACAAGAAACCCCAGATCGTGGCGAAGTCCGCTGCCCAGCGTTCGTTCGTCGCCGGCTGCCCGACGTTCGGAACGGACGGCAGCGGACACGGCAACTGCCGTTCTTGCGAACGTACGCGGTAGAGGATACCACACCCGCCGGTCGGAAGCTCGTGCTTCCGACCGGCGGGATTTTTCCGCAATTCTTCCGACATGAAACTTCTTCGTCTCTCCAAAAATGCGTTCGTCCGCCAATACGGGCCCTACACGCACATTTTCAACCAGCTCACGAAATCCGACCTGGACCTGAAGGACGCGGAGCCGTTCCTCCGGTTCATCGGGCGGACGCCGGTCGCCGTTGCGGACGCCGTGGAGCGAATCGCCGCGCTGTTTGCGGACGCCAATCCGGCGCAGGTCGGTCGGGACTTCGCGGAGTTGCTGCAACCGCTCGTGGAGGAGAATTTCGTCGTCGAAGGCGCGACGCCAGAGGAACTGGATCGGAAGGATCCGTCCTTCACCTACGACATTGAAGTTCCCTCGACGGCGTTCGACCTCGGCAACATCACGGAGCAGGAGCGGCAGCAGGCCCGCGAACATGCGGAACTGCACGAGTATTTCGAGTCGCATCCGACGCCGTTCTCCCTCCACCTCGATCTCACGTCGCGCTGCACGGAGAAGTGCGTCCACTGCTACGTTCCCCGCGACCGGCACTTCACGATGGAAACCGAGAGCGCCTTGCGCGTAATCGATGAATTCCGCGAGATGGGAGGTCTCTCGATCACGCTTTCGGGCGGCGAATGCATGCTGCACCCGGACTTCAAGCGAATTCTCGCTCACGCGCGCGGGAAGGACCTTTCGGTCTCGGTGCTGTCCAACCTCACGCTCTGCGACGAGAGGACGTGCCGCTTCCTCGCCACGCAGAATCTTTCACTCGTCCAGGTTTCGCTCTACAGCATGGATGCGGCGACGCACGACGCCATCACGCAGCTGCCCGGCTCGTTCGCGAAGACGAAAGCGGCCATCGAGAGGCTCCACGCGCTGAACGTTCCAGTCCAGATCTCCTGCCCGACGATGAAGGGAAACTACAAGGGCTACCAGGCCGTCCTCGACTACGGCGTTTCGCTCAAGTGCAAGGCCTATACGGACTTCATCATGATGGCGCGGAGCGACCACACGACCGACAATCTCGCGAACCGTCTTTCGCTCGACGAGACGCGGGAAATCATCACCACGATCGCCGAACACGATCCGTCGTTCGCCGCGGAAATTCCCAACTACGATCCGTCGAAGGAAATGAGCGTGGAGGAATGGGGGAATCTCCCGATGTGCGGCGTCGGGATCGATGCGATCTGTCTCAACGCCGACGGCAACTACTATCCCTGCTCGGGCTTCCAGGACTACCCGCTCGGGAACTGCCACGAGAAGACGCTGCGGGAAGTCTGGGAAAAGTCGCCAGCGATTCTCTACTTACGCGGACTGCGGAAAAAGGACATCCCGCAATGCATTGGATGCCCAGACCGGACGTTCTGCGCGACATGTCTCGTTCGCAACTTCAACGAGACGGGCAATATGCTCAAGGTGAGCGACCATTTCTGCAAGGTTGCACGAATCAACCGCGAAATCGTGGAGGAGTTCAAGCGCAGGCACGACGCCGGGCAGTGAGGCGAAATGAAGCGGATCGCCTTCATTCCCTTCGCTCCCCTCGGGGATTCGGTTCTCCTGATGGGCGAACTGGAAGAACTCAAGCGACTGTACGCGCCTTGCGAAACCACTGTCTTCGCGACGCCATCAATCGCCAGCCTCTATTCCAATTATGCACCCTGCGACCATGTCGTGGCACTTGAACAAGGCCCGCCGGGAATCTTTTCGCTCCCGAAAGCATTCGAAGAACGGTTCGACGCCGTTTTCAACCACGGCTACGATTCCTGGTGTACGGAACTGGTCCGTCGTTTGAAGAGTCGGGACGGCCGGTCATACGGAATGGAGGAAACGAAACGCCCGCCCGCGACATGCGCCGAAGTCTTCGACAAGTGGGTGTCTCTCGACTACTGGGAAAACATGACGCTGAAGAAGCGTCGGTTCGTTCCGAACCAGTATGCCGAACTGATCCGCCTCGTGAATCCGGATTTCGAGGGAGGTCCGGCTCGGCTGACGGAAGCCAACTACCGGTGCATTCCGCCGGACGATCCGCCCGAGGGCGACTATGCGCTGTTTCTGCCGGGCGCCTCGAGCGACTGCAAAATCTACCCCGTTCGGAAGGTCGAAGAGGTTGCCCGCGCGTTGCGCGACATCGGTTTGTCCGCAGTTTTCGCGATCGGCTCAATGGACACGGGCGTCGATGCGGAACTCGCGGAACTCGGGAGAAAGGCGTTCCGCAGCTTGCCGTTTGCCGAACTCGCGTGGTTGATCGTGCATGCCAGACTGGTCATAGGCAACGATTCCGGCCCCATGCACTTCGCGGCCGCGTTCGATGTTCCGACGCTCCAGTTCTTTTCGAATTCCGGGGCGGACAACTGGTTTTGCTACGATGTCGCGCGGCATGGAATCCTGATGCCGGACTGCGGAATCAGAACGGGCTCCCGGTGCGGCGACTGCCGGCGGGCGTGCATCGGCGAGGTGCCGGTCTCCGCCGCCGTGCAGGAAGCGAAGCGTTTGGTGTCGGCCGACAACGGAGCCTGAAATGAAAGAGAACAAGACCGTCCCACGGACGGGGATCGAATGGGCGAAGCTGCTCTGCGAACGATCGGGAGCGGCGGACGAGTGCGACTGGATGTCGTTCGACGGAAAGGCCTGGCACTACCTGCTGTGCAGACGACCCGGGTTCGCCGCACGGTGGGACTGGTCGTCCGCCGCGGAATGGAGCAAGGAGGACTGGGCCGCGCTGCTCAGTCGGCAGCCGCAGCTCGCGGAGAAATGCGACCGCTGGGAGGAATTCGACGGAGGCGACCTCGAAACGATGGGATTCGAAGGGATGAATGTCCGAGACCCGGCCCATCCTGGGAAAACATCGTTCAGCCTCGAAGAAGCGAACGAAAAGACGCGACGCAAATGGATGCAGCCCCGGCGGCCGCTCCTAAAAAAACTGGAACTCGTGGACGCCGGAAAACAGGGAGGGGCGGTCCAGGCGATGATCCTCAACTGGAACCACGACCTCTCCCGATGCCGGTTCAATCACTTCACGGGCCGGGACTGGCGGGACTTCCTTCTGCACTTCTGGATGCGCGGCGTCCCGGGATTCGTGCTGAACGCCGTTTTCATGCCGTGCAAATGGAGTCTGCTCGACGGCAAGGACTGGTCGGAACTCCTGTCGAAGAAGCCCAGAATCGAATTCCAGCATTTTTGCGACTGGAAGAAACTTGGCATCGATGACTGGCGCACACTATTGCGGAGCCAGCCGGAGTTCAAGGACCGATTCGAATCCTGTATGGGAATGAAATACGAGGATCTGAACATGGAAAACAACATTCCACGAGGGCCACGGTAAACGAACAACCAAGAAAGGAAAACGAACGAAATGAAAATCTGCGACGCACACGTACATGTGGGGGACATCGGCGACGAGCGGTCCGTGAAGGACTTCAAGGCCTCGGAAATCGCCGAGATTCTCAAGCGACAGGGGGTGGATGAGTTCATCTTCTCGTCGATGAACGCGCAGAAGGGGCTGCCCTTCGAGACCATCGAACGCGACGCCGTCGAGACGAAGGCGGCGTTCGGCGAGGGAGCGCACGCCTTCTACTGGCTCGCCGGGCGCTTCTACGATGCCGATCCCGATCTGAAGACCCTCAACTCCGGGCTCTGGGAGGGCGTGAAGCTGCACGAGAAGGAGACGCCGTGGGTCAAGAAGCGCCCGAAGGACCTCGACCGGATTCTTTCCCTGCTCGAGGAGCGGGGCGTGCCGGTCCAGTTCCACACGGGCGAGGACGCGGGCTGCTATCCGCACGAACTTCTGCCGTTCGCGAAGCGCCATCCGCGGCTTCGCATCGACTTCGCGCACTGTCGCCCCGTCCGGGAAACGATCGACTGCCTGAAGGAATGTCCGAACCTCTTCACGGACACCGCCTTCATGTCTCCGGAAAGCTACCCGGAACTCGTCGCGGCGGGCGTTGAAGACCGCGTGATGTTCGGAACGGACCTGCCGCTCCAGGCCGGATTCTACGAAGGCACGATCGACGAACTCTACGCCAACGACCTCGAAGGCGCGAAGGAATACGGCTATTCAGAGGCCGTGATGTCGGGCAACTTCTTCCGATTCCTCCGCGGACGATGAAAACGGCCCTCCTCGTCCTCCTCGGAATCGTCGTTGCCGTCGCCTTCGTCTCGGCGCTGGCGGCGACCGGGTTCAAGATCCTCAAGGGGACGTTCCGCATCGCCTACGAACTTTCGAAAACCGTCATCGGCTTCATCCTTCTCGGCCTCGGGTTCCTGCTGTTGCTGAAACTCGCCGGAGGATAGGCGCGAGTGTGCGGGTCCGACCGCGTCGACCGGCCGGTCTCCGGGGGAAGCCGCCCCCCCTCTCCCGGCCGGGCATCGACGCAGTCGGCACCGCGACGCGAGTTCAGGGTTTCAGCGCGGAGATCGGGCAGACCACAACGCCGTCCTCGCGCCGGTAAGCGACATCGCCCACCGCGGTCAAGACCATCAGGAACGAGGGCTTGCGCATTTTCGACGTGTCGAGCTTCGAGGAAAGCTTCTTCAGGGAGGAAGCCCCTTTCTCGACCAGCTCCTTGCCGCCGAGCTTGATTTCGACGAGTCCGTACCGTCCGCCATGAAGGTGGATGACGGCATCGCATTCCAGACCGTTTGCTCCAGATCTCGGACGGCTGGCTCCCCCCCCCGGCCGGATCCTGTCCGTCGAACAAGGAAGACAGGGAAACTTCTCCCGCAGCCGACACCCGAACAACCTCAAGTCGCTTCTTCCCCGCCTCGGGCCTTTCGGTCCGGACCGCGCTCGTCTACGACGGGGAGCTGGCGCCGTCCGTCGTTCGCCGGGGGTGGTTCGACTTCCTCGTCCCGGCCGACACGCTGCTGGCGCCATAGCGCGGACGAATCACGGCCGCGGTGCGGGGCGCTCCCCCGCCCCCCGGTGGCGGCCGAAAACTTCCTTGAACCGTATCGCGCGCGGTGGTAGACTGGGCGGCGTTGCGGCGGGAGCGCCGCGACGGCACGAAAACGACCCCGCCACAGGAGGAGCCAGAATGGAACAGGAGAAGATCGTCACGAAGAAGGAGGCCGCCTCCGTCGATCCCGCGGTCGTCGAGGACATCGTCGCCTCGATGGTCCCGATTCCCAGCAGGGGCTTCCGGATGGGCCGGTTCCCGGTCACGCAGGCGGAGTGGGAGGCCGTGATGGGCTGGAACTCCGCTCGGTTCAAGGGCGCGAAGAATCCCGTGGAGCGCGTTTCGTGCGATGATTGCCGGGAGTTTCTGGAGACGCTCAACGCACAGCCCGCCGCGAAGGGGTCCGGCCTGGTGTTCCGCCTGCCGACGGATGAGGAGTGGGAGTTCGCCGCCCGCGCCGGCGCGAAGGGCGACTACTGCAAGCTCGCGGACGGGACGGAAATCACGGGGAAGACGCTCGGCAAGGTCGCGTGGTACAGGGACAACTCGGACGGAAAGACGCATCCTGTCGGACTGAAGAAGCCGAATGCGTTCGGGCTTTACGACATGCACGGCAACGTGTGGGAGTGGACGAACACCGCCACGAGTGGCAATGGCCGCGTCTATTGCGGCGGCAGCTGGTTGAACGCGGCGGTGGAGTCCTCCTACCGGGCCGCGGACCGGCACTGGCTCTGGGACATCGCGATCGGCTTCCGCCTCTGCGCCGACCGCAGGGCCGCATCCAATGACGGGCCGCCTTCGGCGGAATGACGGGTGCCGGCTCTGCCGGCAAATGACGGGCCGCCTTTGGCGGAATGACGGGTGCCGGCTCCGGCGGAATGACGGGTCCGCTTCGCGGAAATGACGGGTGCCGGCTTGCCGGCAAATGACGGGTCCGCTTCGCGGAAATGACGGGCCGCCTTCGGCGGAATGACGGGTGCCGGCTATGCCGGCAAATGACGGGCCGCCTTCGCGGAATGACGGGTGCCGGCTCCGCCGGCGGAGCCGGGCGGCTCTGATTCCGGTCGCACCATCGACCTTCGGCCTTCCGTGCGCGGGTCGTCGATGTCGTCGGCGTCGTCGATGTCATCGACCGGCCGTGGCGCGGGGGCTGGCCTCCCCCGAAGCCCGGCCCGCAAAAACCGGCATTCTCCGAAAATGTATCTTGCAAAAAGTTGCACATGGACGTTTTTCAAGTTGCAAAAAGATGCAACACGGCGTAGAATCGCGCCGTTTTCCACCGCCGAAGACGGGTGGATGGGGAAAGAGACGCCATGGCCGAACTGAAACGGGAATTCTACGGCACGCTGCTCTTCCTCGACGAGATCCAGGAATGCCCGAACGCCCGGACGGCGATGAAGTTCCTCGCGCAGGACGGCCGGTGCGACGTGGTCGCGTCCGGCTCGCTGCTGGGCATCAAGTACAAGCGCCGCAAGGACCGGCAGCCCAAGTCCGTCCCCGTCGGGTTCGAGCGGCAGGTCACGATGCACTCGCTCTCGTTCCGGGAATACCTGTGGGCGAAGGGCTGGGACGATGAACGGATCGATGTCCTTCGCCCGTATTTCGAACGGCGCGAAAAGGTGCCCGAGGCCGTGAACGAAACGTTCCACCGGCTGCTGCGCGAATACGCCGTCGTCGGGGGAATGCCGGAAGTCGTCTCGGGGTTCGTCGACGAACCGCACTTCGGCGACGTGCAGTGCGCGCAGGCACGCTCGCCGGCTCGCTCAAGGGCGGCGTCTACGAGAACCTCGTCGCGGGCGTCCTGGAGCGCAACGGCTTCCCCCTGCTCTACCACAGCAAAGACGGCGGACGGCTCGAGATGGAGTTCCTCGTCGAGTCGGCGGACGGCGTCGTCCCGGTTGAAGTGAAGGCGAAAACGGGGGCGACACTCTCGCTGGACAAGCTTCTCGCCAATCCGTCGATCCCGTTCGGCTACAAGCTCACGGGGGGAAACGTCGGAGTCGTCGGAAAGAAGATTACGCTTCCGCACTACATGGCGATGTTCCTGCAGCCGGCCCGTTGAAGGTTCTCCGGCTGACGGCCCTCCGCCGAAGGCGCGCGGGCGACCTGGTCGCACGGCCCCTTGTCCCTTCGGCGAGCGGGGCGCGACCTTTTGTCCTGGTGTCCTGTTGTCCTTTCGTCGACCGGCCGCGGTGCGGGGGAAGTCCGCTTCGCGGGGGCAGCCTTCGCCGGAATGACGGTCCCCTTCGGCGGAATGACGGGTGCCGGCTCGCCGGCAAATGACGGGCCGCCGTTGGCGGTATGAATTTTCCGATCCGGTGGAATTCCACCAGATTGGAAAATAACGCTTGACAATTCGCCAAACCTCTTCTAACTGCCAGTCGTTTTCAGGGGCGGTGGGTTTCCACCGGAAGTTCCTAAAGTATTTCGAGGACGCCTTCCTGTTCCAAAGGGCCGACCGGTGGGACGTGAAGGGCGGGCGCTATCTGTCCGCGCCCTCCAAGTGGTACGCGACGGACGTCGGCCTGCGCAACGCTCGGACGAACTTCCGGCAGCAGGAGCCGGCGCACCTCATGGAGAACGTCCTCTACAACGAACTCGTCGGGCGCGGCTGTTCGGTCGACGTCGGCGTCGTCGAGACCACGGAAGGCTCCGGACCGGACAAGGAACACGTCCGGCGGGAGATCGATTTCGTCGTGAACGACGGGGCCGGGAAGGTCTACATCCAGTCGGCCTACGCGGTCCCCGACGCGGAAAAGCGCAGGCAGGAGACGGAATCCCTGCGCAAAACGGGGGACTTCTTCCGGAAGATCGTCGTGACCGGCGGCTTCGAGAAGCCGTGGACGGACGAGACGGGCATCGAAACCATCGGCCTCGTTCCGTTCCTGCTGGACCCCGGGAGCCACCTGGCCCGCCGTCCCTGAATCCGCCACGCCCTGCGAGGCCGCCGCGCCGCGAATCTCCCTTGAACCGCAGCGCGCGCGGTGGTAGACTGGGAGGCGTTGCGGCGGGAGCGCCGCGACGGCACGAAACCAACCCCGCTAAAACAAAGAACAAAATGGCGAAGCATAACGAACCCTCGAATGAAACCAGCTTGTTTCCGGAAACAGTTTACAAGGCCCTGCTGGAAAAGTTCGAGGTCGAGTTGAACACGGAACTCAAAGGCTACTACGTTTGGCCCTTTCCATTGAATTCTCTCAGTGGAATGGAATTGGCTGAATGTGACAAAATCAAAAAGGCACTCGCAAAATTCAAAGATAACCCGGCCAGACTAACCTTGGAAGCAAAATCCAGATTCTCGAAGATTTTGTCAAAACAAGACGATGAGACATATTTGAAAATTGCAAAATGGATCGTTGGCGAGTGGGGCAAGATCAATTCAGTTCCCAAAGAAGATTCGCTCAATGAATTGCGAAATACAATCAAAGACAAAAAGAACAATTCGGACGATTATGCCGGTGTCATTGGCTTCGACGGAATTTCGTCCCTTTCGAAGGTCGCTTCATTTCTCGACAGCGAAAAATATCCCGTGTACGACTCTCGCGTTGCATTCACGTTGAACTGGCTGATCTTTACCAATGGATGGCATACAATAGACGGTGGCGAGATGATGTTTTTCAGACAACCTGCCGCCCGAAATGGTGACATGGACATACACGATCAAGAAACCATTTTCAACTTGGCCTACAAGAATTTCGCCGTCGACAAATTCTATTACTCCAAGCGCGAAACGTACGAAAGGTATTGTCAACTGTTAAAAGGAACATACGATTACTCCAAAAAATGTCGGAACAAAGGAATCTCCATCGGCGAATTGGAAATGTTTCTGTTTGCGATTGCCGCGAAAAACAAGAAGAGCAAGGCGCCCTGCAAATGTATCAAGTATATCACGGACGAAATGGACGAAAAACTAAAGCCGTCACTCATTAAACCCCTTTGCCAACTGCATCCCCTTCGCCAACTGCGCAGCAAGTGATTTTCCCAAAGATCGATTGGCCCCGCACGGCACGAAACCCATAGAATCGGCCGCCGTGTGGGAAAGCCGCCCCGTGTGACGGCCGTCCAAGGACGACGGGACGACAAGACGACGGGAGACGCCTCCTTGATCCTTCGGGAAAGGAGGCGCGATTTCCCGTCGTCCCGTCAGCCCGTCGTCTCGTCGTCCCCCACGAGCGGCGAGCCGCGAGATTCCGGCCGATGCGGGCGTGGCGGGGTGCAGACCCCACCACGCCCTGCGAGGCCGCTTGATTCGGAAGCGCGCGCGGTGGTAGACTGGACGGCGTTGCGGCGGGGGCGTCGCGAGGGTACGAAGCAGACCCCGCCACGGGAGAAACCAAAAATGGCACAGAAGAAGAAAACGACCGCAAAGACCGCTGCGAAGAAGCCCGCTCCGAACCAGCCCGCGCCGTCCGCAAAGAAGCCACCCGCCTCTCTGTCGCGCCTGTCCGCGGACAATCTTGCCGCGCTCCTGGCCAAGCATCCGGAACGCGCCGCCGAGTGCCGGCCGGTGGACTGGGGCAAGCTGGTCCGTCGCCACTGGTTCCAGCTCCTTCAGGCGCAGCCGCAGTTCGTCGGCCGATGCGCCCCGTCCAAGATGGAGTCCGATGACTGGAGCCAGCTCCTCGGGAGGCATCCGTCCATGGCCGAATCGATGCCGAAATGGCCGAAGCTGGACGGCGAGGGTTGGGCGAACCTCCTCGCCGAGCAGCCGCAGTTCGCGGACCGATGCGACAAATGGGCCGAACTGTCCGCTCGGTCCTGGATCCGTCTGCTGACGGCGCAGCCGCAGTTCGCCGACCTATGCGACAAATGGGCCGACATCTTCTACTTCACGAGGAAGGACAACTCCTGGGAGGAGAGCGACCGCGTGGAGGAGGCGTTCAAACTTCTGATCAAGCAGCCGCAACTCGCCGCCCATTGCGACTTGGAGAAGCTGGACCGCTACTACTGGACCAGGCTCCTTGCCGCGCAGCCGCAGTTCGCGGACAAGTGCGACTTATCAACGCTGGGCGGCGGCGACTGGGCGAGTCTCCTCGCCGAGCAGCCGCAGTTCGCGGACAAGTGCGACTGGTCAAAGCTGGGACGCGGCTGGCTAGGCAGACCGTTCGGCGGGTTTTGGGCCGAGCTCCTTGCTGCGCAACCGCAGTTCGCGGACAAGTGCGACTTGTCGACGCTGGACGGCGGCGACTGGGCGAAACTCCTCGCCAAGCAGCCGCAGTTCGCGGACAAATGCGACTGGTCGAAGCTGGACGGGAACGACTGGAAATGTCTCCTCGCCCAGCAGCCGCTGCTCGCGGACCATTGCGACTGGTCGAAGCTAAAAGGCTGGGACTGGGCGAGTCTCCTCACCGGAAACGGCGGCCCCGCGCAACCGCAGTTCGCGGAGCGGTGCTGGTGGTCGAAGCTCAGCGGCGACGACTGGGTGTATCTGCTGAGGAGTCAACCGCAGTTCGCGGATCGGTGCAAATGGTCGAAGCTCAGCGGCGGGAACTGGGCCAGTCTTCTTGCGACCCAGCCGCAATTCGCGGCCCGGTGCGACATCTCCAAGCTCCGCAAGGAGGATCGACTCGACCTTCGGAGCAGCCTGTCCCCCGGGAACTTGGTGAAGCTGCTGGTCGCCCGCCCCGAGATGGCGGAGTGGTGCAACAAATGGGCCGAGCTGTCGGGCGCGGACTGGGCGGCGCTGCTCTCGGCGCGGCCGGAGTTCGCGGACAAGTGCGTCTGGAAGACGCTCAAGGCCGCGGACTGGAAGACGCTCCTCGCCGCGCAGCCGCAGTTCGCGAAGAAGCGGAAGGGGAAGTGAGGTCCCGCAAGTCCGTCCTGTCCCGCGGCGCAACGCCGCGGGACCGAACGGGCGTTGGCTCTCCGCTTCGCTCCGCGCACGCCCGGCCTTCGGGCTTCCGTGCGCGGAGCGGCGCCGAGCGGCGGAGCCGCGAGCATCCGGCCGATGCGGGCGTGGCGGGGTGCGGACCCCGCCACGCCCCGCGAGGCCGCCATGCTCGGTTGATTTTCCGGCCGCGGCGGGGTATACTTCCCCCATCACCGAACACAAGCGGAAAGGAACGATATGGCGAGAGCGCTGACATTCGATTTGGGCGGGACGGCCTTCCAGGCCGAGCCCGTGAAACTGGACCGGGACAAGCTTTACGGGAAGACCGAGATCGTGGCGATGGACGCCGCGGGGGCGCCGTGCCGGAAGGCGTGGCTCGACCCCGACGGCTCGCTCGTCGTCCCCGCGAGCGGGACCGCGAACGCGACCCTCGCCGCCGACGGCACCTGGCTGGACGCCGACGCGCTCACGTACGTGGACGAGGCCGGCAACGAGCTGCCGACCGTCCCGTCCACGTTCGATGCGCCGGTCGCGCTGACGCCCCCGGACGGCGCCGTCGCGATCGCGACGGCGCCGCTCGGCGAGGTGGCGTGGTTCGCGGACAACTCCGGCGGCACGACGCATCCCGTCGGGCAGAAGAGGCCGAATTCGTTCGGCCTCTACGACGCGCTCGGCAACGTGGCGGAGTGGACTTCGACGCAGGAAGAGAACGAGGACGGAACGGTGTGGTGCATCTTGCGCGGGGGCAGCTGGCGCAGCACGGCCGAGTACTGTGTGCCCTGTGCTGCGGACACGGGTCTGCCTTCGCTTCGGGACGACTTCATCGGCTTGCGTCTTTGCGCCGAATCCGCGTCCGCCGCGCCGGCGACGCTCTCTCTGCCCGGCGGCGTCGAGCTCGCGATGGTCCCGATTCCCGGAAAGGGACACTCGATGGGACGGTTCCCGGTCACGCAGGCGCAATGGGAGGCCGTAATGGGCGAGAACCCCGCCAAGTTCAATGGTGCGGAGAATCCGGTGGAGAACGTCTCGTGGGACGACTGCCGGGAGTTCCTGGAGAAGCTCAATGCGCTGCCCGCCGCGAAGGCGTCCGGGCTGGTCTTCCGCCTGCCGACGGCGGAGGAGTCGGAGTTCGCCTGCCGCGCCGGGACGATGGCGGAGGAGGCGGACGAGGAGGCGTTCCTCGACCACGTCTGGGATTCCGTCTACCAGCTCTCCAATCCGGACCTCGCGGCGGCGGTGGGGGAGCGGATCTTCCGCTTCCCGTTCAACTATCGCGCGGGGCCGGCGCCCAGGGAGGCGTGCCTGCTCGCGTCGGGCGGCGTCGCCTGGCTCTTCGCCGGCGACCCGGTGGCGCGGGAGTTCGTCGGGCTCGAGCAGGCCGGCGAGCTGGAGGAGGAGCCGGAGGAGGCGTCCGGCGAAGAGGAAGAGCTCGATTTCGGGATGATGTAGGAGGAAGCGAACGTGAGAACGATCCATTTGGCAAACGCGGAGCGGCTCGACGCCGAGGTCGGGTTCGAGCCGGTCCGGGCGAAGAGAACCGTCCGCAGGGCGGCGCCGGGCGGCGTCGCGTTCGAGTCGGGGCGGATCCTCGACGAGACCGCGGGCACGACGGTCGAGGCGCTCCGGAAGGAGACGCCCGACGCGGTGGCGCTCGGGCGGCGCATCGTCGAGGGCGACCCGGAGATCGACCTCGAGCTCGCCGGCCGCCGGCTGGAGGGGCTGCACAAGGTCTACGTGACGGACGCGGGCGAGGTCGCCTTCGACGTGGCGCTCCGGGAGCGCGTGGTCGCCCCGGACGGAACGGTGAAGGAGGAGCGCGCCCCCGCGGAGACGCCCGCGAACGTGGCGCTGGAGAAGCTCCCGGTCCGCTGGACGGGCAAGCTCTTCCCGAAGAAGGCCGCGATCCGGCGGTTCGCCTTCGGGCGCTGCCTCGCGCTGCGGCACGTGAACGGGCTCACCTACAAGTTCCTCCGCGAGATGGCGGAGACGCTCGCGTCCAAGAGGGCGATGATGCTCGTGGGCGCCGGCGAGAAGGGGGCCGGGCCGCTCGTGCTGGACCGGAACGGGACGCCCTACCGCGGCTTCCTGGAGGGGCGCGTGGACGGCGACAGATACCTGCTCCTGCTGCACCTCACGAACCTCGAACTCAAGGAGCTTCCCAATGGCTGACAAGACGGCGGAAGTCCCGGCCGAGCTGCGCAAGGCGGCGGCCGACTGCAAGAAGAACATGTCCAACCGCTTCTACCTCGTGGACCCCGCCACGGCCAAGGAGCACATCCGCGGCGGCGGGAAGGAGACGTTCCAGGTCACGCGCAAGATCGACGGCGTGATGGCATGCGCGTTCTTCCGCGACGGCGCCGCGACGCTCGTCGGCAGCGGCGGCAAGGCGCTCGAGGCGCCGTGCGCGGAGGTGCTCGCGGCGGCGCTGCGCGCGGCGGGCGTGCAGTCCGCGACGGTGGTCTGCGAGCTCTACCTGCCCGTCGCGAACGGCCGCCCGCGCGTGGGCGACGCGCTCTCGGCGCTGGCCGACCCGAAGCGCGTCGGCGAGCTGAGGCTCGCGCCGTTCGGCATCGCGGAGATCGACGGCGCGCCCTTCGCGGAGAAGGGCTACGCGGCGGTCCACGCGAAGCTCTCGGCGTGGTTCAAGGACGAGGCCGTGCGGCCCGTCGAGCGCCGCGAGGCGGCGGACCTGGAGGGCATCGAGGAGATCTACCGCGACTGGGTGGAGGGCGAGGGCGCCGAGGGGCTCGTGATCCACGCGCCGTCGGGGTTCGTCTGGAAGATGAAGCCCCGGCACACGATCGACGCCGTGCTCGTCGGCTACACCGTGGGCGACCTGGGGCTGCGCAACGCGCTCTTCGCCGTGCGCGACGAGGCGGGCGACTACCGGATCGCGGGGATCGTCGGGGGCGGGTTCTCCGCGGAGGACCGCAAGGCGCTCCTCGAACGGCTGCGCGCGCTCGACTGCCCCTCGCGGTTCGTCCAGGCGGACCGCGACGGCGTCGCGTTCCGGATGGCAAGGCCGGAGATCGTGGCGGAGATCTCGGTCGCGGAGTTCGTCGCCGAGGGCTCGGACGGGCGGCCGAAGACGAACCCGGTCGCGACGTGGGACCCCGCCGCGGGGTGGACCTCGCGCGGGCTGAGCGCGGGCGTCTCGGTGAAGAGCCCCGTCTTCGAGCGCCTGCGCGAGGACAAGACGCCGGACCCGGCGCTCGTGGCCGAGCGGCAGATCACGGACCTCTGCCCGTTCGCGGCGCCGAAGACGGCCGCGGCCGCGGACCTGCCGAAGAGCGAGATCCTCGCGCGCCGCGTCTTCGTGAAGGAGACGCCCGCGAAGGGGGACAAGCCCGCGAAGCTGATGGTGCAGAAGTACCTGCTCTGGAAGACCAACAAGGAGGGGACCGACCCGCGGTATCCGGCCTACGTCTACCACTTCACGGACTACAGCTCCGGCCGCGCGAAGCCGCTCGACCGCGTCATCCGGATCTCCTCCTCGCGCGAGCAGCTCGCAGCCCTGATGGACGCCGACATCGCGGCGAACGTCAAGAAGGGCTGGCAGGAAGTCGGCGGTTAGCAAGTCCAAGCATTGTTTTCCCTTGAAGAAACTCGTCCATCTCGCCGATCTGCATCTCGGCGCCACGCTCCACAACCACGAACGGCTCGCCGAGCAGCGGCATTTCCTCCACTGGCTTTGCGGACGCCTCGCCGACGAGACTCCGCGCGCCGACCTGCTCGTCGTCGCGGGCGACGTCTTCGACGGCCACGCCCCCTCCCCCGCCGCCCGCCAGGTCTGGTACGACTTCCTCGCGCGCCTGCGGGATCCGGCCGACCCGCTCGTCGGCGCGGTCGTGGCCATCGCCGGCAACCACGACTCCGCCCCCGCGCTCCGCTGCGCGGGCGGACTCGCGCGGCACAGCGGCATCCGCATCGTGGCGGACGGCCCCTCGCTCGAGGATGACGAGGCGTTCGCCGTCCCCTGCGCGGACGGCGGTGCGCTCGCCGTCGCGGCCGTTCCGTTCCTGCGCGAATCGCGGCTGCGCAACGAGGCGCCCGCCGGGACGGATCCGGCGGACGCGCTCCAGGCGGGCTTCCGCGCGCACTTCGAGCGCACCGCGGAGCGCGCCCGCGCCGCCGCGCACGCCGGATCGCCGCTCGTCGTCGTCGCCCACTGCGCCGTGCAGGGCGCGAAGGCGTTCGACGCGCGGGGCGCCGAGCTCCGGGTCGTCGGCAACGTGGTCGAGGTCCCCGCCTCCGCCCTGCCGGCGGCCGACTACGCCGCGCTCGGGCATCTGCACATCCCGCAGGGTGTCGCCGTCCCGTGCGGCAGGGCCTTCTATGCCGGCTCCCCCTACGCGGTCGGGACGGGCGAGCTCGCGACGCCCAAGTCCGTCCCGTTCGTGGCGTTCGCGGACGACGGCGCCGTCTCCGTCGACCCCATCCTCGTGGACCCGAAGGTCCTGCGCAAGATTCGCGTGCTGGAGGGGACGTCGGACGACATCGTCCGCGAGGCGAAGCGTCTTGTCTCGAGGAATCCCGGCGCGGACACGGACGAAAATCCCGTCGCCGCCGCCTGGTTCACGGCGAAGATCACCGATGGCGAGGGCTCGCTCGAGGAGCTTACCGCGAATCTCGAAAAGGCGGTCGAGGGGTCCGGCGCCGAATTCTTCGGCCTGCGCGACGGCCGGGAGCGGACGGGCGCGGCCGCGCTGCCCGCCTTCGACCCCGCCACGTTCGCGAAACTCGACCCGGAGGGCGTCGCGAAGCTGCGCTTCGACGCGTCGAAAGTCTCGCCGGCGCGTGCCGACGAGCTCCTCGCCCTCGTCCGCGAGGCCGCCGCCGCGGCCCCGTCCAATGCGGCGGCCGCCGCCGGCGGCGGCGCTCCCGAACGCCGGGCGACACCCCGCCTCCTCTCCGTCGAACTCTCCAACCTCAACAGCCTCAAGGGCCGCGCGGAGATCGACTTCGAGAAGCTCCGCGAGCATGGCGGGACGTTCGCCATCGCGGGCGACACCGGCGCGGGAAAGACGACCGTCCTCGACGCCATCACGCTCGCGCTCTACGGCCAGACGGCCCGGCAGGAAAAGGAAATCACGCAGAACGAAAACGAGGTCATGGCCCGCACTGCCACGTTCTGCCGCGCCGCCGTTCGTTTCGTCGGCATCGACGGACACACCTACCGCGCCGTCTGGGCCCAGCGACGGAAACCGAAGAAGAAGGACGGGCTCGACCCATACCGCCACGAACTGTGGGACGAAACCGACCGGGCGGCGAACGGCTCGCCGAAATCCATCTACGGGGGCAAAAAGTCGAAGGACTGCGCCGCGATCGTCGCCGCTCGGCTCGGATTCACCTACGGCGAGTTCACGCGCATCGTCCTGCTCTCCCAGGGCCGATTCGACCAGTTCCTCAAGGCCGACGAGGAAACTCGCGCCGCGATTCTCGAGAAGGTCACCGACTCGCCCCAGTTCGGGCTCATCGGCGCCGAAATCAATCGCCGCAAGCTCGAAGCCGTCGCCGCGTTCGATCAGAAAAAGACCGCGGCCGGAACCCGACTGGAACTGCTGGAGAAGTCGGGCGAGCGCCAGGAGCTGGAAGAGCGGCTGGCCGCTGCGAACGAGACCGCCACCCGGGCGAAGGCCGCGGCGGAAAAACTCCGCGGCGAACTCGCCTGGACGAAACGAGCCGACCGTCTCGACACGGACCGGGGAACCTTCAAAGCGGACGCGAAGAAACTCGCGGACGACAAAGCCGACTTCGCGCCGGACCAGGCTCGCCTCGACGCCGCCCGCAAGGCGGCCTCCCTGCTAGCCGACTGGAACACGCTATCGCTCGCGGAGAGCAGGGAGACAAATCTGGTCAATCAGATCCGACAGCTCGACGGGAAGATCAAAACGGCCCAAGACGCCCTGCCCGGACTGAAGGAGTGCGACGAAAAGGCCCGGACGGCCGTCGAACGGGCGCAGAAGGCCATCGTCGACCGCAAGGCGTTCCTCGACGACATCGACGCGCGGGACAAGGTCATCGCCGACCAGCGGAGCGAGGTCCTGCGGCTTGACACCGCCCTTGCCGGAAAACAATCCGCGGCGACCAAGGCTTCGACCGATCTTTCCGCTGCGAAAACGGCCGCGCAGACGGCGGCCGAGCGCGCCGACGCCGCGGACGCGTACTGGACGAACGGAACGGATCCCGACAAGAAGTGGAAAGACGAACCCCTATTCCAAACCATTGCAAGCGCGCGCGATGCACAGAACCGCATCAAGGCGGCGCGGGACCCGATCGGCGACCTTGAAGAAGCCGCGTCGGCGAAGAAGCGGGACTACGACCTTGCCAAGACGAATTCCGATGCCGCCGCGGACAAGTGGAAGGTAGAACGGGCCGAGAAGGAGGCACTCCGATTCCTCGCCGTCCAGACCGAAAGCCAGAACGCCGAGACCATGCGCGCGCACCTTGTCGACGGCGAACCCTGCCCTGTCTGCGGCGTCATCCACCACAAGGACGCCAACGCGATTCCCGCCGTCAGCCTGCCGCCTTCGTCCAAGTACGCGAAGGAAATCCAGGACGGCGACGCCGCCGTCCAGGCCCTCGTCGTCAGAACCGACGGTCTTTTCCAGGCCTGGCAGAAGGCCGTTGCCGCCACGAACACGGCGAAGAACAACCTCCAGACGGTTCAAGCGACTGCGGACCGGGATATCCAGAACGCGATCTCCGACGTCGCCGCCGCGAAGCAGGACGCGGACACCAAGGCCGCCGCCCTCCCGCAGCTGAGGGATTCCGTAAATCAGACCGCGACCGATTTGAAGACGGCCCAGGAGAAAGTCGACAGGGAGAAGGAACGTCTCGCCGCCCTCGAAAAGGCCCGCTCCGATCTCTACGGCACGAAGAAACCGCAGGATGAACGGGACCGGCTGAACGGAGGGAAGGCCGTCGCGGACAAGACGGCCGCGACGGCAAAGGCCAATCTGGATGCCGCGAACACGAATCTGGCGAACTGGCAGGCGGACCGAACGAAATTGACGAATGACGAGTCCAAGGCGAAGTCCGACGCCGCCACTCTTCGAGCCGGCTTCGACGCGAAGCGCACCAACGCCGGATTCGCAACGGACGCGGACTGGAATGCCGCGCAGCTTGACGACGGCGATTTCCAGACTCTCGAAAACAAGGAGAGCATTCTCCACAACGAATCCATCCGGCTCTACGGCGCGGACGGAACCGCCGGCGA
The DNA here is from genome assembly GCA_947169825.1 of uncultured Verrucomicrobiota bacterium. GTDB lineage: Bacteria > Verrucomicrobiota > Kiritimatiellia > RFP12 > UBA3636 > UBA3636. The sequence goes on along the minus strand of CAMVRE010000002.1, from coordinate 26,856 downwards.
AAAGGATCGACTGGAGCGGGAATCCAGGTTGCTCGATGGCGACAAGGACAAGCCCCCGACCCGGCGGGCCGAGGCGACCGTCCGGGCCGAGCTCGCCCCCGCCGAAAAGGCCCAGAGCGATGCAGACCAGAAGGCCGGCGCGGCCAGGAACGAGCTTGCGGCATACGATGCGCTCGCGGCGGAGGTCGAGGCGGACAAGGATGCGCTCGCCCCGCTCAAGAAGACGGCGGACGACTGGAAGGATCTCGACGCGATGCTCGGCGGCAATGAAGGAAAGGCGTTCCAGCTCTTCGCGCAGAGGCTCAACTTCCGGAATCTCGTCCTGGCGGCGGACCCTCACCTGCAGGCCCTGTCCGGCAAGCGCTACCGCTTCGCGTGGTCGTCCGGCGGCGTAAGCCTCACGGAGTCGGGCAAGCTCCGGGACGAATCCCTGCGCGTCATCGACGCGGAGCAGGACGGCACGCGCCCCGTCTCGAACCTCTCCGGCGGCGAGTCGTTCTTCGCGTCGCTCGCCCTCGCGCTCGGCTTCGCGGCGCTGCGGGGCGGCGGCGCGTGCGGGAACCTGTTCCTCGACGAAGGGTTCGGCACGCTCGACCGCGAATCGCTCGACGCGGCGATCGAGGTGCTCGACCGCATCGGCACGTCCGGCACGCTCGTCGGCGTCGTCACGCACGTCGAGGCCGTCCTGTCGGCCGCCGACACCGTCCTCGAGGCCGTCAAGGGAAGCCGTTCCAGCCGTCTGCAGGACCGTGGCGGCGGCAACCGCTGGGTCGACTGGAGCGACAGCCCGGGCAATCCGCCCGCGCCCGACTCCGCCGACGGAAAGTCAAAGAAAGGCACCTGAAAGACATGCCGCTCTCCATCCTTTACTCCGACCGCGTCGCCGATCTGGCCGCCGATTTGAAGAAACGGCTGCGCGAACGCAACGAAGCCGTCGACGACCCGTTCGACTCCGCGCCCGTCGCGGTTCCGAACCGCAACCTCGAAAACTGGCTCCGCGTCCGCGCGTTCGCGGACGAGCCGGCGCTCGCCGCGGGTGTGGAGTTCCCGTTCCTCGACAAGCTGCTCTTCAACGTCCTCTCGGAGAACGTCCCGGCCGATCGGCGCCCCAAGGCGCTGCTCCCCGGGGACCGCCTCCGCAACGAGATCGCGCGGCTGCTGGTCGAGGGCAGGGACCCCGACCTCGCGCCGCTGCGCCGCTACGTCGATCCGGCGGCGAAGCCGGGGAAGCCCCTCGCGCCGGACACGGACGATGCGGCGCGCAAGCTCTGGCAGCTTTCCGACCGCCTCGCGACGCTCTCGGGCGAATACGACCTGCGCCGGCCCGACATGGTCGCGGAGTGGCTCGCGGGCGGTTCGTCCGGGCCCGCCGGCGCCGTCGAGCGCGCCGAGCGCTCGCTCGCTCGCGCCCTCTTCGGCGAAGGCGGCCGCTTTCCCGCGGCCGCCGGCGCGGAGAACCCCTCCCTGCGCCAGCTCTTCGACCTTGTCCGCGCAAATCCGCCCCAGGGCCCCGCGCGCACGCTGTTCTTCTTCGGCCAGTCGTCCCTCTCGCTGCTCCACGCCCGGATTCTCCACTGGCTCGCGAAGACGCACGCGGTGGTCTTCTACCACCTCACCGTCTGCCTCGAATACTGGGGCGACATCGAATCGCCGTGGGAGCGCGCGCGCCAGGCCGGCGCGACGGATCCCGGCGACATCGGCTCGGACAACGAGCTGCTTTCCGCCTGGGGGCAAGCCGGCCGCGAGACGATGCGGCTGCTGGTGGACCTCGAGGAGGAGAACCGCGACGTGAGTCTGGACATCCGCGCGCTCGACCCCGCGCCGGACGTCCGCGAGCCGACGGTGCTCTCGACCGTCCAGTCGTCGGTGCGAACGCGCACGTCGGAGCTGCGGCGCGTCGCCCCGGACGCCTCGCTGCAGCTCGTGAAGGCGCAAAGCGTCCGACGGGAGGTGGAGACGGTCTACAACGCGATCCTCGGCGCGGTCTGGCGGCCCGGCGAGGCGGATGGCGGGGACGGCCCCACCTTCTCCGACATTGCGGTGCTCGTCCCCGACATGGCCACTTACAGGCCCGTGATCGAGGAGGTGTTCGACGGCCGCGGGCAGATCCCCTACGGGCTCGTCGACGGCGCCGCCTCGCAGGACAGCGCGCTGCTGCGCGGCCTGCTCGCGCTGTTCCGCCTCGCCGCCGGGGGGCTCTCGCGCTCGGCGATCTTCGACGTCCTGGCGAACCCCTGCGTGCAGCGCGCGCTGCGCTTCTCGCCGGACGACCTCCGCGCCTGGCGCGACCGCGCGGAGGAGACCGGCGCGTTCCGCTGGTTCGACGCGGCCGACGCGGAGGCCCACGGCCTCGCGGACGCGGCGAACGGAACCTGGGACTACGCGCTCTCGCGCCTGCGCCTCTCCGCCGTGGCCGAGGAGGCCGCCGGCGCGGATGGGGCGCCGCTGCCGCTGCCGGAGCGCGCGGACGGGGAGGACCTGCGCTTCCCCGAGATCGTGGAGGAGCTCTTCCTGTCCCTCGCGCCGCTGCGCGACCGCGCCGCGCTGCCGGCCGTCGCGGAGTTCGCGGGCGATGGGAAGGATCCGTCCTGCTGGCTCGAGGCCGTCGAGCGGCTGGCCGCCCGGTTCCTTGCCGTCGCGCCGGACGACAAGCTCGAGGCCGCCGTCCGCCGCGCCGTCCTCTCGACCCTCCGCTCGCTCGAGGGCTTCGGCGCGCTGCGCCTGCCGTTCGTCGCGCAGTGCATCGAGCAGTTCGTGGGCGCGATGCCCTCGCGCCGCGGGGGCTACCTCACGAGCGGCGTCACGGTCGCCTCGCTGCAGCCGATGCGCCCCGTGCCGTTCCGCCAGGTCTTCGTGCTGGGGCTCAACGAGGGGCGGTTCCCGGGGACCGTATCCGACTCCACGCTCGACCTGCGCGGCCTCGGCCGCGCGGTGGGCGACGCGCGCATGCCGGACATCAACCGCTACCTCTTCCTCGAGACGCTCATGGCCGCGCGCGACCGCCTCGTCCTCTCCTGGGTCTCGAAGGACCTCCGCAAGGACGCGGACCTCTTCCCCTGCTCGGTCGTCCGGGACCTGAGGCGGTTCGTCGAGGAGAACGTGCTGCCGCCCGGGAGCGGCCCGCTGCCCGCGGCCGACATCCCGCTCCTCGAAAGCGACCCGGCGTGCACGTGCAGGCCCGATCCCGTCCGGGACGGCCCGCTCGCGGGCCTGCTCCCGACCTACCGCGCCGAGATCCGCGAGGCGGCCCGCATCCGCGCCGGCCTCGATTCGCCGCCGGCGCGCTTCGCGACGATCCGGTCCGGCGGAGCCGGAGGGGCCGAATCCGGGGACATCCGCCTCCGCGACCTCGCCGAGTTCCTGGCGGATCCGCTCAAGGCGATCCTCTCGCGTCGGTTCGGCATCGAAAGGAAGGGCTGGCAGGACAAGGCGCCGGCGGACGATCCTGCGCTCTCGCTCTCCTACGGACCGGACTTCTGGGGCGTCCAGGGCGAGCTCGCCTCGTTCTTCCTCTCGGAGCCCGTGGAGCCGGACGCGGACGCGCTCGCCGCGAAGGCCAGGGAGCTGTTCGCCGGACTCCAGCGCCGCGCCGCGGCGCCGGAGGGCTTCCTCGGCGACTACGAACGGGGCCGCTCGCTCGGCAACGAGGCGACGCTCGGCGATTGGCTCGACGCGCTGCGCCGGACGGGCCTTCGCGCGGCGGGGCCGAGAACGCCCGAGCCGCTGCGCGTCCGTCCCTCGATCGATGTCGCCACGGCGGGCGGAACCCGCTCCTTCCGCTTCGTCGGCGACACGCCGGCCTGGTATCCGCCGGCCGGGACGGAGACGGCCGCGACGGCGCTCTTCTTCCGCAAGTTCGATTCGGATGCCGTCCTGGCGCCCGACGTCGCGGCCGGGCCGCTGCTCGTCTGGCTCGCCGCCTGCGCGGACGGCAAGGCGCCGCCGCCGCTCCGGGTCGCGGTCGTCAACCTGAACGCAAAGCAGCCGAACGAACGCTTCGGCGCCTGGCGGTGGGAGACGCCGCAGGCGGACGAGGCCCGCGGCTTCCTCGCCGGCCTCGCGGCCGACTGGCTCTCCTTCGCGGATTCCGACCGCCTGGATGCGGATGGCCATGTCTTCTCGTTCGGCTGGACGGACTTCGCGAAGGCGTGGGCGTGGCCGGAAAAGGCGAAAGGGAAGCCCGCTCCGGACGCCGGCCGTTTCGCGAAGACGGACTGGCCCGAGACGCTGAAGGCGCTGCGCAGCCCGCCGTCCGAGTGGGACGGAGGCGGCGGCCGGACCGCGTCGGAGCTCGCGGTCGAAACGCTCGCGGACACGCTCGTCCGCGATCTGGAGGATCTGCCGGAGGACAAACTGCGGGCGATCGCCGGAAAACGGTTCGCGCAGATGATCGCCGGAATCAAGGAGAAGGGGGCCTAGCCATGCCGGACCGGAACGCACCGCAACCGCCCGTCTGGGACAGGATCGACTTCGGAAGGGACGCCATCGTCGAGGCGTCCGCCGGAACCGGGAAGACCCACACGCTCCAGAAGCTCGTCCTGCGCCTCGTCGCGGACGAGGGCGTCCCGATCGAGAAGATCCTCCTCGTCACCTTCACCGAGAAGGCGGCCGGCGAGCTCAGGGACCGCATTCGCGACGCGCTCGAGAAGGAGCTCGCCGCCGGCAAGGGCGACCAGAAGCGCCTCAAGGAGGCCCTTCGCGGCTTCGACGACGCCACCATCAGCACCATCCATTCCTTCTGCCAGCGCGTCCTGCGCGAATACGCCTTCGAGAACGGCCTCCCGATGGCCGCCGAGGTCGTCGCGTCCGAAGCGCTCGCCGCCATCGCCCGCGCGGCCGTCGTCGACACGCTCCGCTCGACGGCCTTCCGCGATGCATGGGGCAAGGACTTCGGCGACTTCCTGAAGGCCGCGGAAAGTCCGTCCGCCGACGACTTCGCGACCCGCGTGGCGAAGTCCGTCGCCGCGTTCCGCTCCTACGAGTGGGACGCGCCGCTCGAGATCCTTCTGCCGGGCCTCCTCCGCGGCAAAGTGGACGAAATCCGCCGCGTGTTTCGCGAGGCGGAAGAACGCGGCGATGATATCGGCGCGCTCGCGACGGCGCTCGACGGCATCGATCTGAGAAGCAATAGCCGGGACAACGCGGTTGCGCTCTATTCCGGGCTTCCCGCGCTTCGCGACGGACTCGCGGACGGCGGGGACTGGAAGTCCGCCATCATCGCCGCACGGTCCCTCCGCTTCGACCTTGCCGGAGCCCGGAACCCCATCGTGACCGGGCGGGGCAAAAACGTATGGCTTGCCAATATCCGACCCGAGGCGGTCGCGCTGTGCGAGAAGCTTGCGGACGCGGTCGGCAAGTCCGTGCCGGAAGCGGGTCGCCTCGTCGCGGAGGAAGCCTCCGCGGCCTTCCTCCGCGACCTGTTCGACCGCGCCGTCGCCGCGTTCCGCAGGCGCGTGGACGAGGCGGGGCTGCTCAGCTACGACGACATGATCCACCGGACGGCGGACATCGTCGCGCGCCCGGAGAGCGAGGCCCTCCGCGCCAAGCTGCGCGAGGCCTACCGCGTCGCGCTCGTCGACGAGTTCCAGGACACGGACGGCCTGCAGTGGAGCATCTTCTCGACGCTGTTCCGCCACGCCGTCGCGATGCCGTCCGACGGTTCCGGCGGCCCCCGCCTGCTTCTCGCCGTGGGCGACCCAAAGCAGGCGATCTACGGGTTCCGCGGCGCGGACGTCGGCACCTACCTCGACGCGCGCAAGGTGCTCGCGGATCCGGCGACGGGACAGCTGCACAAGCTGAAATTCTCGTTCCGCAGCCCGAAGCAGCTGCTCGACGCGTTCAACGACATGTTCTCCGATCCGGACTGGTTCGACGCCGCGCCGGATGGCGGGGCCGACGGCGACGACGGCGACCGCATCGTCTACCGTGGCGTCGATCCGCCGCCCCCGGAAGACCAGAAGCGCTACCGCGACGGCGACCCGGACGGCACCGGGCGCGGCCCCGTCACGCTGCTCGAATCGCTGCCCAAGGCGTTGCGCGACGCCGGCGCGGACGCCAAGGCCGGCTGGGGCAACCAGGACCAGTGCCTGCCCGTGTTCGTCCGCAACGCCGCGGAGGAGATCCGCCGCCTCCTGGACCTCGGCGACCGAGCGTTCGTGTTCCGGGACAAGGAGGGGAGGGTCGTCCGCACCCGCTTCAAGCCCGGGGACTTCTGCTTCCTCGTCAAGGCGAAGAAGCACGCCCGGCACATCCAGCGGGAGCTCGACAGGCTCGACATCCGGCACACCTTCTACAAGGAGCCGGGACTCTTCGCCTCGGCCGAGGCGGAGTCCGTCCTCGCGCTCCTCGACTTCGTCGCCAGCCCCCACCGCCGCGGCCTTCGCGCGGCGGCGCTGCTCTCGCCCTTCTTCGGCGTCCGCCTCGACGAGCTCGAGTCCGCGCTCTCGAACGATCCGCCCGAAGTCGCGAAGCTCGTCCGGGACTGGACGAAGCTCGCCGGCGAGCGCAAATGGAGCCGCCTCTTCGACTCGTTCGTCTTCGACACCGCGCTCCGGAGCCCCCGCGGCCCGGACGACCGCGAGTTCGACCGCCGCTTCGCCGGCGTGCGGCAGATCCTCGACGACCTGCTCGCCGCCAAGGGTTCCTCCGCGCTCGTCCTGGAGGACTTCGCCGACACGCTCCGCGCATGGCGCGACGGCGACGCGGACGCGGGCGACGAAGCCTCGCTGCGCGAACGCGAGACCGACGAGGACCGCGTGCAGATCATGACGATGCACGCCTCCAAGGGCCTCGAGTTCCCCGTCGTCTTCGTCCCCTACGGCTTCTCCCAGATCGTCTCCACAACGGGAAAATTCAAGCCCGACAGCGTACTCCTGACCGACGCCGACGACCGCCGCCGCCGCGTCTTCCGGATCGACGGAAAGCCGCTCGAAGGCGACCTGGAGAAGCTTGCGGAGGAGGAGGAGAAACGCAACATACGGCGGTTGATCTACGTCGTCCTGACCCGCGCCCGCATGAAGCTCTACCTGCCCTGGTCGGCCAAGGCGTCCGCGTCGGGCATCGGCAGCGAGGGCTCCGCCCTGCGCGACGGGTTCCTCTGCAAGGCGGTTCTGCGGCATTTCGAAGGCGTCCAGGAGGCGGCCGCCGCCGTCGCGAACCTCACCGAAGGCAAACCGAATCTCGGTACCGCCGACCCGAAGGAGGCGTTCGACGCCCCGATCGCCGAAGTCGCGGCAGGAGCCGCCGCCGCCGAAGCCGGGCCCGAGCCCGTTCTGCTCGACGGAAAGGGTCTCGGGAATCTTTTCGACCGGCGTCTGCACAAGGACTCGTTCTCCTCCCTCCACGATCGCGGCGCCGACAAGGCCGCGGACCTGAAGCCGGAACCGGAAATCGAGGACCGGGAAGACGACGAGGATCGCGAGGGCGGCATCGAGTCCACGGACGCCGGGACCGACGCCATCCCCGGTTCGGCCGTTCCGGGCGGAAAACCCGGCGGCAACGCGTTCCACAATGTGATGGAGTCGCTTTGCAACGGCACGGACGAACCCGGCAGCCCGGGCTTCGTGTCCGTCGGAAGCGCGGACGACTTCGACAAGCTCTGGGCCGACAACGAGGCCCTTCGCAAGCTCGTCGCCGACGCCATGCGCACGGAGGGGCTCGGGAGGCTCGTGGGCGCGGACGGATGCGCGACCGAACGCGCGCTCGGCCGCATGGCCTGGGCCGCGCTCCGCGCGCCGCTGCCGTTCGCGGACGGCCCGCGCCGCCTCGCCGACGTCGCGCGCGGCGACCGCCGCGCCGAGGTGCCGTTCATCGCGGACGAGCGCCACGTGGCCGGGACCACGGAACGCGACGGCTTCCTGAAGGGAGCCGTCGACCTGGTCTTCCGCGCCGGACGCGGCGGGAAGTTCTTCATCCTCGACTGGAAAACCAACGCCCTGGACGCCTACGACGAGAAAAACGCCGAGGCCGAGATGGACGACTGCGGCTACAAGCTGCAGTACCGGCTCTACGCCCTCGCCGTCGCCGACTGGCTGGGCGGCGAGGAGAAGCTCGGCGGCGCCGTCTATCTGTTCGTCCGCGGCGGCGAGCATGGCGCCGGGCCGGCCGTCTTCCGCGAACGCTTCGCCCCCGGCTGGCGCGACCGCTTCCGCGAAAACGCCGCCGCCGCCCTCTGCGCCGTCGAATGACGCCGGCGGACACGTCCTTGCAACCCCCGTCCCATCCACAGCCCCGCCCTTCCCATGCCCACGCCCTCGATCGAAACGCTTTCCGCCCGGCTCGCCGCCGCAGGCATCCCCTCCTCCGGGAGCGACGGCGAACGCGAAGTCCGCGCCGTTCTCGCCCGGATGCTCTCCACGAACGCCATCCGGTTCGCCGACCTCCAGCTCGCCCGCGACCTGGCGAATCTGCGCCCGGAGCTCAAGGCCCGTGCGGGCCACGCGCTGCTCGTCGCCGCGCTTTGCCGCGCCCTGCACGGCGGCAGCTCCTTCCTGCGGACCGCCGCGGCCCCCGAGCTCCTCGCCCGCGCCGCCTGGTCGCCGGACGAGGACGATGATGCCAACAAAGCCGCCGCGAAGGCCGCGCGCTCCGCGTGGGAGGCCTTCGCCGCCCCGCACCTCGGGCTTTTCGCGCACGACCCGGTCGTGGACTCGTTCGGCCCCGGGACGCTCGCCTTCCAGCGCCAGTGGCGCGACGTGGACGCCGTCAACGCGCTGCTGGGGGGCCTCCGCGACGGCGCGGCCGGCTCTGCCGACGTCGCGCCCGTCGCGCCAGCGTTCCTCGAGGGCGCCATGCGCTTCACGTTCGACCTCGACGAGTACCAGCGGGCCGCCGTGGAGCGCGCCGCCTCCAGCCGCTTTGTCGTGATCACCGGCGGTCCCGGCACCGGCAAGACCACGATCGTCTGCGCCATCCTCCGCGCGTTGCTCTCCTCGGGGACGCTCCGCCCCGACCAGATCGCGCTCGCGGCCCCGACGGGACGCGCGGCGCAGCGCATGGGCGAGGCGATCATCAAGGAGTGCGGGAAGGCGCTCGGGCTCGACGACGGGACGCGGCAGGCGCTGCGGAGCCTCGGGCACTCGACCGTCCACACGCTCCTCGGCGGCCTCGCGCCGCGCTTCGCGCACCACGCGGACAATCCGCTGCCGCACCGGCTCGTCGTCGTCGACGAGGTCTCGATGGTCGGCGTCCCCCTCATGCGGGCGCTCCTCGGGGCGCTGCCGGGGGACTGCCGTCTCGTCCTCATCGGCGACTCGGACCAGCTGCCGTCCGTCGAGACGGGCGCCATCCTCGGCGACCTCGTCGGCGAGGCGCAGGCCCCGTTCGTCGTCCGCCTCGGGAACACGCACCGCTTCAACGGCCGCCTGAAGGACGCCGCCGAGGGCATCAACGCCGGATCGGACGCCGTTCTGCGCGCGCCGGAGTCACGGCGCGACGGCGACAGCTGGACCGACGGCTTCGACGCCAAGTCCCCGCCCCCGGAGGGCGAGTTCTTCCTGCGGACGCTCCCCGAGGACGCGGAGGCGGCCGCGAGGGCCGCCCGCGAGGCGGTTGACGCCTGGGCCGACCGCTTCGGGCTTTGCGCCGCGGACGGCGCGCTTGTGCGCGCGGCGAAGGAGTTCCGCGCGCCGGTTCCCGGCGAGGACGGCACGTTCCCGGCCACGGAGAAGTCGAACGCGCTTTTCAAGATGCTCGAACGCTCCCGCATCCTCGCCGCCGTCCACGGAGGTCCGTTCGGCGTGCGCGCCATCAACAGGCGCCTGTCCCGAAAGCGCCTTGCCGCGGAGCGCGGCAAGGCGCATCCACGGCCGCTCGACCTGCCGGGCGTCCCGGTGATCGTCACGCACAACACGCCGGACCGGCATCTCTACAACGGCGACGTCGGCATTGTCGTCCGCGGTGCGGACGGTGTTCCGACCGCGGTCTTCGAGCGCGGGGAGTCCGTCGTCGCGTGTTCCACCGCGCTTCTGCCGGAGCACGAGCTGGCCTATGCGTCCACCATCCACAAGAGCCAGGGTTCGCAGTATCTCAACGTTCTCGTCGTGCTGCCCGTCTCGGCGGCCTGCCCGCTGCTCACCCGGAAGATCCTCTACACCGGAGTCACGCGCGCCGAGAAGCGAGCCGTCCTGCTCGCGACGGACGCCGCGCTCGACGCCGCCCTCGCCCGCAAGGAGACGCGCGACACCGGAGTCTCCCTCTAGCCGGGAGCGCCGCGACGGCACAGGAGAAACCAAAATGGCACAGAAGAAGACGCCCGCGAAGAAGGCACCTACGAAAACTCCCGCGAAGAAGGCATCCGTCAAGAAGGCGGCGCCGGACTATTCCTCGATGACCCTCGAAGAGCTCGCGATCGAGTCGGGGATGACTCCGGAACGGGCTAGGGAAAGCCTGGCCGGGCTGCTCATGCTTGGCGATACCATGGAGGGCATCCGCGAGCACCTTCTCAAGAAGATCGCCGAGCGGGATGCGAAGGCGGAGGCGGAAAAGAAGATCGCGGACGGAATCGCGCGCAACCGCGGAAAGGCTCTTCAGACCGTGACCGTTCCGCTACCCCGAAAGGGCGTCGACCTCGTGATGAAGGAACTCCCGTCGGGACTGTTCATGGGCGTTTTCCCCGTGACGAACAGGCAATGGTGGGCCGTTTTGGGCGGCGCTCGCCCGAGGAAGGCCGACGCCGACCTTCCCCACACGGACTGCCCGCGCGACTACTACCCCTTCGAGGACCAGGGGGAGGATGAGTTCCGGGAATATTATGGGGAAGAAGAGTGGGAGGACGTGTGGCGGCGTTACATGGTGATTGCCTACGACGGCGTGTGCGAGCGTTTTCTCGAGAAGCTGAACGAACTGGACGCCGTGAAGAGCTCGGGACTCTCGTTCCGCCTCCCGACGGCGGAGGAGTGGGAATACGCCTGTCGCGCCGGATCGAAGGGCGACTACTGCCTTCGGGAAGACGGCGTGGAGATCACGGAAGAGAACCTCGATACCGTCTCATGGGGCGATGGCGAGTGGAATGGCACTTCTGAAGATTTGCCGCCGGTCGGCAGAAAGCGCGCCAATGCGTTCGGCCTCCACGACATGCTCGGCTTGGTCGGGGAATGGACCGCGAGCAACTGCGGGTACAAAGGAATCTACTGCGGCGGCCGGCGGGCGAAGGCTTCCAGTCGCGAGCGCCAACCGGCTTACGAGTGCAATCTCAAGTGTTTCGTCTCCGCGATGGACGACCTCGGCTTCCGCCTCTGCGCCGACCGCAGGGCCGACTAGGGCTCGCAAGTCCGGCTCGTGCGCGACGGCTCCGCCGCGCGCACGGCCGGGCGTTGTCTCTCCGCTTCGCTCCGCGCACGCCCGGCCTTCGGTCTTCCGTGCGCGGGTCGTCGATGTCGTCGACCGGCTGCGAGGTCTTCCCGGTTTTGGGTTTTCGGCCGGCGCCGCTCGCGGCGCCTTTTCCGGGTTTTCGCCCCGGGGTTTCGTGCGGCGTTCGCCGCCGCAGGGCAGTTTTCGCGAAGTCCCGAACAAGCGCGGCCTCGCCGCGCGCCGACAACCCGGAGCGAAATCCCGAAAACCCGGCAACCCGAAGACCCGGCACCGGAAAAGACCGGCCGCCGGGGTGAACTCTCCGCCGCCGGTCGGTATACTGGAACATAACCGCGGGAAATCCCCGAGCGGCGAAGCCGCGAGCATCCGGCCGATGCGGGCGTGGCGGGGCGGAGACCCCGCCACGCCCTGCGAGGCCGCGAAACCTGCGAGGCCGCAAAGAAAGGAGAACGACTTGAACGCCGACGAAATCCTGTCCGAATACGAAGCAAAACGCAAGGCCGCCCGCGAGAATCCCGGCGGAAACACCGCGGAGGCGATCCAGGCGCTGCACCCGTTCGCGGCGTCGCGGCTCGCGCGGCTCTTCCGCGACGACCTCGACCTGGAATACGTCCGCGGCTGCCGCGCGCCGGTCCATCTGCTGGAGGGGGCGCTGACGGCGCCGGCGTCCAAGGTCCCGCCCAGGGAGAAGGCCCGCGTCTGGATGCGCTACCTCGGGGAGGCGGACGTCGCGGGCTACCTCGCCCGGCTCGTCGCGAAGCGGGTCCCCGGCTTCCGGGATTTCCGGAACCTCGAGGACGACTGCTTCTTTTCCCGCATCCATCCGGAACTGGACGACCCCGACGCCAAACGCCCCGCCTCCCGGGCGGGCGCCGAGCGGTTCCTGCGCGGGGGGACGTCGACCGCTTCGGCGATCGCCTTCCTCCGGGCCGCGGAGAAGGATTCCCCGCTCTTCCCCGTCCGCGAGATGTTCCTCTACGCCTGCGCGAACTGCCCGTCCGCCGCCCGCCTCGCGTTCGTCCTGAAGAAGCTCCGGCCAAAGCTCGGCCGGGCGGACTTCGTCGACGCCCTCGGCTATTCGCCCCTCTTCTATGCGGCCTGGCGCTGCACCCGGCTCGACGGACCGGACTGGACGCGATGGCTCGCCGGCGACGAAGGCCGCGCGTTCTTCGACCTGATCCGCCAGGCCGGGGCGAAGCCCGGCCGCAAGTGCCGCTACGGGTTCTCGTGGACGGATCTCGTCGAAGCGGCCGCCGAGGACGCCGTCCGGCCCTCCGCGGACGGAACCGCCGCCGCCCCAGGGCGCCGGGCGCGCCGCGAGGCGGAGCCGCTCTTCGTGCCGGCCTCCGCGCCCGGGGCGAAGCCGGTTCCGTCCACAAGCGAGGGCGTCCGGGCGCTCCTCCGGTCGGACCCGGACCGGGGGATCGCCGCCCTCCTCGCGATGGACTACGAGCCCGAATCGCTCGCGAGCCCCTTCGGCCCGCGCGAGCGGATCCTCGCCGACGCGATCCTCGACCGGGAGATTCCGAAGCCGACGCGCGCGCGGCTGCTGCGCCTGGCCGACGACGAGGGGCTCCGGCATGAGTCCGGCCCCTTCGCGGGGCTCCCGCCCCTCGAGGCGCGCGACGTCCCCCTCGCGCTGCTCGACACCCGCAACGGCCGCCGCTGGGCGGCGGAGAACGGCGGCCCCGCCGGCGCGGAGGCGCGCTGCACCGACCCCGCGTTCTTCAAGAGCGTGGCGCGATCCGACTACTCCGACGACGTGGACGCGGACAAGGTCCGGCTCGACCCCAAGCTGAAGAAGGCGATCAAGGCCGACGCCCCCGCGCAGCTGGCGATGCGGCTCGCCGTGTCCGGCCGGCGCGTCGACGCGCGCGTGCTCGCCGTCGTCCTGGCCCTCTACCGGACGAAGACCCTGGAATGGCTGCTCGCGAACGACGAAAAGACGAAGGAGCTGCTCGACGAACGCCGGATGCTCTTCTTCGTCTGCGCGAACTGGGAGGCGATGGAGGCGGCCGCCTGGCTGGAACGGGCCGAGGCGAAGAAACCCGGTATCCTGAAGTCCTGCGTCGACGCCCTCGGCCGCAACCTGCTCTGGTACACCCTCTACAACGGTTGGGGATCCCGGATCGAAAACACGCTCCTCGCGCACGGCTGCGACCCCGACGCGGAAACGGCGTGGGGGCTGGCCTGGCGGGACATGCGGGCGCGCGACCGGCCGGACGCCTTCGAGGTTTCCGTGAACGGCAAGAGCCCCGGCGCCGTCGAGGCGAAGGACACCCGCGACGAAGAACTCGCAAAGGCGGAGGACATGACCGTCGTGCGGATCGTCCGGCGCGCGACCGGCGAGACCTTCGAGTGGACGTGCACCGAGCCGGGAGTCAAGCTCCTGGACGTGACGGCCTACCGCACGGACGGAGCCCCGGCGATTGAACTCACGCTCCATCGCGGATACCGGGACGTCGAGGCGACCTTCGTCCTCGGCCCGGACGGCCTCGTCCGCCTCGACGAAATCCGCGAAGAGCGCAACGGCCGCTGGGTCGTTTCGTAGGGCAAGTCCGCCCGGTCCCGCAGCGCGCAATGGATTTCTATTGTTTTTCCTTGATTTTCCAACCGGTTTCCCGTATACTGCACAATGGTGAGGGGTTCATGGTGGTTGCCCTTGAAAGAACGTAGCGGAAGGAGTTTCCATGACGATCCGAGAGCAGATCATCGAGGCGAACAAGGCCTATCGCATTGGGCGGCCCATCATGACCGACCAGGCCTTCGACGACCTCTGCGAGGCCTACAAGAAGACGGTGTCGCCCGAAGAGTATTCGGCGTTCCGCGACAGCCTCCACGAGGAGACCGGCAAGGTCAGCCACCCCTTCGTCATGGGGTCGCTGGACAAGATGAAGGCCGAGGAGCCGGCCAAGCTCCTTTCCTGGATTTCCTCCCGGGTGCTTCCGATGAATCCCGTGCTTTCGGTCAGCGCCAAGATCGACGGCATCAGCTGCCGACTCCATTACGAGAAGGGCAAGCTGGCCAGCGCCACGACGCGCGGCGACGGCTATGCGGGCATGGACATCACGGACAAGGTGAAGCTCATCGGGAACGGCGTTCCCGGCACGGTCCCGAACCGCGGGGGGCCGTTGGACATTCGCGGGGAACTGGTCATCAAGGACGCCGACTTCGCCGCCATCGCCGGACCGTTCGCCAACCCCCGCAACGCCTGCGCGGGAATCATGAGCCAGAAGACCGCCGAGCCGGCCCTTCTCAGGCACATTTCCTTCGTCGCCTATGAAATCATGGGAGGCGCGCTCGCCAAGGGCGAGCAGTTCTCCCGCCTCGCCGCCCTCGGATTCGACGTGGCCTGGAATACCGAAATCGGCCTCGATCCTGTCCCCGCCGGCCTCGTCGGCCAGTTGACGAAGCTAGCCGAGCGGGACTTCGGTTATCCCACGGACGGGCTGGTGCTTTCCTCGCCGCTGTACAAGGCGGAGAACCGCTACCGCCCTCAGGCGCAGGTCGCCTTCAAGCTGAATCAGCTCGTTTCCCAGTCCAGGATTACCGGCATCGAATGGGGCGAGCCAAGCAAGGACGGCCGGATGAGCCCGGTGGCGACCATCGAGCCGGTCGACATTGGCGGCAGCACCATTTCCCGGGTGACGCTGAACAACGTCGACTGGATCCGGCAGATGGGCATCGGCATTGGCAGCACCGTCGAGATCGTGAAGTCCGGCGACATCATCCCGAAAATCACACGCGTCCTCGCAGGCGGCAAGACCACCCCCATCCGACCTCCCAAGGTGTGCCCCGTCTGCGGAACACACGTGGTCCGCGACGGCTGCGACATACGCTGCCCCAACGAGGGCTGCCCCTCCCGCGGTTACGAGAGGGTTCTCACCTTCCTCGCCAACATCGGCATCAAGCGCGTGAGCCGCAAGTCCCTGGAGGCCTGGGGCATCGACAGCTTCGACAAGCTGCTCGGCTTCCGCGGCAACCCGAAGTACAAGATGGAGGTCTATTTCGAGAAGGAGATATCCCGCTGCGTCATGGGCGCGTCCAATGTCGATCTTTTCAAGGCGCTTCCGTTCAAGGACCTTGCGGAAATCACGCTGAGGAAGATCATCGGCCATTACGGGTATCGGAATCTTCAGGATGGCCGTGTGCCCCCGGACTCCTTCCCGGAGGGTGTCGGGCAGAAGACGATGGACGCCTTCCTGGCATGCGCCTCCGAGAACTTCGCCATCGTCGAGATGATCGTGCGCGATTCCCGATATCACGGCACGGTGCTTGCGAATGCCGAGGGGAATGTCCGTCAGGGCGGTTCAAAGGGGTCCGTGTGCTTCACCGGCGCATTGAACACCATGACCCGCGCCGAGGCGTCCAAGCGGGCCGAGGCCGCCGGATATGAGGTTCGGACCTCGGTGGCGAAGGGGCTCACCTATCTCGTGACCAACGACCCCGGGTCGGGCAGCAGCAAGAACAAGAAGGCCCAGCAGCTCGGAACGAAAATCATCACCGAAGAGGAGTTCCTGGCGCTCTTGTAGGTCGGATTCCTTCCGCCTTTGCGCCGACCGCAGGGCCGACTAGGGCTCGCAAGTCCGTCCGATTCCGCGACGCGGCCGCGAGCGGGGGAGGATTTCCCCCTGTGACAGCCGTCTCTGGACGACAAGACGACGGGACGACAAGACGACGGGAGACGCCTCCCCGATCCTCCGGCAAAGGAGGCGCGATTTCTCGTCGTCCCGTCAGCCTGTCGTCTCGTCGTCCTCCTTGCGCGCCGAAGCCGCGGGAGCCCGGCCGATGCGGGCGTGGCGGGGTCTCCATCCCGCCACGCCCTGCAAATCCGCAAATTACCCTTGAACTCCCACCCGTCGGCGTGCTATACTTCCTCTTGTTGCCCGCCCACTGCGCGCGGGCGAAAACGCCACAGCCGTTCCACCGCATCATCCACTCTTCACAACCAGCAACCCGCAAAGGAGACAACGCCATGTTCGACACATCGGATCTTGCGTCGGCCGAGATTGCCGACTTGATCCTCAAGAACTACGAGGAGGCCGTCAAAAAATACGATTTGAGCTGGAAGCGCATCAACGGGGAGGACTGGGTGCGGATTCTTGTCAAACTTCCCCAGCTCGTCGACAAGTGCGACTGGTCTGAAGTGACGAATCGCGATTGGGTGGACCTTCTGTGCGAGCATCCCGAATTCGTGGAACTCTGCAAGGACGAATTCTTGAAATCGAGGATGTGGAAAGCTCTCACGGAGAACGACTGGTCTCGACTTCTGAAAGCGCAGCCACAACTGGCGAAATACAAGCCGGAACAACCAACTGACGCTGAAAACCAAAGCGGCAAATCGGTCGTGATCGGAAAATGGGACACGTCGCACCTCGCGTCGGCCGAGATCGCCGACTTGATCCTCGAGAACTACGAGGAGGCCGCCAAGAATTACGATTTGAGCTGGAAGCGCATCAATGGGGAGGACTGGGTGCGGATCCTTGTCAAATATCCACAGCTCGTCGACAAGTGCGACTGGTCCGAAGTGACGAATCGCGATTGGGTGGACCTTCTGTGCGAGCATCCCGAATTCGTGGAACTCTGCAAGGACGAATTCTGGAAATCGGGGATGTGGAAAGCTCTCACGGAGAACGACTGGGCGCGGCTTCTGAAAGCGCAGCCGCAACTGGCGAAATACAAGCCGGAACAACCAACTGACACTGAAAACCGAGGCGGCAAATCGGTCGTGAGATGGGACACGTCGCACCTCGCGTCGGCCGAGATCGCCGACTTGATCCTCGAGAACTACGAGGAGGCCGCCAAGAATTACGATTTGAGCTGGAAGCGCATCAATGGGGAGGACTGGGTGCGGATCCTTGTCAAATATCCACAGCTCGTCGACAAGTGCGACTGGTCCGAAGTGACGAATCGCGATTGGGTGGACCTTCTGTGCGAGCATCCCGAATTCGTGGAACTCTGCAAGGACGAATTCTGGAAATCGGGGATGTGGAAAGCTCTCACGGAGAACGACTGGGCGCGGCTTCTGAAAGCGCAGCCGCAACTGGCGAAATACAAGCTTGCCGGTCAAGTGTAATTCGAGTAGAAGTCAACAATTTTTTCAACAAGTCGTTTCCATCGTTGCCGGACGAGTACGGCGGCAATGACGTTTCAACCACGAAGAACCAACGGTTTTTCAAACAATCGACATAACATCTTTCTTTCCGTCTCGAATGGGGCGAGAAGAAAACTTTAGAAACACATCGGAGGTAGCAGTGAGTAAGTTTTACGACGAAATCAAGAGTGCCGACATTGAGCGCCAAGTTGAGGATGTTTACAACAAGGGCATCAATATGTATTTCCACCCCCCAAAGGGTATCGAATATCCGTTTAACTGCGACGGGTTTGTTGATACGAAGAGCGAAAAAGGAAACACTCTCAAGTTGATTATTGAGTACAAATTTAACGAAATGCTCAACAACACAGCCTCAAGGGCAAAAGTCTTGATACAAGTGATATACTATCTGAAGCGTTTTGAGGAAAACGGACTTGTACTCCCGAATGTATGCCTAGTGGGGGACAAGGATGAGTGCTTTGTTTTACAAACCAACGCGCTGCAAAAGTACTTGGACGAAGACGTTGACTGGGGTGTTTCCCCTTCCAACGCCGCCGCAACTAACCCAGAATTTGTGTTAAAAATTTCGCAAGATTCAAACATCAATCCATATGTTTTCAGTGTCAACGAAAACTTCAGTTTCAAAATCGTCGCTGAGAAAATCAAGGATTTGGCAGACAACGTGCAAAGACAAGTGCGGGTCACCGAACACAACCTTTCCAGGATTTTTGACTATTTCTGTAGAAACGTGTTGAAAGGCAAGACTAAATTGAGCGCACATGATTTGGTTGAAATCTTTATGGGTGTCATTAGTGATAAAATGAATTACTATCCGCATCCAAGCTATCCAAACTTCCTTGTATGCAATGGTAAAAACGTGAATATGGATGGAAATGCGTTCAAAGCGTTTTTCAGCTATTTTGACAGAAACTACACTCCACAGGAAACAATGAGGTTTAAAGGAATTGCGGATCGACTAATCGAAGATGCCGAAAGACGTATAAAAGGCGATTTCTGGACACCTACTTTGTTTGCGGATTACGCCCATAAGATGATTGAGGATGTCATTGGTTTGGATTGGAAGGAAACATGCGTAGTCTGGGATAACTGTTGGGGGACTGGGAATCTAACAAGAGATTACAAATTTCGAGAACTGTATTGCTCAACCTTGTTCCAAAGTGAATTGAACATAGGTGCCGATTATAACCAAGAAGCGACAAAGTTTCAGTTCGATTTCTTGAACGACCCCATTCCTATGCCCGATGATTTTGTTCCGATGCAAAAAGAACCCCCTGAAGGATTACTCAATGCTTTGCGACAAGACAAACCAATTGTGTTCTTTATAAATCCGCCATACGGAACTGCAAGTAGCGACTATGGAAAAGGAGCAAAAAATACCAAAGGCGCTGGAGCTTGTGATAGCGCTATTTATGCAGAAATGGTTAAGAACAAAATGGGCAATGCCAGCAAGAATTTGTATGCACAATTTTTGTATCGCATAATGAGAATCAAACAAGGTTACCATTTAACAAATTGCCATATAGGGTTGTTTTCTCCAACTCTATTCTTAACGGGACCAAGTTGGGCAGTATTTCGAAAGTTTTTTTTGCAAGAATTTGCATTTGAAAAGGCGTGTCAGTTCCGTGCTAGTCATTTTGCCGACGTTTCAAAGGATTGGGGAATTTCTTTTTCAGTCTGGAAATGTGGAAATACTCTGGATAAAAACAATTTTGTATACGACTGCGTTGATGAAAATGCGGGAGAAGTGACAATAATGGATCAAAAGATTGTTTATAACATTGATGGTGAAAAATCTGCAAAGAACTGGATAAAGGAGCCAATCAAAGGTATCAGCATAGAGGACAAACCAACCTTGTCAAGTGCCTTGTCTGTGAAGCTGGGGAAAAATTGCAAAACAAAAATCAACAATATGGCGCTCGGTTGTTATTCCAATATGGGTAATAATGTTGATCAAAATACATTAAAAGTCAGCATTTTCACAAGTTGTGATTCCACTAATGCCAACGGACTTTCGATTATGAAGGAAAACTATGAGCGGATTACCGCATTGTTTTCCGCACGCAAACTAATCAAAAAGAACTGGATTAACTCAAAGGACGAATACCTTGCACCAAACGAGGATCACCCGAAATACAACGAGTTCGTGAACGATTCAATCGTTTTCTCATTGTTTCATTCGTCAAGTAATCAATCGTCGTTAAGAAACGTCAACTATAAGGGAAAATCTTGGAACATTAAAAACGAGTTTTTCTGGATGTCAAAGGATGAAATGACACAGTTGGCAAACAACTATGGCTTCAATCTTTCATACGCCGATGCTAGAACCTCAAACGATCGATACGTTTATACAAAGTTACAAGGCGTAACACTTTCGGCAGAAGCACAGGCGGTTTTGGAAAAGGCTAAAGATATTGTTAGAGGCACGTTCAAATATAGGGAGTTGTTTGACCAAGAACATCCGGAATACCAAATTTTGAATTGGGATTGCGGATGGTACCAGATAAAGGCGCTGGCCAAAGAATACGCGAGATCAGACTATGACGAGTTCGTTAAGCTTTTCAAATCATTGGAAGCGAAAATGCGACCTATGGTGCATACGCTCGGTTTCTTGAAATAGCAACCTTGCCGTCGGTATTCAGCGCGCTTGCGCGTTGTTGTCAGGTTTCGTGAATCACGTAACCCGAAACGACGCCTAGCACCCGAATCCTAAAAACCCTTCTTGCACTCAGGCCGGACATTTCGCATTTGATGCTAGCGCGAGACCCGTTTCCCGACACGACGACGGGACGACAAGACGACGGGAGCCGCCTCCCCGAACCTTCGGAAAGGGTGGCGCGATTTCTCGTCGTCCCGTCAGCCCGTCGTCTCGTCGTCCTCCTCGAGCGGCGCGGACTGCGTGCGCGGCCGGGCCGACCCGATTCCGGTCGCACCTCGCGCCTTCGGCCTTCCGTGCGCGGTTCGTCGACGTCGTCGGCATCGTCGATGTCGTCGACCGGGGGGAAGACTCCCCCGAAGTCCGGCCGAACATCGACGCAATCGACGCCGCGACGAAATCGACGAAATCGGGCGCTCCCCCCCCGAAGGCGAGAGGGGGGAAGCCCGACTTGGTCGACTGCGTCAATTGCGTCGAAGGGCCGGGGTCCGTCTGTTCCGGCTTTTTCGCAAATTATATCCATTTTCGCCTTGAACTGAAACAACGGGCTGTGGTAGAATTCTTCCCCCGGAGCGATGCCGCTTCGCCAACTGGAACGAACCTCTGGGAGATCTCGTGAAATGAAACCGCAAGGTGATAAAGACTACTCCAACGAAGTGATTATTTTGAACAAGCCATTTCTGGGTGGATGGCTGGATGCTGAGGGCCATATCGCCCACGAGATCATTGATTTTCTACGAGATGACAACGGCGAGCACTACATCTATGGTCTACATGCCGGAACTTGTCCCGATAACATTTGGGTCGGCGAAATGGATGATCTTCAGCGTCCTGCAAAATCAAACCAAAATCCCCCTCTCATTCGCGCTGCAGAGAGGCCTTTGGAGCGGATCGAAAAAGAAAAGTGTGTTGCCAAGTATTTGGTTCTTACCAGTCACTCAAAGATGACCAAAAAGAACGCGAACGAGGATAAGATGTATGCCTTTGACATCTTGTATGTCGTCAAGCTCAAAGAGAAACTCCACCGACTGACAACGCGCAACAAACAGATGCGCGACAACGGAGCATTGACTGGAGAATTGATAAAGAGATTAAATATTCAATACAACGGAAAACCACTTGATCAATGTTTTGACAACCGTTGGGATATAGCTGTAACATACCGGGCAGACGAAATCTTTGAAGCCAAATGTCCAATTCATGTCAAGATGAACTATCAATGGCGAAACAAAGGATACATTTGGAACAAACAGAGAGGGAAAAGGTCAAATGTAGTTGACAATCCAGCATACAAGAATCTCAAACAACAGATTGAAAGATCAATAAAGAATGGGAATTTGGAAAAGTTTATTCCAAACCAAGTCAATGAACAGTATTTTAACGAGGAAAAGTTCAAGGGGATGCCCGGAAAGAACTCGTTGTTTTTGGAGGTGATTTCTCTTCAAGACTACGAGCAGGCATTCACAAATATGCTCTATTCCGTTCTTCGGGTTGCGAATGGAAGCATGCTCAAGCAGTTTTGCACTTACATGCGTGACGAGAAATCGCTTCCTAATAGTGATCGAGTTTTCAATATAAATCAATGGACGAAAATCAAGGTTTACAAGGAGTGTCCTTCCTGGGAGAAGAACGAAGAGGACGAAGACAAGTCTGAAGACGATGACGCGACAAAAGGACGAATGGATGTATGCGCCGACATTTATGCGGATGATGGCGAAACGACCTTGATTCAGCGCATAATCATCGAAAACAAAATTGACAGCGGGTTAAATGGCGTGGATGAGGGAAAGAAGATTTCCCAACTGAATACCTACTACAAGTGGGGGCAGGGAATTGGAACATCGGAACACCCAAGACGGAAAAAGCCGCTTTGCTTCGTAGTGGCTCCAGACTATCGAATCCAGGATTTGGAAAATGAAATCAAAGAAAAGGACAAGAAGAAGAGTCAAAAAGATAGCATGTCCCGGAAGTATCATTTGCTGTCATATGGTCAAATTGCGGGTTTTATTGAGAAGAACCAGAAGGAACTCGAAAAGGAAATCAACCCAGTTTATGTCAAGGAATTCATCCAATCGTTCCGTGCTCATTCCCTTAACAAAAAAGATGATTACGCATGGAGATTTTATCAATCAACATGTAACCGATCTCATCTCATTCCCACACCGTGCGGGGAATCTTCCCCCGAAGGCCGGCCGCTCGACAACAGGACGAAAGGACAACAGGTCGCGCCCTTGATGCCTTTGGCGAGAGGGGCGACTTGATCGAACGCGCTCCCGGAACCTTCGGCGGGCGGGGGCGCGACCTTTCGTCCTGGTGTCCTGTTGTCCTTTTGTCGACCGGCCGCGACCGGGGGGAGATTTCCCCCGAAGCCCGGCCTCGCAAGTATAATTTTTCCAAAATCTCCATTGATCTCAAACGACACCCGGGGTATATTCTATCTCGTGTGGGCGCGCGGTTTGCGCCGGAGACAACACGAAGATGATGCAGAGTTTCATAAACGCCATCGAGGCGATGGGCGGGATCGAGGAGGCGGCGCGGCAGATGCGCGCGGCGCGGCGCGCGATTGCGGCGATGACGCCGGAGGAGCGCTGGGGCGTCCGCGTCGTCGAGCGCGCGGACGCGGGCGAAGCGTTCCCGCCGGAGGAGATCCCGGGGCTGCTCGCGTCGGCGCCGGCGCGGGGGCTCTTCGCGCTCGAGCGCGCGACCTTCGACCCGGCCGTGCCGGCGCGGAGTCCTTTTCACACGCAGAGAACGCAGAGATCGCAGAGCCATGCGCCGAAATGATCGCGCGGAGTCCAACACAGAGTTCAGCCCGATGTCGCACGTGTTCACGCTCTATCTCTATCCGGACGACAAATCATACCGCTGGTGCTCGATCCTCGGTACGATGGTGGGGTTCGCGGAGGAGTTTGAAGAGCACGGCCCGGGACCGGGCGCGGTCCTTCGGGAGCTCTACATGACCGGAATCCGCTTCGACACGGTCGAATGCGAAGAGGTCGCCGTCTTCCTCCACGACGCGGTCGAGATCGAATCGCTCGACGAGGACGACTGGTGCGCCAGCCGACGGGTGAAGTCCTGGGGCCGGGCCGACGATCTGGAACGGCGCAGTTTCTCGTTCGAAATCTCCCTGGTCGCCCTGCTCGCGACCGGCGAGCCGGCGCTGTTGCGGCAAATGGACGGATACGCCGGATTCTTCGGCATCGACCGGACGGGAACGGAATGCCGGTGGGACGGATACGAACGACTGCGCGACGGCCTCCTCGCGTATCTGGAAGCCGGTCCGGAAGGCGCCGCGCCGCGCTGTTCCCGCTCCAACCTGGAAAGCGCCATCATCGCCTGGAACAAGGAGCGCGGCCCGGATCCGAACCGCCTCGCGGAGTATCTCGCAGAACATCGGATCGAAGTGCTGGAGAAATACCGGTGCTTCTTTCCGACCATCTGCCCGCCGCCGCGCGGCCGCAAAACCGAAAGGAGAAGAAACCATGTCCAACAATGAGAATCAAGAACAATCGACCGACGCGAAGACACCGCTAGCGCCATTGTCGAAAAGCATGAACCTCCGGCCGTGGAAGATCGTGAGCGGCGGACAGACCGGCGTCGACCGTGCGGGTCTCGTCGCCGCGATGTCGTTCAGCCTCGCGACCGGGGGCTGGATGCCCTGCGGGCGTCTCGCCGAGGACGGCGTGGTGCCGGAGGGGTTCTACACCTTGAAGGAGTGCCCTTCGGGCGGATTCCGCGAGCGGACGAGGAGAAACGTGCTCGATTCCGACGCGACGCTGATCCTTGTCGACGCGCTTCCGCTCGTCGGCGGGACCGCCTACACCGCCGACCATGCCGCGAAGAACGGACGCCCCTGCAAGGTCGTCCTCCTGTCCGCCGCCGACGCCGCCACCCAGATCCGCAACTGGATGCTTTCCCTGGAGGACTCCGTGCGGCCCGGGCAGGCCGATGGAATCGTGCTGAACGTCGCCGGCCCCCGCGAATCCGGCTCCCCGGGCATCTTTGCCCGAGCGAAGAAAACGCTGCTGGAAGTGTTCGCGTTCTTCCGCAACTACTCCGGTGGAGACTTCTCCGCAATAGACGAAAAAGGCGATCTAGTCGCATGGATGGACGCGGAATTTGCGGAGGAGCTGTTCGGCGAGCGGGGATAGGTCCAACAAGGTTGCCGCTCTTGTGGAAAGCAACAAGAACCGGCCGTAGCCACGCAGAGATTGCAGGGCCATGCGCCGGAGAAAACTCCCGCGGAGTCCGCGGAGTTCGCGGAGGTTTTGTGGGGCGGCTGCGCCGCCTGGTTCCAGGACGACGGGATGACGAGACGACAAGACGACAGGAGACGCCTCCTCGATCCTTCGGAATTCGAGGCACGATTTCTCGTCGTTGCCAGCCCGTCGTCTCGTCGTCCTCCCCGAGCGGCGAAGCCGCGAGCAATCGGCCGATGCGCGGCGGGCGCATCGCAAAACTTCCCTTGATCCGAAACGACGGGGGTGGTAAATTTGGCGGCGTTGCGGCGGGAGCGCCGCGACGGCACGAAATCACCCCCGCCAAAACAAAGGAGGAAACATAATGGCAAACGCAAAGGGCTCGAACCCGCACAAGCACATCCACAAAAGAACTTCGATGAAAACGATTGCATTGGTTCCTTGCTCGGCCACGAAAAGAAACAGCAAGATACCTTTGGCGGCCGCGGAACTGTACACGGGTCCGCTGTTCAAGAAAGCTCTGGAATGTGCCGACTCGATGAAGCCGGACGCCGTCTACATCCTTTCGGCCAAGCACCATCTCGTCAAGCCGGAAACAAAACTGCGAAACTACAATATGCTTCTGTCCAAACAGCCGGCGGCCTACCGTCGGGAATGGGCGGACAAGGTTCTGGAGCAACTGCGGGAGGAGGGGGTCGATCTGGAGAAGGATCGCATCGTTTTCCTGACGGGAAAAGCATACTACGCCAACCTTGTGAAGCACATCAAGCACATTTGCATCGTCGGCGAAGGGATGCCCATCGGTCGCAAGATGAGCGAATTCAATCGAATCATTAGAAAAAACAACCGCTAGCCCAATCGCCATGAAGAAAATGATCGAGTCGGTCGAAACGCTGAAAAAAGACAAATTCGCGTCTGTGGAGACCCGTCCCGGCGTATACACCTGGTGGTTCCGGTCCTCGTCCGTCAATCGTCTGTTGGCGCCTCTCGGCACAATCGAGACAAAGAGAATCCAGCGGCAGGTCATCGATGGCGAGGAATACTGCGCCCTGTATTTCGGAATCGCCAAGAGCTGCCGTCAGCGCGCTCGCTGGCATATGTCGCAGCACCACAGCGATTCGTCCGTTCGGTCGGGCTACCTCTCCACGCTTCGGCAGACGCTCTCCGCCTTGTTGGGGAAGGACATGACGAAGGCGGAGAAGGCGGTCAACGACTTCATCGGGAAGAACTGCTACTGGCAATGGGAAACCATGGGGTCGCGCAAGGAGGCGGAGGACAGAGAGCAGCATGAACTGCGCACGAACTACTATCCTCTGAACATCCAGGGCAACAAAGCCGTTCCGCCCTCGATCATCGCGAAGCTCAGCGACCTGAGACAGCGGCACAAGAAATAGCATCGGCCCTTCCTCTACAAGGCCGCCGGGTTGCCGCGAAACTTCCCTTGATTCGGAAGCGCGCGCGGTGGTAGACTGGGCGGCGTTGCGGCGGGAGCGCCGCGACGGCACGAAAACAACCCCGCCACGGGAGAAAACAAAAATGGCACAGAAGAAGAAAGAACCGGCGAAGAAAGCACCCGCGAAGAACGCGCCTGCGAAGAAAGCGCCCGCAAAGAAGACACCCGCTAAGAAGGCGCCCGCGAAGAAGGCCGCAAAGAAAACGCCCGCAGTCGCGTCCGCAACGGAAACGACGACGATTGCCCTTCCCGGCGGTGTCGAGCTCACGATGGTGCGAATTCCAGGGAGGGACTATTGGAAGGACAAGTCCCCGGCGTGGTCGCCGGACGACATTCCCGAGAAGGACTATTGGATGGGCAAGTTCCCGGTCACGCAGGCGCAGTGGGAGGCCGTGACGGGCGAGAACCCCTCCAGGTTCAAGGGCGCGGAGAATCCAGTGGAATGCGTCTCGTGTGACGACTGCCAGAAGTTTCTGAAGAATCTCAACGCGCAACCCGCCGTGCGAGCGTCCGGGCTCACGTTCCGCCTGCCGGAGGAGGGTGAGTGGGTGTTTTCCAGCCTCGCGGACGCGGAGGGGGACTACTGCAAGCTCGAGGATGGGACGGAGATCACGGAGAAGACGCTCGGCGAGGTCGCTTGGTTCGACAAGAACTCGAACGGTACGACGCATCCCGTCGGGCAGAAGAAGCCGAACGCCTTCGGGCTCTACGATGTGCTCGGAAACGTGTGGGAGTGGACGGCCCCCGCGGATGACGCGCGCAGCGCCCTCCACGGCGGTTGTTGGCACCACTGGGCTTTTTTCGTGATGTCCTACCGCCGGCTTTGGCGCTCCTCGACCGAACGAGATCACGGCTACGGCTTCCGCCTCTGCGCCGACCGCAGGGCGGACTAGGGCTCGCAAGTCCGGCTCGTGCGCGGCGGCTCTGCCGCGCGCACGGCCGGGCGGGGGTGAAATCTCCCCCGCCGCCCGGTATACTGAAGCATGACCGCAGAAAACTCCGAGCGGCAAAGCCGCGAGCATCCGGCCGATGCGCGGCGGGCGCGAGCCCGCCGCTGCGAGGCCGCAGCATCGCGCAAGGCGACCGTCGCCGAGCTGCTGGCGCAGGACCGGCAGAAGCTCCTGAT
>CAMVRE010000001.1 GCA_947169825.1 uncultured Verrucomicrobiota bacterium | reverse complement strand
GCGGCGGGCTCTACGTCCACGTCGCCTGGCGGGACGAGGACGGCAACGGAACGCCTGACCTCGCCGACGACCACCTTGTCGGAGGCGGCGGAGCCGCGACGTTTACGGCCCTCGGAAGGGTTTCCGACGATTGCTGTTGCAGCTGGGCCTACGAGCCGGACGACGCCGCGGTCCGCATCCTTTCCGTCTCGTCGAACCTGCGCCTTTGGGCCGACGCCACGAACCAGCTGCACGCGGGCGACACCGGAACCGTCTTCGCGATCCAGGCGACGGCGCCGTCGCCCTCCGTCGGCGGCTCGCACGTCGCCTACGAAATCGTCGGCCCGTCGAACAACGTCCTCCGCACGCTCCACGTCCCCGTCACCGCGTGGGACATCTGGGATACCGGTCTTGCCTTCAACTGGGCAACCAACGTCCATTCCGCCGACGCGATCAACCTGCGCCGCGACTTCGCGACGCCCATCGACTACGCAAGCGGCGAATGGGAGAAGCCCCGGGACCACGCCGCGGCTCCGACCCGCGACGAACCCGCCTGCTGGATCGCCGGAACGACGCCGACCATTCAGGCCCGCTTCGAAATCCGTCCCGCCGACATCCGCAGCGCGGCCCTTTCCGCCTTCGGATTCAGTCCGATCTTCTCGTGGATCGGCGAAACGACCGTCTCCTTCTCAAACGGCGTCACGAAGGCGTCCGGCGCCGCGCCCCATCCGGACTACGCGGCCTTCGCCTTCGCCCTGGACGTTCCCTCCGTCGTTGCCCGCAGCACCAACGAACTCTGGCATTGGTCCGCGACCTCCGTCAACGGACACGAACTCCCCTCGTCCGTCTACGTCGCCACCAACGGCCCGCGCATCGCGTATTCAATCCTCGACGAACCGGTCCTGCCGTGGACGGACGACGACATTTCGGAAACAAATGTTTGGGTTTCGGCGCTCGATTTTTTGACTCCCACGAATGTCTGTGGAAATGTTGCCTCGAACAAGGATTTCCTAAAACGGCTCGCTCGTTTTCTTTTCGAAGACTATGACTTGATTTATGACACGGTTGCCGGTGATGTCCATTATCTCGATAATGTGGATCAGCGTTTCCTGTTGGGGTCATACATTTCCGGCAAATCGTCAAGGAGGTCCGACACCGTCAACTGCTTTGATCAGGCGGTTTCGCTTTGTTTGTTGGGGCGATTGACCGGAGTTACGAACGAATTGATGAAAATGGAACCTTTCGGATACTTGAATCCGGGGCGTTTGATCGGCGTTGGGACGGACTGCAACAATCCCTTCTTCAACGACCCGAGCGCCGTCTTCAAAACGCCTCTTTGCAATACGAACGAAATCGGCAGAAGCAATTTCATTCGTCATTTCTTCGTCCGTGAATCGGGAAAGATTTTCGATTCGTGTGCGGGACCGGCCCTGGGAACGGAATCTCTAACCGAATACGTTTCCAGAATGGTCGACACATCCTTGCCGGACGAGCATTTCTGGGATGACGTCGAGTACACGGTTTTCGGTCCTGTCCTCGTTCGCAAAGAAGGGGGAAATCCAACCAACGCAAAACCCGTTACATACACGGTTCTTCCAAAATGAAATCCATGAAAACACTTTGCTCGCTCGCCTTTCTTGCCGCCCAAATCGCGGTGGGACAGGAACCTTCATTGTTTGACTCCGAATACGGCAGGGCCAGTCAACTGGTCTACGCTTTGGGACTGGGACAGGGTTCCGAGTCGACGAATCTATATACGTGGACGCTTCCTCTTTTCTTCGTTTCCGACAACGGAGAAACGAATGTGGTTGCCCGCACGGCGTTTTCTTCGAGCGATGGCTCCATTCGCACGGGAATGTCCTATTCCTCTCCGTTGAGCTCCGGCAAAGCTTGTGTCTATGCATGCACGAACCATTTTGATGCTCTTCGTGAATTGCTGTTTCCGACCATCGCGTTTTCGTCGTCTTCCGTCTCCTCCCACACGAATAGATTCGTCACATCGACCACCGACTTCGGCATGGTTTTGATTTCAGGGAAAGAGTCCGATGGAAGTTTGAACGGAAACAACATAAGGGTCTGCATTGGGAACGTTGCCGTTTTCGTTGAGGGCGACCAGCCCCTTTCCACCGCGCTTTCCCTTCTCCGCGCCGGCGGCGTGGACATTCCCGAAGAGCCGCTCCGTTCTTCGCCGCCTTCGTCTCCTCCCGCCCAGGCGATGCGCGTCTTCTCCTCCGACCCGCCGGAAGACGCATCTTCGTCTCCTCCCGCCCCCGAGCCCTTTCAGGCGATGCTCGTCTTCCCCTCCGATCTGGAGAACGAAACCAATTCTTCGGCATCGGAGTCCCGTCCGGAATCGGAGATCGAACAAGAATTCTGACGGGAAATGTATTTCTGACGAAATTCTGACGATTTTGCGCGATTTTGCGCTTGAATGCACTCTCTGCTCCAACTACAATCTCTACTATGACGGACAGCCTTCGACTTTTCGATCCCCAACCCGGAAAACCAGCCATGAAAGCACGACTTCCGTTCCCTCTTTTCCGTTCCGCGATCCTTCCTCTCGCCTTCTGCGCGCTCGTCTCGCGCGCGGAGGAACCGGCGCTTTCGTTCGGCGTGCCGGAGGACGTGCGCTCGCTGCTCCGCGACGCGCAGGCGGCGGCGCTGCCGTCCTCGTCCGTTGTCACGCAGGACGTCGGCGCCGTGTCCGTCGCGCCGGCGACCACGAACGCCGCGGCGTGGTTCGCCGCCGTCGGCGACGGCGCCGCGCTCGCGTTCGAGGACCCCGCCACGGACGAAACCGTCGTCACGAACCCCGTCACCGGCGGCGCCGCACGCCTCGCCCCCGAGCCGGACTACGATGAGGTTCGACGAGACCTTCACCAATCCTCTTCTTCCATCTTATTTGCGCGACCCCCCCATTCTCCGTCAAACAAAAGATTTCTGACGAATTTCTGACGATTTATGGCTTGATACCCCCTTCTATTCACTGGGGCGAAATGCTACGCTCGTGTCATTCAACAACCAAGAGGACACCAACATGAGCGCAAAACGATACAGAACCCTCCATGCGGACTTCTTCACCGTCGAGACGGAGAGGTGCGATTTCGCCAGCATCCTTGGAACCGTGAACGGTATGTCCGGTAAGGCACGGAACTTCGTGACAAACAGTGGCGATCCCATCCGCTTGAAGAAGATGTCGATCCGTTCCGAAGGTCGACGCCGGTTTTTCGCCGGAGACATGGTGAAGATCCGAATGACAAACCTGCCGACTCGTATCGACCAACGCGGATCCGAGAGAGAAATCGACTTCCACGACGACGAGGGAATCGGAGAAGAGACGGCATTCTTCTTCGACTACACGAACGACGAAATCGGCCGTCGCATCGCTCGCGTCGATTCCGGCGAAGCGTTCGCCGAAACGGCATTCGAGCGATATTCCTACAACGACCGGTCCGAGGTGATTGGCTCGCAGCGCTTCTACGGGGCCGACATCGACGATCTCTCCCGTCCCGTCACGGGCCGAACGTTCGGCTACGGCTACGACCCCATCGCCATTTCCCGATCCCTTGCAACCCGC
The DNA here is from genome assembly GCA_947169825.1 of uncultured Verrucomicrobiota bacterium. Classification (GTDB taxonomy): domain Bacteria; phylum Verrucomicrobiota; class Kiritimatiellia; order RFP12; family UBA3636; genus UBA3636. The sequence goes on along the minus strand of CAMVRE010000001.1, from coordinate 113,251 downwards.
CGGCGAAAGGCTGCCCACCCGCCCGCTTCCGTCCCCGAACCCCCTCTCGGGCAAAAAAAGTGGCCCTCTGACGAATTTCTGACGATTGATAGCCCCTTTTGCGCTTGAATGCAATCGCCCCACGCTTTAGAATACCCCCTGCAAGAACGACATCACACCTCTCCTCTAAGACAGTACTCCACGAAAACACATCGCGCTGCCATCATTCGTTTAACACCCACTTGCGTTAACCAACTATGAAATCATTGTTTCGCCATCTCTTGTTCTCGGCCTCCTGTCTGGTCAGTATCGCATCCCGCGCCGTAACGGCGGACAACGGGCTCGTCTCCGTTTCGTCCGACTCGCCGTCGGTCCGGGGCATCCTCGCGATTGGCGATGACTTCGCCGTGTTTCAAGACAGGTCTTCTGTTCGAGAGCCGGCGTCCATCTCAATTGCCGGCATCGGTGACATGACCGTCGAAACGCCGAAGGTCGTTCCCTTTTCGGGAAAGAAGCCCATTCGATATCGGGCGAAAGACACAAGAACCTACGAAGATCCCGCATCCGGAATAGTCTATCCTATCTACATCGACATTCTTGAAGATACGGTGTATGTCCCATATGGAGAGGTCTCAACCCTGCACTTGACCGAGGATAGCACTTTTGAGCCTGCGACTGTGTTTTGGTCCAGTGAACCTTCTGGCATTTCGGGAACTGGAGACTATGTTCTCATTCCCGGGGATTTGGCACAAGGGCACTACACCGTCACGGCCGCTTTTTCGGAGAAGCCTGAATGGAACGACACATGCAACGTCGAGGTGATTCGAGTCGAGATTTCTCCAAAAGAATTGTCAGGATGCGAAAAGTGCTTTTCCGATGGACATTTTCATCTCGTCAATAGCTATTGTCCAAATGGTGTGACATGGAGTTTGAAACCGAAAGAGGACACGGACGAAGCTGCCGGGGCAATTTCGGAGGACGGGTGTTTTTCTCCCGGTTCTACGGGCGGCGAATTTATCGTTCGAGCAACTTCTAAAGATTTGGATTCTTGTTATTCCGAAGGAAGTGTTTCCTATTATTCTGTAAACCCCGCTAATCCATGTGTCAAAGATTACGGCACATATTCGGATTTGTTGGACGACGGAACAATTGATGAACAATATGGCCGACAAGTCGTTTGGAGTTACGGAACAACTCCGCAATCGGAGGATGCGGCCCGTCATTTTTGTTCAAACATTCTTAGGAAACGCATCATTTAACGGGACGTCTAAACAAGTGCGTCTTTTCGACATCATACGGAACTGCTCGTTCAACGACAGGTTCTATGTTGACTCAAAAGACACAGATCCTGCCTCAGAATCTGTCCAATACAGTTTTAGGGGGTGTATATGGTCTGATTCTCCAATGGGAATTCTTTCGTCAACCCTCTGCGTAGGACTTGTCATAGACCTTCACTTCCGAACGGGAATCTATTGCCGCAAACAAGTGCCTCTTTCGTCTTCTTTTGAAGATGAATTAACGGCGAGTCCGTTTCAAACGTTCGAATGGGACGATATTGTGATACCGCATCTGAACGAGAAGGGGGAACTGATTATTGATCATGAATGCACGGATTCACGCCATACAAACATTCTCAACAACAACTGAGAATCGAGCAGGAGTTTCAAATGAAAACCATTTCAATACATCTCGCCTCTTCATTCCTCCGCCGCGCGGTAATGATTCTTTTTCTATTTGGTCTTACCTTTTCAACACGTTCTAGTTGCGCACAAACTCCTGACGAACGAGCAAATCTGCTGGCTCGTCTTCCTCCTCCTTTGAAGAATTCTTCCCGGAATGGTTACTTTTCAAGTTTTCAGACTCTTGATCAGGAATCAATTATGTCGATATTGCAAGAAGTGCGAAATAAAGGGATGATTCCCGTATGGAACGGACAGCTTTGGGTTGACAAAACAGACGCTGCTTTGTCGCATTGCTCCATTGATGAAAAGGTAAGGCAGGCGCTCGTTGACATCAATTTTTGGGAAGGTTTTTCGGAAAAAAGCAGTTCCTTTTCTGAAGGTTTTTTTGTTGATATTTCACAAGAAGACATTTTGGCTCTGGCCAATTGTCGTCGAGTTTTGAGTGCCAAAGGTTTTTCCGCACAATTCGATGATGCCTTATGCTGTTGGAAACTTGTTGTCGCTCAAAACATGATTCTGCCGTCAATGTCAGAGTTAAAGGCGTCTCGGATTTCTGGCGTTGCCAACCGACTGGTCAATGCAAAAAGGATGTTGAAATCGCAAGTTGGGAACAACCGTAAAGATGATATGTCTACTATGTTTCAAGTCCGGGAATTAGGGTTTGACATATCCGCCGAAAACAAAGACTCCGATTGGTGGCCGGATGAACGCGCCGAACTGTTGTCCTTCCTTTCGTGCTTTTCTCCCAATCAACTTACCACCCTGTTTGAAACAATCACGGAAGAAGACGCACGTGTCAAAGCGGCTAAAAACATCCTAGTAAAGTGCAAGGCATTAGGGTGTATTCCTGTCTGGTCCGGTGAACAATGGAACGACGGGGCCGTTCGGTTCGAATCGCTTCCGGGGCTTGACGACGACGACAGGCGGTTGCTTATGATGTTGAACTACCGGTCGAATCCATACTACGGACGAGTCTGGAGATCCATTCTGGGCGACAAGGATCCGTTGTCCGAGACGACGAAGGAACAAATCTTAGCCCGGTTCCGAGGCAAAGGATTCAATCTCATCCGGGAAAAAAACTTAGGGTTTTTGTCCTTGACGCCAATCGAACATACTGCTCCATAGAATCGCCATGTCTCCATCATCGTCCAAACATTTCATCTTGTTGACGGCCTCGATTTTTGCACTCGGCTTTTGCGAGAGCCGCGCCGTGACGGCGGACAACGGACTCGTCGCCGTTTCGTCCGACTCGCCGTCGGTCCGAGGCATCCTCGCGGTCGGCGACGACTTCGCCGTGTTCCGGGACACGGCGTCGGCGCAAGCGCCGGCCTCCCTCACGGTCATCGGCATCGGCGATATGAAGGTCGAGACACCGAAGGTCGTTCCTCTTTCGGGAAAGAAGCCCATCCAGATTCGTGCGAAGGACGTTCGGACCTGGGAGGATCCGTGGATTGGCAAAGCCGTTCCCATTCATATCGACATCGAGCAGGATACGGTTTATGTTCCCTATGGAGACTCGGCAACGACACTGAATTTGACGGATGACAGCACTTGGTGGCGTTGGGACGTCATCTGGAGCAGCGAACCCGCCGGCATTTCGGGAAGGGGGCCTTCGATCACCATTCCGGACAATCTCCGGCAAGGACACTATACCGTCACGGCGGCCTTTTCCGAAAACCCGGATTGGAACGACACCTGCAACGTAGAAGTGATCAGGATTGAAGTTTCCCCAAAAAATTTACAAGGATGCGTTCGTTGTCTAGAAGATGTTTCCATTACAACCCAAAACTGTTATTCGCCCGGAGGAATCGAATGGGTTGTTCTTCCAAGCGATGATATTTCTGGGCCGTCGATAACCGAAGAGGGATGCCTCTCCTTGGATGACTCTATTGGAGGTTATTATTTTGTTCGTGCAATTTCAAAGGATCTTTCCCAATGTCAAGATTCATTGTCGCTCACCATTTTTAGTGTCTCGGACATGGATGTTAATATCGTGGAACGACTAGAGGCCATAGGGGAGCGACCTTCAGTTGAACTAGATAATGGATATCTGGATGGCTTGATTGAATCAGGAGGTGTTTTGGTATCAGCAAGTCAACGTTTTGTCGATGTGGTCATTCGATTTGAACCACCAAAAATGGAAAGCCGTGAGCATTTCCAAGTTGTCCAGTTCGTCAAAGGAGAGGCCAGACATGCGGATGGATCGGCTTTGACCGGCGTTCACCAATATGGTTCAGATGGCTGTGACTGGGTTTTCCCAGATTGGCGTATTGATTCCTATGATTCTGATCCGGCTGCTGTGATTGTTTCGTACGACGATGCGAACACATGGATTTACAGTGATTGCCCAGTTGTTTCTCCTTTTAGAGATGGAACAAAAGCATCTCTTACTTTCCGAACGGCGACATTTTGCGCAACAACCGTGCCGAAAACATGTAATGCAACAACCACAATCGATAGCGTTCCAATCAAATCGGTGTTTTGGAGGTTTTCCGCAACGGGAAAAGCACAAGAGACCGGTCAGATTGAGATTCTTCACTGAAAGGAAGTCTTCCATGTCACCTCGTTCACTAATTCAAATGATTGTTCATTTGGGATTCGCAGTGGTTTCGTTTGCAGATCGTGCTAGCGAACCTAGTTCTCTCCAATTACTAAAGGAAATGCCTCCACCTTCTCAAGTAAAGGCCATGCTCGAGGATTCCGATTTCCGAACTTGGAGCCAGTCCCAACGGATTGTTGGGCCCATTTTCCGTGAGTGTTATTCGCGGTGCAATTTGATTCCTATGGCCCAAGGGGAGCGGTGGATTGACGGAACGGATTGGGCTTTCAACGGAATTGAAGTGCCGAGTTTCGTTACCAACAACTTCAGACAATTGGTTCTATACGGACAATTGTTTGGACATTTGAACACTTCTGGCGGTCTAACCTACCCTTTTCGATATTCTGGATCACACAACGTGGAAGCGACAGCAATGAAAATCATTGCGGACTTCCAAAAGCATGGACTTCAATTGTCGTGGGACAATACTGCCATGGTTTATCGTTTGTCGGGACACTACAGACCAGATGTTCCACCAACTTTTGACGAGAGGTTTGATTATTACGATACCATCGGGTATCGCAGGGCTACAAAATATCCGATTTGGGATTTGATTGAAAACAGCGTTGCCGCCGTGGCCGGAACGCTTCATCCATTGCCTCGCGGAGGCTCCGAACATGATGGTCGGCGATATGGAATCTCGATTGTGGAATCATTGAGTGGTTCTCTTGCCACGAACCGCATTGTGTTCCTTGCCCGAAGTCAGGCAGGAGATGTCTTGTCGGCCCCTATTTTTTCCTCTCGGCGCTATCTTGTTTTTTTGGACTCGCTTCCCCCTCCGGACGATTTGTCGAAACGGCCGCCGCCGAATGAACGCTTCAAGCTGTTCCTTTTCTGGGAGGGCGGTGTCTCCCTTGAAGCGAACAACGACGAATGGTCTAATTTTGTCTTGAAGAAACAGTTCGGCATCTCCTCTCCCGACGAGATTCTTCCTTTCTTCCGCTTTGCCGTCCGATACGCGAAGGCACCGCCAGAAGAACGGGCAAGACTGGATGACGAGGCGTCCGAGATGGGCGAACCCTACAAAAAACTGGTGGAGTCCGCCAAGGAGTATTTTACACGAAAGGAATCCAAACCATGAAAAGGGTTCCGGTCGTCGCGGGCATTTTCGTCCTATTTTCCGTCCTGTCCTTTGGTTCTAATCGGATCGACGCCGGAACGGGTGGTCCCGCACCTCGACCGGGATTCGGATTCCCCGGCCGGATTGAAACCTATCCGGCCAATCCCGGCCTACAGGGGGAGCTGTCGAAGCTCCGTCTTCAAGCGGGATGGTTCCGGAGAGACCGCGAGCTGCCCGAAGGATACCGGATGGATCCGGGGCGGTGTCCGTCGCAGGACATTCCCTTTCTTTTGTTCGTTCCGTCGGGAAACCGCCGGAACCTTCCGCTCGTCCTCTATCTCGGTGGCAATGGGGAGCACGGCACGGACCTTGGCGGACAATTCCGGCAGCGTACGGTGTTCGACATCGTCTGCCATCCGGATTTCCAGAAACGGCATCCGTGCTTCCTCTTCGCCCCGATGCTTCCCGCGGGTTCGGTGTTCCGGTGCGCCCAGCCGGGCTGGACGAGCGAACCGGCCGACCTCGTTTGCGACGCGATGTATGCGGCGATCCGGAAGCTCGGTCCGGGCGCGGTGGACACAAACCGGCTCTATGTCACAGGCCTCTCCTACGGAGGAGCGGCAAGCTTCGAGCTGTGCAGCCAGTTTCCCGGTCGTTTCGCGGCCGCGGTACCCGTTGCCGCAACGCAGTATCCGAAGAAGATTCCGGAGAACGCCCCCGGAAACTACTACCTTCTTTTCAACGAAGGGGAGTTCTCGGACGATCGCGCGCGGGCCAACTTCGAAGATCTCGGAAAGACAGTTCGCGAAAGAAGCGGCGACTTCAGGATCGGACGTTACCCGGCATCCGGGCACAACGCGTGGGACGCGGCCTGGCGCGAACCGGCGGTCTGGGATTGGATGTTCGGGAAAACGGCGGACGGAAAACCCGTTCCCGCTTCGCCGGGCATCGTTTCCGTGGCGCTACCGGATCGCTCGATCCCGCCAGGATTGAATTCTGTCGAGGCGACCGACAAGGCACTGCCGTGCTGCACCGCGAGCAAACCGGGACGGGACGAACGAACCGGCCCCGAACGAGTTGCGGACGGATTGGAAGGAACGGCCTACGTCTCCGCCGAGCCGATGGCGAAAGGAGACTGGCTACAAATCGAATTCCCGGAACCGTTCGAAGGAAAAGTGTCCGTCAAATCTGGTCTTCAGGATGGAACCGGACGATTGTCGTCCGGTCGCGTGGAAGTCTCGTCCGATGGAAAGTCGTGGTCCCGCTGCGGTGGTTTTTCGCGTTCGTCTGGGATATGTTCGTTCCAACAGAGACCCCCCGTCCGTTTCGTCCGCATTCTTCCCGAACCCAGAATTCCGGAAACAGTCGTGATCCGGGAGGTCGTTGTTGAATAGACGCGCCGATCTGCCCCTGAACGTTCGAGTCATTTTATTGTCGCTTGTTGCGGCGGTTTCTGTCGCCGTGTCAATGGGAGAAGTTCTAAGGGATATCTCTGGATCTCTCCGGCGATACTGGGACGCTCGTTCGATGGGACGCGCTCCGCGCTACGACGAACGAATCGCCGGAATGGTCGAAAGCTCCATAGCCCCAGATGCACGGCTGTACGTTGTGCGCTCCCCGTCGCAGGGAATGCAAGCGGTCGAGAATTCCCGGATTCAGTTTCTCGCGTGGCTTCAAAGTCCGACTCCTGTACTTGACGGATCGCCGGAAGAGGTCGGTGATGTCGATGCCGTTCTCTCTCCGCCGGCAAGACCGACCAAGCCTCCGTTTCGCGGGGCGGATGCGGCGCCGAACGGATTCGAAAAGATTGCCTCTGTCGGATTCCGGGAATTGTGGATTCGAAAAGATCGGTACGCCGTCCGCATAGCCCCCGGATCGAATCGAAATGTACCATTTGCGTCATGGTGCGAATTGATAGGTCTTCTCCCGGTCGCGATGGTGGCGGTTGCGGGATTCTGGTTTGGGAGATGGGCCGGCCTCGCGTTGGTTCTGACGCTGTTTTCCTTGTCGTTGACTATCTCTCCCGCGGCGGGAATCGCGACGGATCGAACATGCGTCCTTGCGGCGGTCTTGATCTCTGTTCTTTCGGTTGGAGGTTTCCGAAAGATTCTTACGGTTCCGCCCCGACACGACAAGGCGGAACACCGAGCAAGACATCTTTCGGTGGTTGCTTGCATCGCGCTATTTCTTCTCTTGTCGTTTCTTGCCCTTTCCCATTCCCTTCTCCCACCGAACGGTCTGGCCGTCGTTGGCGGCAAGGCGAAACTCTGGTATTTGTCGGGTGGATTCCCTTCCGGATTTTTCACCGATTCGGCCTGGCGTCTCACGGAGCCAGCCTATCCGCCGGGAATGGCTTCGCTCGTTCTGGGGTGCTATGCCATGGCCGGCGGTTGCGGAGAATGGCTGACGCAGCTTGTTGGATGCGCCGCGATGGCGGTTTTGCTTGGAGCGGTACTGGACGGATGTTGCCGAAATGGGGAATACGGACGATTTGCCCGTGTTGTCGCCGCGATTTGGATTCTCTCGCTGTTTCTCGATCCCGTTCCGCTGAAAATGGGTTCGCTCCTATACCCGGAACCCTTGATGGCGTTGTGCGTGGTGATCGGTTGGCGACGGGTCTGGCGAGACGGTCGCCGCGAGGACTGGATGGGATGGTTCCTTCTCGGAGCGTCCGGATGGTTCAAAAACGAAGGAGTGGTATTTGCAATCGCGGCTTGGCTCGTCAGGCTGGCGTTCGTCGTGTTTTTCGACCGTTTGCCAAATCGCTCCAAGTTCCAGGCCGCGGCCCGCCTCGTTTCGGCCTTGGCGATTGCCTTGGCGCTTCCCGTTGCGTGGCACGCCGGCGTTCGTATGGCTGGTGGTGGCTTGAACGATTTCGCTCCATTGTGGCAACCCGAAATCATGCGCGGAATGAAAGTTCTTTCCTATTCTTTCCGCCTCGCCTTTCTAGCCCCCTGGCACTACGCATTCGCCTATCCGGCGATTGCCATCGCGACAGGATGGTCGATTGCCGGCATCGCGAACAAGATGCGTCGGTGGCGCACTGGTTCGCTTACGGGTCTTATTGTGTCAGACGAGAATCGGCTGCATCTCAATCGGAATGATTGCCGAGTTCTTCGTGCGTTGTTCTTCGCACTGTTTTGTATGGTGGCATTTGTATGGATCCTTGCGTGCAGTCGCGCACCGGATTTCGAATGGCATGTGACCACGAGCATTCCTCGTCTGTTATGGACGCCGGCTTTGATTATCGTGCTTGAGTTAGCGACTCTGGACCCGCCCGGAAACACGGAAGAAACATAGCGCATCTCTCCTTCTCGACAATCGAGTTTGACATTGGTCGAACTCGCCGATTCGCACGGAGGGAAACGCCCTCGTTTCTCAAGTGACGCAAGACGGAGGGCTAACTGTCTGTTATGGATGATGGCGGAATAAAGAAGCGGCGGGACATTGCTGTCCCGCCGCTTGGACCTATCCGCGTTTTTGCCTCCACGGTCTCCACTCGCGAGAAGAATTGTCCGCTGACGAAATACTGACGATTCAAGCGCCCTTTTGTGCTTGCCATTGACTATCCTTCGCCTACAATATGCGCTACGCAAGAACGTACTGTCGGCAAGGTTAACAACAACAAACAGTCAACAGAAACGACCAATGCATAATGGGGCAAAAATTCAAATGGCAAAATGGAGACACAACACATGAATGAGACACTCCCTTTTCTTCGGGAATTCGCGAATGCTTGTTCCGTTGAACAGATTCTCGCCGAATGTCTGAAAACTGATGAAATGCCACAAGAGACTCTTGAAAAATCGGTATTTCATTACACATCTCTCGATGTCATGAATGAGATGTGTAAGGAAAACGGGGACTTTCTTGCGACACATGTCATGTCGCTCAACGACACACATGAGTTTTTCCTTGGTGTTCATCTTGCTCTTCGGGAAGTGGAATTGTGTAAAACTCTGCCCGATGAGATTCGGAAAGATCTTCCACGGTTCCAAATCGACGCGAGAGAACGCATCGTAAATCTTCTCAATTCCGGCACAATTACGCCATGGGTTGTTTCGTTTTCGGAAGAGCCGGATTCCCTTTCACAATGGGTTTCCTATACAAATCGAAACCAAGGTGGCGTCGCCATCGGTTTTGATGTCAATGCAATCCAAAAGGCAATCATCGAGGAGGAAACCGCCCCACTCTTTCCAAGAGGAAATTTGTCTTTTCACATGATGCATTGCCGGTATACAAACGACGAACAGGCTAGCAAACTGTTGCAGAAGGTGTTTGAGCGTGAAACCCAAAGCCAAGCATTCAAATCCAAAAGTCTAGATGAGCAAAAGCAGCGGATTGTGTCAGCCATTTTCATGTGTGCTGCGGCAATCAAAAACAAGTCTTTCTCGCATGAGAAGGAAAGTCGTCTCATTGTTTTGTGTTCGCAGTCGGAATTGAGGAGACGGTACAAATACGTCGGCGGAAAGCCTCGGATAGAAACGAAGTTGTTTGGTTTCAACCATCGCATGGCCCGGGCCATTTCCTCCGTTGTCATCTCCCAGCATGGAAACCGAGCAAAATTGGTTTCCACTATCAATCTTTTGCGACAACAACTCGGCCTCAAATTCCCGATCTGGCTCAGCAATTCTTCCTACAACGGACAATGATGAACGATAGCACGGCTATGTTTCCGATTGGTCCCCGTCGTCTCTCGTCAACCGGAAATGTACCTCGGCAATGATATGTCGAGGTCTTTTCCATGTCTGGCGGTTGTCTTTCTTCGCCAGAATGAGATGGACAATGGAATAACAACTAATGCAGCGTAACAAACGCCTTGAACAGGACAAGGTACAATTGTTGTGGTAGCAATGTAATGTTGGAACAATCATTCCGCTTGTCTATACGCCTTTGGATTGACCAAGGCGGTTGACCGCGTTGCACTAGTCGAAGACGAGATGGGAATGAGATGGGAATGATTGTGGGGGATTATTCTTGCCGAAGCCGAGCACACCGAAAAGGCCCACTCAACCATTCAAAAGCGGCGGGACATTGCTGTCCCGCCGCTTTGACCTATCCACCGTAGGTTAGCGTCTTCTTGTGACAGTCAAGGCAAAGCGCCTCGCCATTCGAAGGAGCATCGCTGCCGCCGGATTTCACGGCGGTTCTGTGATGCGCTTCCCACACTCCCCACTCGCCATCGAGGTGGAGCTGCTTGCCGCAACGCTCGCATCGTCGTTGTCCGCCACGCGTGTAGCATCAGGGGCCGCATATCGCCTTGCATCCATCCAGCAAACGACGATGTGACATGTGCGCCCGTCTGCGCGAGCGAACCACTGTTCTCGTCACAATCTGCATTTCTGACGAATTTCTGACGTTTGCCCCCTTCAATTTGCCCGGGCAAAATGCTACTCTACACCCATCGCTGGCGGAACGAGCGAGGGCGCGTTTCTTTGAACTTCAAAACCAAGCTAACAACCCATTTTCCAATCGCACAACAGACGACGTCAAGTTCTCGCAAACAACAAGGAAAACCATGAAACACAACGACACACATAACACAGAACTGAACACAGAAGAGAAAATCCTTGCTGAGTTGGCTAAAGCAGCCGCAACAGGGAAGCTGCTTTTGTTCGTCGGAACGGGATTTTCCAAAGCCGTAGTTCCCACAGTCGATTCTACGGGCAAGCCAACGGTTTTGTCGTGGACGGAACTCTTGCGGGAAGTCTGCCAAAGAATGAAACTTGATCCTAATCGATATATTCTTCCCGATTCGGCGAAGTATTCGCTAACAGCAAATGCTGCTAGATTGATTAATGTTCCTGATATTCAGTATGCATGTCCAGCAATTGCATCAAAACTGTGCGAAGAATGGATAAAACAGAATCCCGGAGAGGAAATCGCTTCGGCCGTCCATTGTATGAAATCTATAATAGCGAGTTTGGCTACGTGGGTCCCTCTTGAAGAAATGCGGAACCATGTTCAATCACTTTTGCTGGCGATCAGACCAGTCGGAATCATAACGACAAACTATGATACGGTGTTGGAAGCTGCATTGGGAATCAAGGGCAAATCGGTTGAAAAAGATGATTTATTCATTCCAGGCGCGCGAATTCCAATCTGGCACATTCATGGAAGCATCCAGGTTCCGGATTCAATCGTTGTTACGCAAGACGACTATCAGTTGTTTTTTCGACCGGAGAACTATGTCCAGAGGAAACTCACGATGCTTCTTCGCGAATACACGACGTTGTTCATCGGATATTCTCTCGGAGATACGAACATCAAAACTGCCATCGATTGGGCCATGAACGTCTACAAGACTCCCGACGTATCTATCCCCATGCAGGTCCGATTGATTCACGCCCCTCAAGGGGGAAAAGTTGAACGCGATCCCGGAAACCAAACCATGTATTCGATCAATACAGCCGATTGTATACACTTCTTGGACAAACTGAAGCAGTCGATTGACGATGAAAAGAACAACCGGGATAAAATCAAAAAACGGCTTTCGTTGGCTTTGACCAGCATAAAAAACATGAACGATCCTTCATTGCAAATGAAAGCGCCAATATCTCGTCAGATTTCCGCAATCCGGTCGGTCATGAAACATCAAGCCAAAGATGCCATGTTTCTTATTCTTCCACAGGTCCAGAGTATGTTGGCGGACGCAAAAAAACATGCTGGAGAGTCTGGCAACTTTGCAGCATATGCAAATTGGTTGCGGATTTTGCTCATTCTGCTGGAAGAGATACCGCAGGACGAAACACCTCCGACGATGATTTCTATGTTGGCCGAAGAATTGGAGAACGTTTTGCCTATGGCCGGATCCCATTTGGGGCAATCATATGATGCTGACAGACTCTGGAAAAGCGAATGGCCGAAGATCCCGAAAGAGAAACGAGAATACTATTTGAAATTGGCGCAACAGCTTTCGCTTCCAAATCTTGAGGCGAAGCTTCGCAAAACGATCGACAACCCCAAATAGAATGCCAGCACATGCGCCAACCATGTTTCCAATGTGCCGATTCTTAACTGACGCCAGAACATAAACTATGCTCACCCGTCCCGCGAAACGCTGCACAAAAGAAAGCCGCCGGGGCCGAGAGGTCCCGGCGGCTTGCCCCTACTGAACGGTGTCATGGGGCGGGCATGGATCGTTTCCGTAACTGTTCGAGTTTTGGATTTGCCCGTTGCGCCCGTGGATCACGAGTTCCGCTCCGAGACCCTTGCTGAGATCGCGACCGGCATTGATCGCATCCTGCTTGGTATCGAAAAGGCCGCTTGCCCGCGAGGCGTTGTCCCGCTTCACGGCCCATCGATCCCCGCGGGGAACAACATGGTATTCCTGTCTTTTCATCTTGTTTCACCTCCCTTCCATCGCCTCGCCCCGTCAGAGAACCGCACCCGAAGATAACTCTCCACCGTCTGTCCGCCGAAAGTGGTCCGACTAAAATGCACAACGCTCTGTTTTAGAACAGTGTTGAAATCGGCATTTTGGCAATTTTCCCATTGATTTTCAGACGTTTTTTTGATACAGTAATGTCCGTAGGGGCGTTCCCCGCTGCGGAGGGACGATGCCTACAATAATGAAGGAGACTATTCCAATGAAAAAGAAAGATGAACTGATTTTGGAAGTTGTGGAAGACATCGACTATTCCAACGGCAGCATAACGATACTTGAAGAAGGTGTCAGGCAAAACGCCGATGCCACTTTCATGTTCGACTTTACGCACGATGATTCGTCGGACATAGTATATTTGACGAATCCAACCGTCCACCAGTCAACCCTTCAAAGCATCCCCTATTACTACTTCGCCTACAAGTTCAACGATTCGGTTCAATCCAAGACCAGAACCCAATTCATTCATCACCTTAAAGTCGAAGCGCCATCCCCAGAGAAGGAAAGATTCGTTCGGGATGCCATAACGAAGTTCAACAGTATGGTTCCTGTTCAGCAGTTTGAATACATCGTCTATCCTCAATCTGCTTCTCCGTTGACGAGGCATATCGTCGATGAGTTGTGTCGGGTTGTCCTTCCAGAATACAGCATAGGCACAATCGAAATGACGAAAGACATGCCGAAAAACATCGGTTTCGACTATGAGCGATACAAACTGCACCTTCAGAACGCAACCAATCCAGACGGGACGAAGAAGTATGGAAACGAAAACATGATTCAGTCCGCACTTGCTTCCGCGAAGGAGCAAATGGACAAGATTCATGCGTTGGACTACTTCTCGATAGCAAGAAACATCAAAGGAAAGTACAAGCCGTTCTTGGAGAGATACTATCGGTTCAAGACTGAAAAGGATGCCAAAATCTACAAGGCAATCGAAAGCGGAAAGGTCCTTGTGGTGGATGACATACTGACAAGCGGAACGACCCTGTTCCAGTTGTTCAAGGCGATCAAAACGGTCAATCCAGCAATCACTCCGACCGTGTTCACCCTGTTGGGTAAAGGTTCGGAGGGATAATACTGAGGATCATGCAATGAAAGACAACGCAAAAGTGACTCTGACAATCGGACAACTGAAGAAGCTCGTTGAAGAGGTGGCATGTTGCTATATGGGGACGGATTCTCGTCTATTGAAGGAGAATCTTGAAAACTACTTGTATGATCGCATCCTTGTCAATGAAATGGCTTTCCCGAAGAGCGTCTATGAAAGGAAGGTGCTCGGTCTGGGAGTCCAGCTTGTCGATAATTGGTGTCTTTGCAAGTGGTGCCAGCTTTATTCCCAAGACAATGTAAATTTCGTGCATTGGGCAACCGAACTTATAGCCCACCTCGGAAACATTCAATCGTGGGACATCAAGGGCAAGGTTGACAAGCGAAAGACACTTGAACGGCTCCTTGTTGAATACTGCGATTATGGAAAGCCGGAAAAGATTGCTTCCATTATTCGGAGCAAATTCAACGACGAACACATCATGGATGAAAATCAACGGGCAAGCGTCGCAGTCGAGTTCGCCAACAACATCTCGAAAATAATCGACGTGCTTTCTGATAGTTCCATCGATGTCAGGGTGTATGTGAGGGAGACATTTGGTCTTCCTGACAAATAACCATACCCGGCGCTTTTTGCATCGTTCGCAGTAAACTGTTTTACGCAACCTTGCAGGGGATTGGCTCCCTTGCAAGGTTTTTCTTCCACACCGACACGCACTTCGTCGTCAGAACGAAGTCCCTCATCGTGCATTCCTTCTCCTCGTCGCTACCCCTTGCGAAGTTGACGAGGTTGTGCCACACGACATAGTTGTTGAGATACTTCGTCGCAACGCCGCGGAAATGCCAGTTTATCATTCCCTTCAAAGCCGAGTGGTAGTAGTTCATCAGCTGGATGTTGAACCCATTGACCACGTGCCGCTTTCGGGGGATGCGGATGTGCGACGCCCTGTATGCGTCAGCCAGTTTGCAATACCCTCTGTGCGAGTCCGTCACCATGACCGCCCCTTCAGCCACATGCCCGTCCAGAACGCTCGCCAACTCCTTGCAGGACGGCTTGCCGAGGTTGGAAATCCTGCCGACGGACTGATGCCCCAGATTGACCCCGCAGGTCACGCAAACCTGTTCCTTTGACAGCCCGCGCTTGCTCGCGCGACCACCGCGCTTGCGCGGCTTCCTCGGCATCTGGAAGGTTGACGAGTTCTTGTGGTTGCCTTTGAACGAAACGAGTTCATAGGTCTCGTCACATTCCACAACGCCGTCCAGTTTGACGGACTCCATCATGTTGGTGAGGGCGTCCAGAACCTTGTGCCGCCAAGCGAAAGCCGTGGCGAGGTTCATTTTGCACGCCTTGGCGGTCTTGCGAAGCGGCATCTTCTGAATCATGCAGCCGATGTAGAGCGACCAGACCGAAAGGTCTTTCTTGGACTGGTGCAGGATGGTGTTGTTAGTGAAGCCGAAGGTCGTCCTGCAATCCTTGCAGACGAAGCGCTGGCGACCGTTGGCATGTCCGTTTTTGAGGATGTGGACCGAGCCGCAATGCGGACAGACTGGCGCTTTCCTTTCCATCAAGAACGCATCGAAGGTGGATGCGGTGACTGGGGAGGTGGCGGCTTGCGGCGTTTTGTTCACCCAGGTCAGGAAGTCGGACTTCTGTTCGGGCGTCGCGTTGGCGAAGAGCTGCCGCAGGATTTCAAGCTGTGAAGGTGTGATTGCCATTGTTTCTCCTATGGCAATCATAATAGCAAAAAGTGGCTGAAAAATCAAGGTGAAAACTGGTTTTTTGCAGAATTTCAAGCGGTTTTCAACATTGTTCTAAAACAGAGCGATGCACAATGCACTTTACTCCCAAACGTAGCAGGTCTCATACCATAGGCAAAACCGCCCCGAAGTGAGACAGTTGTGCGCGAAACGGCGGTCGACGATGTGACACCTGCGCCAGACGACGCATGATTGGCGCACCGAAATTCTGACGAATTTCTGACGAAATCCGGCTTGACACCCCCTTCCATTCGGCGGGGCAAAATGCTACTTTACCTTCGTTGCCGACGGGCAGTCGTAAGACCTCCACCGTGCAGCTTCCAACCACTTCCAAATCCGAACAAAGGAGACGAAATGAGCAAAAAGCCCAACGCATCCCCGGGCAAGAACGCTGGCGGAACAACGCGTCACTTTACGTCTGGTCGAATAACACAGGACACAAAAACCGGTGTTGCGCGCAAAACCGTTTTCCCACCGCCTAGTCCTTCGCATCGATGCTCGGCGCAAGGAAAGAACCATGACTCGGAATATGTAACAATTGAAGTCGCGAGGGTCGCGGTCGTTCCGACGCCATCACGCCCCCACAAGCCATCGCGCAACCAAAACTATGCAGCTTGTGCTAAAACGAGAATTTGCGACGGCACGGTTCTTGTAACCCACGTGAAAGCGAGGCGCCAGGGAAAACACTGCAAAACAATCGAAGAAGAGCGTCCACAACGAACGAAACGGAAACCGTAATGGTTCGTTCTCTAAGTGCATTGGTTTGGCAAAACGGTCACAAAAAGGAATAACAACTGCGACATGAATACCAAGAAATCGAAGACGGTGGCAGAGAAGATATGGGACCAGAAGTTTGAAATCTCTTGTTCCCAACGTTACCATGCTTATAGAATGGCGTGGCATCAAGGAATGGTTCTCTTTTTGCAATTCATAGAATTGCTCATGACATTCTCGGTGCTATTAAGTTTTCACGGCGAACGTTGGCAAAGGGTGGTGTTATGGATCAGTTTTATTTTAGGTAGCATGTCTCTCGTTCAAATAGCCAACAAGCATTTGGAATGGCATACGGCTAAAAAGATTGCATTTGGAGAGCTGATGAAAACCATCCCGGTAAACGAAGAATCAGGAACAGAAAAAGATCTTCAAGCGATTGTTGCTCGTCGCGAAGAAATTGAGAAAGACGATACTGTTGGATTCCGTTGCCTGGATGTTCTGTGCTACAACGAAGAATGCCTTGCACGGGGGCTTAACAATAAAATCATACACTTGCCGTGGTGGCGACGCTACATCGGGTTGATACTTCCACTGAACTGCTTCCCTTGCACACCAACACAAACAGGCACGGATAAACCATCCCCCTCGCAAAATTCATAACTGGAGGTTCTGGATGCTCGGTTTCCAAGGCGGAATATTTCCGATTCGTCGAGAATTTCAGCCTGAACCTTCAAGAAGATTTGATGGAGACACTTCCTCATGCTGACAGTCACCTTTGATTCAAACGTCATCGAAAAGGTCCTCCGACCTGAAGCACATACCGACGAGGAAAATTCCCCGTTCTTCTTCCGATTACGGAAGGCAATTGACGAAAAGTTGATTTCGGTCCACGTTGCGGATTTGTATTTCACCAGAGAACAAATCCCCAAGGCGGAACGCCTTTCCCGAACAATCAATAATACATCGAATGCCGTTTCTATTCATCAAACAAGTACTCCTAATGGATATGTCCAGTTGTCTATATCGATTGGTCCCTCAAGAAAGTTTGGAAACGTCGAGCTGGACGAATATCGGCGCAAGACGCTTGAAGCCCTGAAAGCCGTTGATGGAAAAGTCCTGAAGACATATCGTTTGGGGGATTTCATCTGCAGAGAGATACCTCCGCAGATGTACTGCCGATCAGAATCAAGGGATGAGACAATGCGTCGCATTGACGAATGTGATCGGTACATCTCAAACCAATTGTTTGCGGGCGCCAACGCCCTTAGGGAACTAACCGGATCAAAGCCAACGGAAAACCCATACATGAAGCTTTCCGGTCTTTCGAATTCAGATAAAGCATTTTCCAAAACGGTTGCGGAGTATGCCGATGCAATGTCTATCGCAGCTCATTATGGTTACGGAATCCAACTGTTCTGTACAGAGGATCGAGGCGTGTCTGCGGGAACAAAATCGGTGATGAGTCCACAGAATCGGTTGAAGTTGCGCAACCGATTTGGAATCCGCTTCTGTAATGTCAAATCGTTGGTCAAACTGATGGATATGTTTTGCCGTAACACAACCTCGTCAAATCATTAACCAACAATCGAACTTGGTTTTCTATGAGAACATCAAACAATGAACTTCGTTCGTTTTCCGAAAACATCGATGATTTCAAACAGACCGGACAGTATACTGTAGACGCTAGACAATTCTTTCCAGCATGCAACCGCGGGTGGGTATGTCACTGCGATCTTCTTGGCTTTTCTTCTATCTGCTTGAAAAGCATGCCTGGCGCAATTAACGCATTGGTCCGGTTCCACAAAGTAATTTCACATGCAACCGAACAAGCATCCGGCGATGTGTTCCGTTTCACAGACTGTTGTTTCTTTTGTTCCCAAAACCTATTGCAGACTCTGAACTTCGCGCTTGCAACAATCAGGGGGTGTTGTGCCATGAATCAGATATGTATGGACTCAAAAAAGTTAGTTCAAGGTCACTATCTATTAAAACCGCGAACAACCATAGCATTTGGCGAATACTTGTCTGGAAATCAAATGAATCGGTTGAAAATACAATCTTCAGTCTCGTGGGATTCATTTCTTGCTGGGGCAGGAATTGTTGAAGCATATAAACTGCAGGAACACTCCTTTTCGCATGCACTAACACTTAAAGCTCCGTCCGACGCTCCCAATTGGTGTAAGCAGATTGCTGTAAAGGGAATGCCTGGTATGGCAAGAGTCGGTCTTGTCCGATGGTTGGAAGAATTTGGAAACAGTAATCGAATAGATATTCCATGGCCGTACATCGCCCGTGTCAAGTTAACTAAATTTGGAATTCTGGAGGTTGTTCCGGAATGTAATGCAACATTTCTGGAGACCGAACGACATCTTTACAGCACATTCCGAATTATGGAAAGCGAGTTTCTCAATACGGACACACCAATTCACGCGTCAAAACATGTCATGGCGCTATTTAGGTTCGTGATGTCACTGTATTCTCATAGTCAGAACTCCACAAGAATCCGAAGAGATATGATGGAAGAATTCTTGAGAACAATACAAGCGTATAACGGATAGATCTGTCTTGAGCGTTTTGTGCTGATGGTTTTCCTGCGATGAATGGTATACATCCGTCCAACCAAAAGACAACGAAAATCTGACTGGTTTTGGTTTACCCTTCCTTCTTTTCGTCTGGACGGAGTGGTATTCTACAGGCGGTTCGCCTCGAACAACAGCCCCCAAAAAAAAATGAATCCTTCCAATCCTTGTTCTGGCTCTCCTCGGCGGTGCCGCCTCCGCCGCGTCCCACCGACCGGACTTCTGCGTCATCCTCGCGGACAGCCTGCGGGCGGACCACCTCGGCGGCTACGGCTACGAGCGCGACACGTCGCCGGCGGTCGACGCCTTCGCCGCACGTCTCGCGGCGGAGACGGCCGCGTGGAAGTGACCGACGGGGCGAATCGCCGCCGCTACAGGCACGAGGCCATATAGAGCGGAAGCCGGGTAATGCCGTCCTTCTGGTCCACGTCCTTGGTGCAGAGGATGAACAATTCGCCAAGGCGGTCGCCGAACTTCGCGCGAAACTTGTCGAGCGAGGCGTGGCGGGCGTAGTTGCGGCCGCTTTTCACCTCGACGGGGCAAATCCGGTCGCCGCGGCGGATCAGAAAGTCGATCTCCATCCGGTTGGCCGCGGTCTGCAGATCGTACCGGGAGTAGAAGAACAGCCGCCGGCCGGCCGCGGTCAGCGCCTGCGCCACGCTGTTCTCGATCACCATTCCCTCGTTGATCCCCAGATCGCCGGAATAGACCTCCTCGTAGAGCGCCCCCTCCGTGAACGGCCGGTCGCCCAGGGTCTGCGAGATCATCAACCCCGTGTCGGCCGAATAGACCTTCATCGTCGAATCGTCCTCGGTGAGCGCCAGGGCGACGCCGGGATCGGTCGCGTTGTAGGCGATGTTGGCGACCTTCGCGTCGGCAAGCCACAGGAAGGACGCCTCGTAGGAGCGTCGCCGCGCGCCGCTGTCCAGCGACGCGAGCGAAAAGCGCTTCTCCTTCTTCGAGAGCTGTCCGGGGATGCCGTCGAAGATGCGCCGGACCTTGGGGGCGGCCGCGCCGGCGATCGTACATATTCAATAACTGCACATTTTTAAGCATCGTTCATCAGAGAATTGTTCACCTTTTTAAGCATATGTATCCAGCCTTTCAGCGTACTCCCTCGACTCCGACTCCTTTACCCAGACGGCTCGTCCGCGTCCCACCGCTTGGACCTATTCACCGTAGATTATCGTCTTCTTGGGGCCGACAAGGTATAGCGCCTCGCCATTTGAAGGAGCATCGCTGCCGCGTCTCGCTTTGCATCCACCCGGCCTTCAACGGTGCGACACGTGCGTCTGCCAGCGCGAGCGCACCACCTTTCTCGTCTCAAATTGCATTTCTGACGAATTTCTGACGTTTGCCCCATTTCAATGATCCGGGCAAAATGCTACGTTATCTCCGTTCGACAAACAAGAGAACATCAACATGAGCACAAATCGATACAGGACCCTACACGCGGACTTCTTCACTGTCGAGACGGAGAGGTGCACTTTCGCCAGCATCCTTGAAACTGTGAACAGAACGTCCGGGCACGCGCGGAACTTCGTGGCAAACGGTGGCGATCCCATCCGGTTGAAGAAGCTGTCGATCCGTTCCGAAGGGCGGCGGCGGTTCTTCACCGGAGACATGGTGAAGATCCGAATGACAAACCTGCCGACACGGATCGACCAACGCGGATCCGAGAGGGAAATCGACTTCCACGACGACGAGGGAATCGGAGAAGAGACGGCGTTCTTCTTTGACGAGGAACGGAACGTACTCGTCCTGCAACGCAATCGGAACGGGGTGTCCTTCTCGGGGTTCGAGGATTACTTTGCTCACTTCGCCGGGAAAACAGGGAGGTTCCAGTTGTTGCCGATGATCTCGAATACGGCACTGGAACAGCTGCGACGCTCTCCCAGAATCGGCAAGTTCGAACTCGAGGTCGCACCAACCGTTTCGCGGATGGATATTCAGGCGAGTCGGTCTCTATCCGATGTCCTCTCTCTTATGGAACAGGTCGCCGGGGAGAAGGTGTCCGTAACCATAGGCGTTGCTCCGCGTCGCCGGCGAGGACTTTCTATGTCATCCGTAGTCAAAACGGCCCAGGAGTTGCTGCGAATCCGTGAGCGATATCCGAACGACGTCCGAAAGCTTCGCGCGTATGCGGAGAAGGAAGACCGAAAAATGGCAATGCTCGATCTGCTGGTCGACAGAATCCGTGCGGACGATCAAGTTCCCTATGACGAAAGTCGGAGGATTTCATTTGAGGCGAGAATCGATTTTCTAAAGAAACAATGGCAGTCGCTGGATTCGAAAATGCCGAGCAGGAAGCCAAACGACGGCGTTCGTTCCTGACGGATCCTCTCTGGATGGAGAAATACTATCCGGTGCTCTGCGCCGTCGGTGTCGCCGTCATCGCACACCGTTTCGGTTTTTTGATTCCGGGCCCGGAGGCTCTTGGCGCGTTTGTCGGCTTTTCCGCCGCCGTCGCGGGTTTTGCGGCAACTCTTCTCGGAATTCTGTTCTCAAGCAAAGGGTTGCGGAAAATCCGCGAATTGGAGGCGACCGGCAAATTCGATATTCTCAAGGGGTATGTTTACGCTGCGGTGCGTTCCGGACTTCTCTCCGTCGCGCTGGGGCTTTCTTTGCTGTCATGCGACCGTCCCGTCGTTGGTTGGGGCCTTAGGGCACCGGTCTGGCTCGGCATGGCTGTACATACCGGCCTCTGTTGTCATAGAGCCGCTTGGTTTTTGTTCCGGCTTTTATAGGGTATGAAGCACACGCATCGACTCGGAGATTCGTCAGAATTTCGTCATTTCTGTCGAATGGGTCTTGAAGGGGGATGATTTTCGGGCGGGTTCGTGGTAGAATTTGGGCCGCAATGAGAGAAACGACTTCGAAGAAACGCAGGAGCGCGCCGGCCGGGGCCGGCAGCGGGACGGCGACGTCCGGTTCTTCGAACGTTTCGGTATCAGGGCTGCCGGTGCTCTCCACGGCGGAGGAGGTCGTCCGCGCGCTGGAGAACGGGCCGGACGAAGGTCTCGTGGTCCTCGACGCCAAGGCGTTCCGCGAGGGCGTCCGGACCTTTCTGCACCAAGGCCGCGCCGGCGAGGAGGGGGCGCCGGCGGAGGCGTCGCCGCGTTTCTCGCCGAAGCACCTGAACGTCCTCTTCGGCGATCTGACGAGAACCCAGCAGACGTTCCTTCTGCTCCTCCTTCGCGAGCCCGGGGCCCTGGTCACCCGGGAGGAGCTTCTCTGCTCCATTCGCGGCGGCAGCGGACAGGAGCTCGTTCGCTCGCATTCCCTCAACCAGATCGCGCACGTGCTCCGAAGGAGGCTCGGAAGGGCCGGCCGATGCATCGAGACCGTCCGCGGCGTCGGCTTCCGCTGGAACCGGAACCGGGAGCCGAGGTCGCTTTCGTCCGATCTCCTCAAGGTCGCGGGACTGGCCGTGATGTCCGCGTTGGCGATCGCCGCGGGCGTCAACCTCTATGCACCGCACGGCCGCGAGAGGGGCGGAGGGGGCGGTTCCTCCTCCGCGGACGGCGACGCCCTTGCGCCGGCCCGCGTCCCGTCCGGCGCGTCCCTGCCGGACGAGCCCTTCCGGGCGATGCAGGGCTTCTCGGATCCCGATTCGTTCGCCAAGGCGTTCGCCTCCGTCCCGTCTGCGAAGGAGCATTCGCCCTGGCGGATGGTCGACGGAAACGCCGGAACCTGGTTCGAGAGCGAAGGTCCGGCGCGCGCGGGCGACTGGATCGCGTTCCGCCTCCCGACGCCGATCCGCGCGGGGGCGGAGGCCGGAGCGGCCCGCCGGATCGAAATCCTGTGCGGCCGCCCCGGAGCCGACGGCGCCCCGCTCGCGCCGCCCTGCCGCGTGGAATGCTCCGCCGATCCGATCGGCGCGCCGGACGCGTGGCATCCCGCCGGAGAGGTCGATCCGACGACGGGACGCTTCGTCCTCGATGCCGCGCTCCTGCCGATCGACTCGATCGAGGTCGTCCGCATCGTCGTCGCCGCCGACTCCGACCTTCCGCTCGTCGTGCGCGAAGCGGGGCTCGCCCAGACTTCCGCGGAGCCCGTCCCCTGACGGAGGCCGAACGCAAGGCGGAGGCGGAGCGGGCGCATCCCGCCGGACGTGCGCGACCCGAGGGCCGCGCGCGTCCGGGACGGCGCGGTAGAGGGCGCGGCTACTTCTTCTGCTTCCAGGCGCCGGAGGCGTCCTGGTACCAGGCGCCGGCGGGGAGGTGCTCGAGCATCTTCTCGGCGCGCATCTTCTCGACGTCGGCGCGCTTGGCCCCGGTCTGCTCGGCGATCTCGCCCATGCGGACGCGGCGCTTGGCGTTCATGTCCTCGACGATGTCCTTCTCCTCGTCGGAGAGATCGCCGCGCACGGCGAGGTAGCCGCGGTTGTCCATGCCGACCGCGCCGCGGTCGCTCATCGCCTTGAGCTCGGCCATGTGCTTGGGCGGCGCCTTCTTCTCCTGCTCGATCTCCTTCTCGAGCTCCTTGTCGACCTTGAGGTTGACGTCCATCGTGATCTGGATGGGCTTCACCTCGTGCTCGGTCTTGATGGCGAGGCAGCCGGCGCCGGAGAGGGCCAGGACGGAAAGGAGGATGGGGGCGGAGATTGTCTTCATGGCGAGATTCTTTCGTTCGCGGGGGGCGGATTTCCGCCCGACGATGCCGCATTCTAGCAGACCCCGGCCCCGGCTGGCAAGCCGCTTGACGCCGCGGCGGGTTTGTGGGAGAGTAGCCGGCCGACGGAGGCAATCCTCCGGGAGGAATGCGATGACGATCACCGAAGAGAAGGTCCTGGAGTTCCACCGCGGCGGCAAGGTCGCGCTCAAGATGCCGCGCCCCGTGCGCACGGTCGAGGACCTGTGCCTCGCCTACACGCCCGGCGTCGGCAAGGCCGTGCTGCATCTCGACAGGCACCCCGAAGAGGCGTTCGACTACACCGCCAAGGGCCGGACCGTCGCCGTCGTCTCCGACGGCACCGCGATCCTCGGCCTCGGCGACCGCGGCCCGACCGCCGCGATCCCCGTGATGGAGGGCAAGTGCGTCCTCTTCAAGAGCTTCGCCGGCGTCGAGGCGTGGCCCGTCGTCCTCGACAACTGCCGCGTCGGCGGCGCGAAGACGGGGAAGACCGACCCGCAGCGCGTCATCGACGCCACGCTCGCGATCGCCCCGATGTACGGCGGCATCAACCTCGAGGACATCGCCGCGCCGGCGTGCTTCGAGGTGGAGGACCGCCTCCAGGAGCTGCTCGACATCCCGGTCTTCCACGACGACCAGTGGGGCACGGCGGTGATCGTCCTCGCCGCGGTGCGCAACTACGCCGAGGTCTCCGGCAAGCCCTTCGGCTCGCTCCGGGTCGCGATGAACGGCGCCGGCGCGGCCGGCATGCGCATCCGCGAGATGCTGGTCGCGGCCGGCGTCGCGCAGGTGATCTCGTGCGACAGCAAGGGCGTCATCTACAAGGGCCGCCCGGACCTCTCCGGCCGCAAGCTCCTCGCCGCCGAGGACACGCCCTGCCGCACGCTGGAGGAGGTCCTGCGCGGCGCGGACGTCTTCATCGGCGTCTCGGTCGCCGGCGCGGTGAAGGGCGAATGGGTGCGGACGATGGCGCCGAACCCGGCGATCTTCGCGCTCGCGAACCCCGATCCCGAGATCCGCCCGGAGGAGGTCGCCGCCGCGATGGGCGACGCGCCCTACGTCATGGCGACGGGCCGCTCGGACTTCCCGAACCAGATCAACAACGTGCTCTGCTTCCCGTTCCTCTTCCGCGGCGCGCTCGACGTCCGCGCGCGGAAGATCACGATGGGGATGAAGCTCGCCGCGGCCGACGCCCTCGCCGCCGCCGCGCGCATCCCGGCCGACGAGGCCACCGCCGCGCTCTACGCGGGCGAGGACCTCGCCTTCGGGCCGCGCTACATCCTCCCGAAGCCCTTCGACCGCCGCCTGCGCGCGCTCGTCGCGCCGGCCGTCGCGAAGGCCGCGGTCGCGGAGGGCGTCGCGCGCGTCGCGGACTTCGACGAGGCCGCCTACCGCGCCGCGCTCGAGGCCGAGACCGCCGACAGCACGAGCTCGGCGAGATAGACGGCGTAGAGCGCGAGCAGCAGCAGGCCGCCCGGCCGCTCGATGCGCCGCTCCGCGGCCTTCCGGTAGAGGCACGGGAACGGGAGGATCAGCAGAAGGATTCCCGTGAGGAATAACGCCCACGAGACGTCGCGCTCGTAGACGGCGGGGTCGATCGCGTCCATCGGCCGGATCGCGCCGGCGAGTCCGACCACCACGAGCGTGTTGAAGAGGTTCGAGCCGATGACGTTGCCGACGGCGAGGTCGTCCGCCCCCTTGCGCGCGGCGACGATCGACGAGGCCAGCTCCGGCAGCGACGTCCCGACGGCCACGACGGTGAGCCCGATCACGAGGTCGCTCACGCCGATCGCCTGCGCGAGTTCGACCGCGCCCCACACGAGGAGGCGCGACGAGACGACGAGGACGACGAGCCCGAAGACCGTCCAGAACGCGGCCATGCGGCCCGAGAGCCCGGCGCCGGGGGCGTCCGCCGAGGCGGACTCCGGCGCCGCGCCGCCGCGGACGGCGCAGCGGACCGACGTGCCGAGCCACGCGGCGAAGGCGACGAGCAGGACGAAGGCGTCCGCGCGGGAGAGGGCGCCGTCCGCGAGGAGAAACCACGAGAGAATCGTCGTTCCGAAGAGGATCGGGAGGTCGAAGCGGAGCGCCTCCCGCCGGATCGCGAGCGGCCGGATCGCGGCCGCGACGCCGAGGATGAGCGCAATGTTGCAGATGTTGGAGCCCCAGGCGTTGCCGAGCGCGATGGAGGAGTTTCCGCGCAGGGACGAGATCGCCGAGACGGTGAGCTCCGGCGCGGACGTCCCGAACCCGACGACGACCATCCCGACGAGCAGGGCCGGCACGCCGAGCAGGCGCGCCGAGGCCGCGGCGCCGTCGACGAACCGGCCGGCGCTCCACACGAGCGCGGCGAGGCCGGCGAGGACGGCGAAAACCGGAAGCAGGATCGCCATCGCCTATTCCTCCAGCGCCCGGGCGAAGCGGGCGCGGACCGCGTCCGGCGCATAGCGCTCCAGCGTGTAGCGGCGCCCCTGCTCCGCGAGGATCGCGGCCTTCGCGGGGTTGTCGAGGAGCCAGAGCAGCTCCTCCTCGAACTCCGGGTAGCTGCCGAACCAGAGCCCGCCGCACGAGCTCTCGCACTGCCAGCGCAGCACCTCGCCTCGCGCGTGGACGAGCGCCGGGGTGCGCGCGAGCCACGACTCCAGCACGACGATCGAGAGACTCTCGTTGACGGACGGGTGGACGAACGCGACCGCGCCGGCCATCGCCTCGCGCTTCTCCCGCTCGGAGACGAAACCGAGGTCGTGGAACGCCGGCGCGAGCGTCGGCGGGACGTCGACCGGCCCCGAGCCGGTCATCACGAGATGGACGTCGCGCTTCGTGCGGCGGCGGAAGGCGTCGAGGAAGTCGACGAGGATCGGCGTCCCCTTCCCCTCCTCGCGCCGGCCGCTGTAGATCACGTAGGGCTGCGCGATCCCGGTGCGCGCGGCGAAGGCGCCCTTGTCCGCCTCGAACGGCTCGATGCCCATCGCGACGACCTCCTCGACGCGCGGCGCGAGGCCGGGCATCAGGCGGTGGGCGAGGCGCCGCTCCGGATCCGTGTTGAAGAGGAAGCCGCGCACGCCGCGGAAGGCGGCCTGGAGGGCGCGGATGCGGGCGTAGTTCTCGTCGTGGAAGCACGGGACGAGAAGCATCTTCTCCGGCACGGCGAGGCACGCCTCGCGGATCAGGGCGAAGAGGTAGGGCCCCGCGACGACGCGGTCGTAGTCGGCGGCGTGCTCGCGCAGCCAGGCGACGAGGGCCGAGGAGTTGACGCCGGAGCGGAGCCACTCCGCCTCCTCGGCGTCCGAGAGGCGTCGGCCGCGGGAGAGATCGATCTGCAGGCGCGCGAAGGAGTCGACCTTCAGCGGGTCGGCCGGGAAGCGCCGGACCGTCATGCCGTCGCGCTCGAACGACCCCTCGGGCATCTCGTTCGCCCAGTTGAAGTGGTTCTTCGCGCAGGTGCAGAGCATCTCCACGCGGTGGCCGAGCCGGACCGCGTCCTGCGCCAGCGAGTAGATCAGCGTCTCGGCGCCGCCGACGGTGCCGGGCTCGTGCAGGCGCGGGGAGACGAAGGCGATTTTCATGGTCGCACGGTCGAATGGTCGCACGGTCGCACGGTCGCACGGTCGCCTCCTGGGACCGTGTGACCGTCGGACCGTGTGACCGTCAGACCTTCCCCTCCAGTTCCGCGATGCGGGCCTTGAGCTCCGCGGTCTCCTTCCGATAGCGGCGGTCCATGATCTCGATCGCGGCGAGGAGGACGTTGTTCGTCTGGTTCTGCTGCGACCAGAGACGGTAGGTGTAGAACTTCAGGAGCTTCCAGATCACCTTCTTGACCGCCTTGGAGACCGGCGCGAAGCGGGAACGGCGCTCGAGGATCTCGAAGTCGTTGATGTCGACGGGGACGATCTGGCGGAGGCAGACGAGATACTGCTCCATGAACGTCTCGTCGTCCTTGATCGTGAGCAGGTTGTTCTTCTCGGCGCGGGCGACGAGATCGTCGTCATAGACGCCCTGGGCGCGCTTCTCCGCGACCGCGGCGAGGATCTCCTCCTCGACCTTGTGCACGTCGATGCCGTCGGCTCCGATGCGGATCGCCGGCTGGGTGGGTTCGTCGTTCATGGCGGCGGATTCTACCACGCACCGCCGCTTCGCCGCAAGGCGGCGGCCCGGTCCGCCTACGGCTTCCCGGCGGGCGGGTCGGCGCGGCGCCGCTCCAGCTCCTCGCGGATGCGGCCGGCGATCATCGCCTTGAGCTTCGCGCGCTCGGCGGAGGAGAGCGTCGTCTTCGCGACCTCGGCGACCTTCGCGCGCTGCTGCTCGACGCGGCGGCGGCACCAGGCGAAGACGAGCAGGTTCACGGGGAGGGCGGCGGCGAACATGTCGAGCAGGACGGCGGGTCCGCCCGCGGCGCCGAGAACGAGCGAGAGCGTGCGCGGCGGCGGCGAGGCCGCGCCGCGCAGCACCGCGTCCGCGTAGAGCCACGCCTCGCCGGCCGAGACGGCGGCGAGGGCGGCGATCGGGCCGCCCCACCGGAGGAGGAAGCGCTGGAGGGGGGATGCGGACACGGCGCGGCTAGGTCCAGAGCGAACGGTCGAGCGCGCGGTAGCCGAGCGCCTCGTGCAGGTCCTCGGGCCGCAGCTCCGCGTGGCCGGCCAGGTCCGCGATCGTGCGCGCCACCTTGAGGATGCGGTCGTGGGCGCGAGGGCTGAACCTCATCTCGCGGATCGCGTAGTTCATGATCTGGAGGCACTCCGCGTCCATCCGGCAGAACGCCTCTAGGTCGCCGCGCCCCATCGCGGCGTTCGTCCGCGCGCCGGGGCGGCCCGCGAAGCGCGCCTCCTGCGCCGCGCGCGCGGCGAGGACGCCGGCGCGCAGGTCGGCGGAGGACGCGCCGGCGGGGAGCGTCTGCAGGTCCTGCAGGCGCGAGGCGGCGACGGAGACGTGCAGGTCGATGCGGTCGAGGAGCGGGCCGCTGATCCGCGCGCGGTAGCGCTGGATCTGCGTCGGCGAGCAGCGGCACGGGCGGTTCGGGTCGCCGAAGTAGCCGCAGGGGCACGGGTTCATCGCCGCGACGAGCATGAAGCGCGCGGGGAATCGGGCGGTGCCGGAGGCGCGCGTGATGGTGACGAAGCCGTCCTCCATCGGCTGTCGCATCACCTCGAGCGCGTTGCGCGTGAACTCCGGCAGCTCGTCGAGGAAGAGCACGCCGTGGTGCGCGAGCGTGACCTCGCCCGGCGAGGGGTGCGTCCCGCCGCCGACGAGCCCGACGTCGGACACGGTGTGGTGCGGCGAGCGGAACGGGCGCTCGGCGAGGAGCGGCGTCCCGGGCGGGAGGAGCCCGGCGATCGAGTGGATCTTCGTCGTCTCGAGCGCCTCGTCGAGCGTGAGCGGCGGGAGGATCGAGGCGATGCGGCGCGCGAGCATCGACTTGCCGGTGCCGGGCGGGCCGACCATCAGCAGGTTGTGGCCGCCGGCGACGGCGACCTGCACCGCGCGCTTGGCCATCTCCTGGCCCTTCACCTCGGCGAAGTCCGGCGCGCCGGCCGCCGCGCTCGCGTCGCGGAACACGGCGCCGAGGTCCACGGCCGCCGGGCGCGTCCGGCCGCCGTCGGCGCCCGAGACGAGGTCCGCGGCGTGCTTCAGACTGTCCACCGGCCACACGCGGAGGCCCTCGACGATCGCCGCCTCGTTCGCGTTCTCGGCGGGGACGAGCAGGTCCGTGACGCCCGTCGCGCGGAGGCCGACCGCGAGCGGCAGCACGCCGCGCACGGGCCGCAGCTCGCCGCCGAGCGAGAGCTCGCCGGCGAAGGCGGTGCGCTCGAGGTCGAAGACGGGGGCCGGCGGCGGCGCGGGCGGCGCGCCGGGACGGGAGCGGCGCGCGGGGCGGCCGGCGGAAACGGCGTCCGAGGCGAGCAGCATGCCGAGCGCGATCGGGAGGTCGAAGAGGGAACCGTCCTTGTGGACGTCCGCCGGCGCGAGGTTGACGACGATGCGGCCGCGGAACGGGCCGAAGCCGGAATTGGCCAGGGCCGTCGCGACGCGGTGGTGGCTCTCGCGCACGCCCGCGTCCGGCAGTCCGACGATGACGATCTGCGGATCGCCCGTGCGCGAGACGTCGACCTCCACGTCGATGCGGAGGGCGTCGATTCCGGAGACGGCCCCGGAAAGCAGCCTGGCGAAGTGTTTGTCCATCGGTCGGTCCCGCGTCCCGCGCGGCGTCTCCGGAATCTACCACACCCTCCGCCGCGTGTCCACCGACCCGCCGCGACGCGCTTTGCGCTGGCGTTCCGCGGGGGATTGGCGTAGAATGGAGGGCGTCTTTCCGCGCGCCCGGCGCGCGGCCACCCCACCAAGCACACTCCATGAAGAAGCAAGCCAGAGCGAAGAAGCTCACGGAAGTCCGGATCGGCGTCATCGGCGTCGGCAACATGGGCACGAGCCACATCAAGAACATCGAGAACGGCCTGATCAAGCGAGCCCGTCTCACCGCGATCTGCGACATCGTGCCGTCCAAGATGGACCGCTACGGCGACAAGTACCTCAAGTTCACCGACAGCAGGGAGCTGATCCGCTCGGGCGAGGTGGACGCCGTGATGATCGAGACGCCGCACTACGACCACACGACGATCGGCATCGACGCGCTCACGCAGGGCCTGCACACGCTCGTCGAGAAGCCCATCTCGGTCCACAAGGCCGACTGCGAGCGCCTGATCGCGGCGCACAAGGACAAGAAGGTCGTCTTCTCCGCGATGTTCAACCAGCGCACCGACCCGCACTACATCAAGCTGCGCGAGATCATCCAGAGCGGCCAGCTCGGCGAGATCACCCGCGTGAACTGGATCATCACGACGTGGTTCCGCCCGCAGGCCTACTACGACGGCGGCGGCTGGCGCGCGACCTGGAAGGGCGAGGGCGGCGGCGTGCTCCTCAACCAGTGCCCGCACCAGCTCGACCTCATGCAGTGGCTCTTCGGCATGCCGAAGAAGGTCCGCGCGTTCGTCGGCATCGGCAAGTACCACGACATCGAGGTCGACGACATGGTCACGGCCTACCTCGAGTATCCGAACGGCGCGACCGGCGTGTTCGTCACGACGACCGGCGAGGCCCCCGGCACCAACCGCCTCGAGGTCTGCGGCGACCGCGGCAAGATCGTCGTCGAGGACGGGAAGATCACCTGGACGCGCAACGTCGTCGGGCAGAAGGAGTTCCGCGAGACGTCGCAGTCCATGTTCGGCGCGCCCGAGACGTGGAGGATCGAGATCCCGGCGAACGGCAGCGGCCCGCAGCACGTCGGCATCCTGCAGAACTTCGTGGACGCGATCCTCGACGGCACGCCGCTCATCGCGCCGGCCGAGGAGGGCATCAAGTCCGTCGAGCTCGGCACCTCGATGCT
Source organism: uncultured Verrucomicrobiota bacterium (assembly GCA_947169825.1). Lineage (GTDB taxonomy): Bacteria > Verrucomicrobiota > Kiritimatiellia > RFP12 > UBA3636 > UBA3636. Next base: position 82,436 of record CAMVRE010000001.1, on the reverse strand, counting down.
CTACTCGTCCTTCAAGGACAGGACCGTGGAGCTGCCGCTCGACGGCAAGGCCTACGAGCGCATGCTCAAGGACCTCATCAGGAACTCGACCTTCAAGAAGACCGTCAGGGAAGTGAAGATGGCCGACATGTCGGCCTCGTTCACGAAGGCGTAGCATTCCGTCCGGGTCGCGGCGCGGCCGCGCCGCGACCCGGGACCGATCAACCACAAGGCCACAGGACCGCAGACCATGTACCTCACCGGATTCGCCGACGAAGCCGCCCGCGACCTCGCGGGCCAGATCGCCGCCACCAAGGAGCTCGGCTGGAGCAACATCGAGTCGCGCTGCATCGACGGCGTGAACATCCACGACCTCTCCGACGAGGCGTTCGACCGCGCCGCGGCCGCGCTCGACGAGGCCGGCGTACACGTGAACTGCTTCGGCTCGGCCATCGCCAACTGGGGCAAGTCGATCGAGAGCGACGCCGACTTCGAGAAGGACCTCGAGCAGACGCGCCGCGCGATCCCGCGCATGAAGCGCCTCGGGACGAAGATGATCCGCATCATGAGCTGGAAGGTGCTCGAGGGCCGTCCGCCGGAGGACCAGATGCGCGAGAGGCGCTGGGAGCGTCTGAAGACCATCGTCGGGATGTTCCTCGACGCCGGCCTGCAGCCGCTGCACGAGAACTGCATGAACTACGCCGGCCGCGGCTGGAGCTACACGCTCGACATGCTGGACAACGTCCCCGGCCTGAAGCTCGTCTTCGACACCGGCAACCCCGTGATGCTGCCCGACTGGACGAAGCCCGAGCCCTGGCCGCGCCAGAGCTCGTGGGAGTTCTACGACGCCGTGAAGGACCACGTCGCCTACGTCCACATCAAGGACGGCAACTGGGTCGACGGCGGCATGCACTACACCTACGCCGGCGAAGGCCAGGGCGACGTGAAGCGCATCGTCGCGGACCTCGTGAGACGCGGCTACGACGGCGGCATCTCGATGGAGCCGCACCTCGCGGCGATCTTCCACGATCCGGTGACGGGGCTCCCCGACCCGGCGAAGATGCACGACACCTACGTCGAATACGGCCGCCGGTTCGAGAAGCTCCTCGCCGAGGCCCGCGCCGCCGCCGGCGCGTAGCGCGCGCAACGACGGCGACCGATCCGGCGCGCCCGCGGACCGCGGGCACGCCGGAGTCTACTTCGCGAGGCCGACCTGCTGCGCGACGAGCGACTCGCCGCAGTAGCGCTTGCGCAGGACCGGCTTCTCGATCTTGCCCGTCGGGTTGCGCGGCACCGGCGCGAAGATGACCTTGCGCGGGCGCTTGTAGCGCGGGAGCCCCTTGCAGAACTCGTTCACGTCGTCCTCGGTGAGCTCGGCGCCGGCCTTGAGCTCGACCACCGCCGCGGCGATCTCGCCGAGGCGCGGGTCCGGGAGCCCGATCACCGCCACGTCCTTGATCGCGTCGTGGCCGCGCAGGAAGTCCTCGATCTGCACCGGGTAGAGGTTCTCGCCGCCGGTGATGATGACGTCCTTCTTGCGGTCCACGAGGTAGATGAAGCCCTCGGGGTCCTGCATCGCCATGTCGCCGGTGTAGAGCCAGCCCTCGGCGTCGAGCACCTCGGCCGTCGCCTTCGGGTCCTTGTAGTACTCCTTCATCACGCCCGGGCCGCGGACGGCGAGCTCGCCGACCTCGCCCTTCGCGACGGGCGCGCGCTCCGGCGCGGGGCCGACGATCTTCGTCTCCCAGCCGTGGCCCGGGACGCCGATCGCGCCGACGTGCGCGACGTTCTCGACGCCGAGGTGCACGCAGCCGGGGCCGGTCGACTCGGAGAGGCCGTAGTTGGTGTCGTACTGGTGGTTCGGGAAGACCTTCCGCCAGCGCGCGATGAGCGAGGGCGGGACGGGCTGGGCGCCGATGTGCATGAGGCGCCAGCGCGAGAGGTCGTATTCGGAGAGGTCGATCTCGCCGCGGTCGATCGCGTCGAGGATGTCCTGCGCCCACGGCACGAGGAGCCACACGATGGAGCACTTCTCCTCGGAGACCGCGCGTACGATCCACTCGGGCTTCACGCCGCGCAGCAGGACCGCCCGGCCGCCGACGAGGAAGCTGCCGAACCAGTGCATCTTCGCGCCGGTGTGGTAGAGCGGCGGGATGCAGAGGAAGACGTCGTCGTGCGTCTGGCCGTGGTGGGCCTGCTCCACCTCGCAGCTCTGGGCGAGCGCGCGGTGCCGCAGGACGATCGCCTTCGGGAAGCCGGTCGTGCCGGAGGAGTAGTAGATCGCCGCGTCGTCGTCGAGCGAGAGCGGGATCTCCGGGCGGCGCGAGGAGCAGTGCGGGACGAGGTCGCGGTAGCTCTCGGCGAACGACGGGCAGTCGCCGCCGACGTAGAAGAGGGCCTTCACCTTCGGGAGCTGGTCGGAGATCTGCTCGACGCGCCCGATGAACTCGGGGCCGAAGACGAGGAAGGAGGCGTCCGCAAGGTCGACGCAGTACCTGATCTCGTCGGCGGCGTAGCGGAAGTTGAGCGGCACCGCGAGCGCGCCCGTGCGGAGGACGCCGAAGTAGATCGGGAGCCACTCGAGGCCGTTCATGAGGAGGATCGCGACCTTGTCGCCCTTCTTCACGCCGCGCGTGAGCAGGAGGTTGGCGAAGCGGTTGGCCTTCTCCTCGAACTGCGCCCAGGTGATCTCGGAGCGGAAGGCGTCGTCGGCCGGGGCCGTCTCGACGAGCGAATACTCCTTCCAGGTCGTATGGCGGGCCTCGAGCTCCTGGGGGTTGATCTCGACGAGGGCGGTCTCGTCCGGATAGAGGCGGGCGTTGTCGGCGAGGATTTCGGGGATCGGTTTCATGGGGATGCGATTCTAGCACGCCCGCCGCCGCGGTGCAAACCTCTCTCTTTTGTGAATTCTTGCTTGACTCGCAAGGGGGCTTTTGGTATCGTCCGCCCCGTTTTCCGCGCCGCGCGCGCGGAAGGCCGCATTCCGGTGTAGCGTAGCGGTAGCGCAGGGGACTGTTAATCCCTTGGTCGCTGGTTCGAATCCAGCCACCGGAGCCAACTTGGACCCCCGGACCGTCTCGGCCCGGGGGTCCTTCTTCTCCCGCCCGCGCAAAATCGGGTCTTGTCCGCGCGGGGGCGGGTGTGCTACACTTGCCGCCGTGAAGACAACCCCGAGTCCGTTCGCCCTCCGCTCTCGCTCCGGGCAGACCATGGTCGAATACGTCCTCGCGTTCGCCGTGCTGATCGGGCTCGCCTTCGCGCTCGCCGCCCTCGGCGGCGCGCTCCGCGAGAACGGCGACCGCTCGGTCTCCCTCGCCTCGTCCGAATACCCGTAACCCCGAACACCCCGCCACACGCCATGAAACGCGACACCCGCCGCTCCGGCCAGACCATGGTCGAATACATCATCATCGTCGTCGTCATCGCCATCGCCGCCCTCGCGGTGTTCGGCATCCTCGGCGACACCGTCACGGAGAAGACCTCCGGCGCGGTGAACTCGCTCACGACGACCAAGAACGCCGACAGGGCCCGGGACGCCGCCGAGGAAGGCCGCTCCATCGACAAGCTCAAGAGCATGGAAAAGGACGGCGTCAAGGAAGACTAGCCCTTCCCCCGCCGCCGCCATGATTCGCCGCGCCGTCCCGCCGCCGCGCCGCGCCGGACAGGCCTATCTCGAGACGCTGCTCGCGCTCCTGGTGCTCTGCGTCCTGCTCTTCGGATTCCTGCAGGCCGCGCTCGCGCTCGGCGGGCGCGAGATCCTGCACCACGCGGCGTCGCGCGCCGCGCGCGCACGCGCCGTCGGATTCAACTCCTGGATGGCGACGAAGGCGGCGCGCGTCGCGGCGATCCCCGTCTCGGGGAAGCTCCTCGCGGAGGATCTCGGCTGGACGCCGGCGGACGGCTCGCCGGCCGCGTTCGAGCGCGCCCGCATCCCCGACTACCTCTCCGCCGAGAACCACGAGCGCGCGGACTGGGTCCTGAACTACGAGGAATGGGAGAAGGGGACGCTCTCCGTCCGCGAATCCGGCTCGCTCTTCGGCAACGGCACGCTCGACCTCACGGTCCGGCACGACGCGCCGCTCTGGATGCCGTTCGCGCGCTTCGCCGTCCCGTGGGCGCCGCTCGATGGCGAGGGCGTCCCGCGCGTCGCGATGGAGGCGACGGCGACCCAGGGGGAGCACGCGGGGCTCTATCTCGAATAGTCGCACGGTCACACGGTCGCACGGTCACACGGTCGCACGGTCGCACGGTCACACGGTCGCACGGTCACACGGTTACACGGTCACACGGTTACACGGTCACACGGTCGCACGGTCACACGGTTACACGGTCACACGGTCTTATGTCAGACGCAAGACTACAGACGGACGGCGACGGGCGGCGCGGGCAGGTGATCCTGCTCGTGCTGTTCGCGGCGGTCGCGCTGCTCGTCGCGGCGCTGTGGCTCGCGGACGTCCACCACGCGGTGCTCGCCAAGGACAAGACGCAGAACGCGGGCGACGCCGCCGCGCTCGCCGCCGCGCGCTGGCAGGCCACCGCGCTCGACCTCGAGGGCGAGCTCAACCTCTTCCACGCGCTCGCGCTCGCCTCGCTCGACCACGCCGCGGTCGAGGCGGTCACCAACGCGCAGCTCCGCCTGCTCTTCGCCGGGCCGCTCGCCGGCGTCGCCGCCGCGCAGCAGGCCGCGATGCTCAACGGCGCGCCGTCGAACCCGGACTTCAAGGAGTTCGTCCTGGACTGCGCCCGCACCGCGCGCGAGGAATACGGCGCGCGCCTCGGCGACGGCTCCACCGCGATGCCCGAGCCCTGGCCCGGCGCGTGGGACGACTACGCCGACGCGCTCGAGGCGATCGCCGAGGGCGGCGTCGCGGCCGGCGTCGACAACGCCGCGTTCCTGACCGACCCCTCCGGCGCGCACTGGCTGCTCGACCCCGCGTTCTACGACGCGGTCCTCGGCCGCGACTGGTGCTGGTTCTACCGCCGCGCGCCGGGGCTCCTGGAGGGCTACTCGGACTTCCGCTGGTGGCCGGCCCTCCCCGAGGCGGACGACGATCCGGCCCCGGGCTCCGAGCTGCTCGGGCTGCATCTGCGACCGGTTCCTCTCACGCTCGGCGGAATGCTCGCCGCGGCGGGCGTCGAGAAGATGTTCGGAGGCGTCTCCGCCGAGGCGCCGCGCCCCGGACCCGGCACGAACGAGCTCCTCGGCACGTGGATCGGCTGGGACGCCGGCGCGTGGGGCGGCTGGGACGCGATGAAGGACCCCTCGATGCCGCTCGAGGGCGAGCTGCGGGAGGAATACGACTACGCCGGCGCCGACGCGGCGATGCGCGTCGAGAACCCCTTCGCGCGCCTCGGCGCGCTCGGCGAGGGCGGCGACGCCTCCGGGCCGATGCTCTGGATCGGCGCGGCCAAGCCGTTCGGATGCCTCGAGATCGAGGGCCGCCGCGCGCCGCCGACCGTCTCGCCCGTCGTGCTGCCCGTCTTCCGCGACGTGCGGCTCATCCCGCTCGACGCCTCCTCCGCGCCCGCGGGCGGGAGCTTCGACCTGCGGTGGCGCCGCCACCGGACCGACCACCTCCCGCCCTATCTCGAGCGCGGGCCGATCGCTCTCGCGCCGGGCTGCGCCTGGTGCGCGGCGCTCGCGCGATGGGAGATTCCCGCGTTCCGCGAGGGCGGCGGGCGCTGGCTCGCCACCAACTCGTGGAAGTGCACCGTCTCCCCGCCCGGCGGCGGCCCCGGCGGCGGCTCCCGCCACGCGCACTAGGGCGGTTTCGCAAGCCGCGTGGCCGCCGGGGCGGCGGACTCGACCGGAAAACGGGTGGCGGCCGTGCGCGCCCGTGAATAAACGGAGCGGGAGATTCGTCAAAGGACCGTGCGCGCCGCGGCGGGCCGCAGCGCGCCACTTGAAACGCCCGCGACAATCGTCTAGAATACCCACCCATGAAACGCACCACCCCCCTTCTCGCGGCCCTGGCCGCCCTCCTCCTCTCCGCCGGCTGCGCCTCCGAGCTCTCCGGCTCCACCTATTCGCGCGACGGCGCGCGCGCCCAGCAGGCCGTCTACCACGGCACCCTGACCCGCGTCGAGCAGGTCAAGATCGAAGGCACCGACGGCACGCTCGGCGGCATCGGCGGCGCGGTCGCCGGCGCGGCGATCGGCTCCACGATGGGCGGCGGCCGCGGCCACACCGTCGGCGGCGCGCTCGGCGGCATCGCCGGCGCCCTCGCCGGCGCCGCGATCGAGAAGGGCGCCACCGGGACGAACAACGGCCTCGAGCTCACGGTCAAGCTCGCCGACGGCTCCGAGCGCATCGTCGTCCAGACCGCCGGCAAGGACTCGTTCTACGTCGGGCAGCCGGTCCGCCTCATCGTGAGCGGCAGCGAGTCCCGCGTCCGCCCCGAATAGCGTCCGCCTCCGTTTCCGCATCGCGCGGGCGGCGCGATCCGCCGCCCGCGTTCCATTTTGCATCCGACCATGAAGAAGAAGCAGCCCTCCGCCTACGCCGCCGCCGGCGTCGACATCGACGAAATGGACCGCGGCCTCGCCAGGATCAAGGCCGACGTCAAGAGCACCAAGACGCCCGGCGTCCTCTCCGACATCGGCCGCTTCGGCGGCCTCTTCCGCTCGCCCGGCGCCGGCGAGATCCTCGTCGCCTCCACCGACGGCGTCGGCACGAAGCTCAAGGTCGCGCACATGGCCGGCGTCCACGACACCGTGGGCGAGGACCTCGTGAACCACTGCGTGAACGACATCCTCACGCAGGGCGCCACGCCGCTCTTCTTCCTCGACTACCTCGGCACCGCCAAGCTCGACGCGAAGGTCTTCGCCAAGGTCATCGCCGGCTTCTGCCGCGGGTGCCGCCGCAACGGACTCGCGCTCCTCGGCGGCGAGACGGCGGAGATGCCCGGCCTCTACCCCGCCGACGGCGAATACGACGTCTGCGGCACGATCGTCGGCAAGGTCTCGCGGAAGGACCTCGTCACGGGCGAGACGATCCGCCCCGGCGACATGCTCGTCGGCCTCCCCTCGACCGGTCTGCAGACGAACGGCTATTCGCTCGCGCGCAAGCTCGTCTTCGAGGTCGCGAAGAAGAAGCTCTCCGACTTCGTCCCCGGGACGAGGACGACCTTCCGGGACGCCCTCCTCGCCGTCCACGGCTCGTTCCTGAAGCCCGTCCTCGCGGTTCGCAAGGCCGGCGTGAAGATCCACGGCATGGCGCACATCACGGGCGGCGGGCTCGTGGACAACGTCCCGCGCATGCTCCCGAAGGGCGTCGACGCGGTGTTCGACTGCCGCGCGTGGGAGGTCCCGCCGATCTTCAAGTTCTTCCAGGAGGTCGGCAAGGTCGACCCCGCGGAGATGTATCGCGTCTTCAACATGGGCATCGGATACGTCCTGTGCGTGCGCCCGAAGGACCTCGCGAAAACGATGGCCGCCCTCGCCAAGGCCAAGGCCGCCCCGATCGTCGTCGGCCAGATCGCGAAGGGAACGGGCAGAACCCGATTGGAGAATCTGGTCTGATGGTCTGATGGTCTGGATGGTCCGATGGTCTGGATGGTCCGACCATCACGACTATCGAGACCATCGCGACTATCGAGACCATCGCGACTATCGAGACCATCGCGACTATCGAGACCATCGCGACCATCACGACCATCACGACCATGAGACGAACCCTCCCGAAGGACTACACGCCCGGCTCGTGGCGCGTGCGGCGCGAGTTCCTGCGCGTGCCGGACGCCTTCCCGCCGCCGCCGTTCAAGGACGCGGAACCGGCGGGAGACGCCGCGACGCGCGTGGTGAAGGCGCTGGGCGTCCCCGAAGCGGATCCCGCCGCGCTGCGCATCGCCGAGTCGTGGGCGGAGATCGTCGGGCCGGACGTCGCGCGGCGCGCGACGCCGGGCGGCATCGAGAACGGCGAACTGGTCGTGCAGGTGCGAGGGTCCGTGTGGTATGCCGAGCTGAAGCGATCGGCCCCGCGCCTGCTGCTGCCGAAGATCCTCGCGTTCCTCGGAGGAGATCCTGCACGCGCGGTCGTGCGCGCGATTCGCGTCGTCCCGGCTCGGTAGCCGATCTCGACCCCCTCAGGCTCGCTTCGCTCGCCAGCTCCCCCAGCGGAGGAGCCGGCCGCGCAGCGCGACCTCGGCGCATGCGCCGGCCCCCTCCCTGAGGGGGCTCCCGGCAAAGCCGGGTGGGTGAGTCTCCCTCCATCCCATGCAAATTCGCATATTTAGTGTTATCGACAGGTTATAAACACCTTATCTGGTGTTTCCTGTCAATTCTTTTCGGTTCCAATGGAGAAACTTTTGTGGTAGTCTCCCGCCCCGTCCGCCGCATTCTTTCCCTCGCGCCCCTTTCTCCCCCTCCCCGCCGCCATGAAAGCCCGCCTTTCCCTCCTCTCCGCCGCCGCGCTTTCGGTTCTTTCCTCCGCGCCCGCACACGGAGCGACCGAACAAATCTTCGAAGAAGGATTTGGAAATTTTGACTATGTCTGGAGCTCTACGGCAAACGGGGCGAAAATAGGAACATCTTCTGCGGAATTGTTTAATGCTGATTCAAACGGATGGACAGGATCTTTGGTCATCAAAGGCAAATCAGGCATGCGCCTTGGTCAAGCTAATTCCTACGGCTATATCGTTTCTCCACCCATCTCTCTTTCCGACAACGGCACAGCGACATCTCTTGCCGTTTCGTTCTACATTGCGGCGCAAAACGCAAATGCCATTGACAAGGCCACGCTCACCGTTTCCGTCGAAGGAACCGATTTGGTTTCGTCCGGATACACGGTGGCGTCGTCGGAGCCCGCTTCAAACACGTCCTACCTTTTGTCGAGCAACGACAATCTCAAGAGGATTTGGACCATCTCCGACGTTTCGTCTTTGCCCGATCCGTTCCAACTCCGATTCGCCACATCCACAGATGGCCGCATCTGCATCGACCAAATCGTGGTGACGGAAACGTTTTCCTCGGGGCTTCCGAAATTGTCTACGCCTGTCGTTTTGGCGCCTTCCACAAACTATACCGGATTCTCTCTTTCGTGGGGTGCCGTTTCCGATGTAACGGCCTACGAAGTGAGCGTCAACGACGTGGTCGTGACGAACTGCGAACCATCGGAGACAACTACGATTGTGACGGGGCTCGCGGAAGGCGAAACCTATGACGTTAGTGTTGTGGCCAAAGGAGATGGAACAACGCACGACGACTCGGCCGCCGCGACGTTGCGCGTGACGACGCTGACCGCACCCGCCGTGACCGCTCCCGATTTGACCACCTCCGCGGTTTCTTCTTCGGCGTTCACCGTCTCGTGGCCCGCGCAGAACGACGCGGCCTTCTCGGTCCGCGCGTGGACGCTCGTCCCGGCCGATTTCGCGACGGAGGACTTTTCCGTCTACAAAGCAGACGGAACGGTTCCGGAGGGATGGACTTTCGAAAACAGCCATGAGCACTACACCTACGAGGAAGCGCCCGTTGACTTCAAGGGCAACACGACCCTTTGGATCGGTACGCCGGCCTTTGGCGGCACCATCGCCTCGGTTTCGTTCCATCTGAGGAGGGTTTCGGCCGTGACCGGAACGTTCACCGTCTATGGTTCGACGGGTTCGACGGATTCGTCCGACTGGGTCGAGATCAAGACGTGGACGAACACCGAAATCGCGACCGGCAATTATTCCATCGACGAACTGGCGAACGGAGATCCCCTCGCTTCGGCCGGATTCACGCGACTGTTCTTCAAGACCGTAAAAACCGCGGGTAACTTTGGTTTCGGCACGTTCTCCGTCGCTGGCACCGGCGTCGGGAAGCAGCCGTCGTATCTCACGGGCTATGGTCCCGACGCGACCGCCGTCGCGGGAACGAGCGTCACGATCTCGAACCCTGTCGCGGGCGAGACGAACTATATCGAGGTGACGGCGACGGGCCTGAGCGGGAAGACCGCCTCAACGACCCGTCCGGTCGCCGTTCCCGCAGCCGCCACGCCGAAGCCCGCCGTGATCTCGGTGAAGTAGAAACCCCACGAGGTCCGCCATGAAAGCACGCCGCCTTCTTCTGCCGCTCGCCCTGCTTCTCGCCGTCTCCGCGCGCGCGATGACCGTCACCACCAATCTGTTCGTGGAGGGTTTTTCGACCATCGGCAAGTCAGATTCATCTCTCGAAGGAAGAACCTATCTCACGGGGGGTGCAACTTCGGAGGGGGACTTTTCAACGGCCGGCGAAGAACCCGGCTGGCACGGAAAAAGCGTTTGCATCGGTCCCCACGCCATTCGGTTCGGCAACGCATCCAACGACGGTTGGGCGCGGACGCGCGCCATCGCGCGGCTCGATGACGCGACGGCGGGTCCCGTGACGGTCTCCTTCCGCGCCGCGGTACATCCGTCCAGCGGGACTAACGCGCTCGCGGTGTCCCTCCTGGATTCGTCGGACGCGACAATCGCCGGAACGGAACAGACGTTCGGCCTGCAGCGGCTGGCCGAAGCGAACGACCGCGACATCGACGCCCGGACGACCGACACGAACGGCGTTCCGCTCGTCGCCACGTTCGCGGACGCGCCGTTGTCGTTCAAAGTCCGGTTCCAGGGGAGGTATTCCTTCCTGAGTGAAGTGGTCGTCTTGCAGACCTACGACGACGGCCGGATTCAGCTCGCCACGCCGGTCGTGTCCGTAAGTCCGGACGTCCACCATCTGCTGCTCTTCTTCTCGTCGGTGGACGAACACGCCACGGGCTTCGAGCTGGAGGTCCTGGATCCGGAAGGGCGGGAGGCCGGCACGCAGCAGCTATACCCGGGACTTGGATTCATGGTGACCGACCTCGAGGACGGCACCACCTACACGGTCCGCCTGCGCGCGGTCGGCGACGGCGTCACGTATGCATCCTCCGAATGGTACGAGGAGCAGATCTCGACCACAGCCGACAACTGGCAGCCCGTCTGGACAATCGGGACGCCGGACCCCGTTCCAACCATCGGCCGGGCGTTCTCCTTCGGCGTCTCCGCGGCGCTCGCGAACGGCACGCCGCAGACCGTGACCTTCAACGGTCTGACGCCCGTTCCGACCGGCGCCCAGCCAACGTTCGCGGACGGCGTCTTCTCCTGGACCCCTGGCGAAGGCGCGGCCGGATCCTACGCGGCCGCCTTCTCGGTCGTCAACCAGGGCGGGACCTACGCGACCAACGTCGAGTTTCGCGTGCGCGGATCGACGGAGGCGGCGGTGCTCTTCTTCGAGCCGTTCTCCGGTTCGGCGAACAATACGGCAAGCTGGGCCTCGACCGCCCAGATCATCGAGAACGGCGCGTTCATCGCGAACATCGCCACGAACGCCGGTTGGACGGGAACGACGGGTCTCCGGAAGGCGCCCTCCGCGATTCTCTTCGGGACGGCGACGTCGGCGAAGGGATCGGCGACCTCGCCCGCCGTCTTCCTTCGCAACGGCGTGTCGTCGGGCTCGGCGACGATCTCCTTCCACGCCGCGACGAAGAACGCGAACCGGAGCCTTTCGATGTCGGTTCTCGACGGGGAGGGCGCCGTCGTCGAGAGCCGGACGTTCGCGCTCGCCACGGTGGATACGACCGCCTCGAACCTGGACGACGACGCCTATTCGGTCGACGCGTCGGGCAATCCGCTGTCGGCGACCCTCTCCGTTCCGTCCCCCTTCCGCCTGTTCTTCGAGCCCGCGCAGACCGACAGCTGCCTCTTCCTTGATTCGGTGAAGGTCACACAGCAGGTCTCGACATCGCTTGAGGACCTCGGCGCGCCGGCGGACCTCGCGGTGGTCGGGGGGACGCTCTCGACGAACTCGTTCTCGGTCGCGTGGAGCCCGGTGGCGAACGCGACGAACTACGCGGTCGAGGTCTACGTGACCGGCGAGACCGTCGCGGTCGCGACGATGGATTTCGCGGCGCCGCCGGCCGTGCTCGCCGGCCTTTCCGACGACACGGACTACACGGTCCGCGTCCGCGCCGAGGGCGACACGGAGCGCTACAACTACTCGCCCTGGGCGAGCGTCTCCGCGCGCACGCTGCGCTCGGCGCTGAACCCGACGCTCACGGTCGGCCCCTGGTCGAACGCGGCAGGCGAGGACAGGCTCTACGGCGTGATCCGGAACACGGCGGCCGTCTCCGCCGAGCTCGACGACCACACGCCCGTCGACGTCGTGCTCGCGGACATCGCCCCGGCGCCGTCCCGGTCTCCGGCGCTCGCGGACGGCACGCTCTCCTGGACGCCCGCCGAGTCGGACGAGGGCACGACCTTTACGCTGACCTTCGCGATGACCCCCGCCGCAGGCGTCGTCTACGAGACCAACGTCTCCTTCAAGGTTCTTTCCCTCCCCGGGCTCCATCCGCCGGCCGTCGCGGTCGCGGAGCCCGTCGCCTGGGACGCGATCGACCTCTCGTGGGACACGCAGTATCGCGCCTCCGGATACGCGGTGCGCGCGTGGACCGACTGCCCGAACCCGAACGCCACGGCGACGCGGATCGAGGAGCCGTTCACCCTCTGGCCGACCAACCGGCCCTACGGCTGGACGTTCGACGTGGCGAAGGAATCCTACAAGAGCGATGCCGCGCCGGTGAAGTTCGATAAGGACGGCGACTGGATGGCGACCTACGATCTCGGCGGGACCGTTACGGCGGTCTCGTTCCACGCCGTCGGGCACTCCATGACCGGCGGCTCGACGCTCACCGTCGTCGGAATTGCGGCCGACGACACGGAGACGGTTCTCGGAACGGTCTCCGATCTCGGAAGCGTGGCGGCCGGATCCGACTTCCGGTTCCCCGTACCAGAAGGGGAGGCGGTCCGGCGCGTGGTCTGGCGCTACACGAAGGTTGGCGGCGGCGTGGGCGTGGGCACGGTCGTGATCGAGGGCGAGGGCTTCTCGACACCGCAGTGGCTGGCGGGCTGGGGCCCGGCCGCGAAGAACGTCGGGCTCGTGCAGGCCTGCACGGTCGCGAAGCCGCGGCCGGGCAAGGTGCTCGGCGTGAACCCGGCTAACAAGAAGGAAGACCTCACCGAGCCGCGCGCGAACTACGCGGAGGTCACGGTCCGCGACGCCACCGGCGCGACGCTTTCGACGATCGTCGAGGTCGACGTCCCGGCGCCCCCGCGCTCCGCCCGCGCGACCCTGATGATCCTGAAATAACGCGACCGCGCGCGGCGCGGCGTTCCCGGCAACCCATTCCCTTCGAACCATGGACATCCAGCCCCTCTCCGCCCGCACGGGCGAAACCGTCGTCCTCGAGACCGACTTCTGCTGCGACGTGGACGACGTCGCGGCGCTCTCGCTGCTCTGCGGCGAGGAGCGGCGCCACCCCGGCGCGTTCCGCCTCGGCGCCGTCTCGTGCAACGTCCAGAGCCCCTTCGTGGCCGCCGCCGTGAAGGTCGTCCTCTCGGCATGGGGCCGGGAGGACGTCCCGGTCGCCGTCACGCGCGACCCGCTCCCCAACAGCGGCAACCGCTCGGCGTATCTGGCCGGCCTCGCGGCGCGCTGGCGCGGCCCGGAGCCGCCGCGGACCGATCCGCTCGACCTCTGGCGCCGCGTTCTCGCCGACGCGCCGGACGGCTCCGTCTCGGTGGTCTCGATCGGCTTCTTCAACAATCTCGCCGCCGCGCTCGCGGACGACCCGGCCCTCTTCCGCCGCAAGGTCCGCTGCATCTGGGCGATGGCGGGCGGATTCGGGAAGAAGGACGGCTACGTCGAGTTCAACGTGAAGGAATACATCGGAGACACGCGGAGCTTCCTTCGCGGCTGGGACGGCCCGATCGTCTTCGTCGGCTCCGAATGCGGCGAGTCGATCATGACCGACCTCTCGGGCCTGCCGCCGGAATGCGACGGCCACCCGCTCGTCGAGGCGTTCCGCCACTTCTGCGGGCCGTGCCGCATCCGCAGCAGCTGGGACCCGATCACCGTCGATCTGGCGGTCCACGGCGAGAACGAGCTCTACGAACTCGGGCCGGCGGGGCGCGTCCGCGTCGCGCCCGACGGCGCCACGCCCTTTGCGCCCGACCCGGACGGCAACGCGCGCGTCCTGCATTTCCGCGCGCCGGACGACGCCGTCTCCGACCGGATCACGTCCCTCGTCCGCCGCGCCGCCGGGCTCCCGCCGCGCGAAATCGCGGATCATCCTTGACTTTTCCGGGGGTTTCCCGCATACTCCCGGCCCGTGCTCCGCACGGAACCGGAAAGCGGCCCGGACGGACGTTTCAAACGAAAAAGGACCACACATGTCTCGTCGCATCCTCATCGCCGGCAACTGGAAAATGAACAAGACCTCCGCCGAGGGCGCCGCCCTCGTGAAGGAGATCGCCGCCGGACTCCCCGCCGGGAACCTCCCGGAGATCCTCGTCTGCCCGCCCTACCTCACCATCCCCGCGGTCGTCGAGGCCGCGAAGGGCTCCGCGCTCGAGGTCGGCGCCGAGAACGTCCACTGGGCCGCGAGCGGCGCCTACACCGGCGAGGTCTCCACCGCCATGCTGCTCGACGCGGGCGTGACGCACGTCATCGTGGGCCACTCCGAGCGCCGCCAGTATTTCGGCGAGACGGACGAGACCGTGAACCAGCGCGCCAAGGCCGCGGTCGAGGCGGGCCTCGTCGCCGTCATCTGCGTGGGCGAGACGCTCGCCGAGCGCGAGGCGGGCGAGACGGCCGCCGTGATCGACCGCCAGACCCGCAAGGCGCTCGAGGGCATCTCGGACCTCGCGAAGGTCGTCATCGCCTACGAGCCCGTCTGGGCCATCGGCACCGGCAAGACCGCGACGCCCGACATGGCGCAGGAGGTCCACGCGCAGATCCGCGCGATCCTCGCCGACCTCTACGGCGCCGACGCGGCCGAGACCGTCCGCATCCTCTACGGCGGCTCGATGAAGCCGGCCAACGCGCCCGAGCTCCTCGCCAAGAAGGACATCGACGGCGGCCTCATCGGCGGCGCGTCGCTCAAGGCGCCCGACTTCCTCGCGCTCGTCGCGGCCGGCGCCAACGCCTAGTTTCCCTCCACGACCCACGGGCCACCGAAGCACCATGAACATCCTCATCCACTTCCTGCTGGCGGTCGAGGCCGTCGTGTGCCTGATGCTGATCGGCATCATCCTCATCCAGAAGTCCAAGGGCCAGGGCCTCGGGCTCTCCTTCGGAAGCGGCGCCGCCGAGTCCGTCTTCGGCGGCCAGATGGGCAACGTCCTCACGCGCACGACCGTCATCCTCGCGATCGCCTTCCTCGTGAACACGACGCTCCTGGCGATCCTCAAGCCGCAGGGCACCGTCTCCGCCGACGTGACGGAGCGCTTCGCCGAGACGGCCGAGGCCGCGGCCCCCGCCGCCGCGGCCGCCGACGCGGCTCCGGCCGCGACCGACGAGGAGATGCAGGCCGCCCTCGCCGACGCCCTCGCCGACCTCCCCGCGCCCGAGGCCCCCGCCGAAGCTCCCGCCGCGGAACCCGCTCCCGCTCCGGAAGCCCCGGCTCCCGAGGCCGCTCCTGCTCCGGAAGCCCCGGCTCCCGAGGCCGCGCCCGCGGAACCGCCCGCCGAGGCTCCCGCCGCGGAACCCGCGCCCGCCGCCGAATAGGCAAACGCGGACGAATCCTCCAGGGGCCGGCGCCGATGGGCGCCGGCCCCTGTTCTTTTTCAACGGCGCGGAGCGCCCGCCCCCTCCCGGAGGGGGCTCCCGGCGAAGCCGGGCGGGGGAGTCAACCCTCGGAGGTAGTCCTACCCCTCGATTCCGAGGCAGACCGGCGCGGCGCCCGAGACGGGCGACGCGGCGATCTCGGCGAGCGCGGCGTCCATGTCCGCGCGCTTCGCCTCGTGCGTGAGGACGATGACGCGCGCGAAGCCGTCCGCCGACGCGCCGCGCTGCACGGCCGCGGAAATCGAGACGCCGTGCTTCGAGAAGGCGCCCGTCGCGGTCGCGAGCGAGCCGGGGGCGTCCTTGAGCGAAAGGCGCGCGTAGAAGCGCGAGACGCACTCGCCGAGCGGCTTCACGCGGATCTCGCGCGAGGCCTTCGGGACCGCCACCGCGCGGTGCGTGCCGGCGGCGAGGTTGCGCGCGGCCTCGGCCACGTCGCCGATCACGGTCGCGGCCGTCGGGAGGCGGCCGGCGCCGCGGCCGTAGTAGAGCGTCCAGTCATCGAGATCGCTCTTCACCATCGCGGCGTTGAAGACGCCCGAGACGGAGCCGAGCATGCCGTCGGCCGGGACGAGCGTCGGCGCCACCCGCAGCTCGAGGCCGTCGGGCGCGTCCTTGACGATGGCGAGCAGCTTGATTCGGTAGCCGAGCTCGCGCGCCTGGGCGATGTCCTCGGCCGAGACGACGCCGCGGATGCCCTGGACCGGGAGCGAATGCACGTCCGGCGCGAAGCCGTGCGCGAGCGCCGCGAGGATCGCGGCCTTGTGGAGCGTGTCGAAGCCGTCGACGTCGAGCGTCGGGTCCGCCTCGGCGAAGCCGAGCCGCTGCGCGTCGGCGAGGACCTCGTCGAACGAGCGCCCCTCCCTCTCCATCGCGGTGAGGATGTAGTTGCAGGTGCCGTTGAGGATGCCGTAGATCGTCTCGATCCGGGTGCCGACGAGTCCGTCGCGCACCGAGCGGATGATCGGGATGCCGCCGCCGACGGACGCGCCGAAGAAGAGGTCGACGCCCTTCTCCGCGGCGAGCGCGAAGAGCTCCGCGCCGGCCTCGGCGAGGAGCTTCTTGTTGGCGGTCACGACGGGCTTGCCCGCCTCGAGCGCCTCCCGCACGAACTTCTTGGCGACGCCGGTGCCGCCGATGAGCTCGACGACGACGTCGACCGCCGGGTCGCGGATCGCGGCGCCGGCGTCGGGGCCGAGGACGCCCTCCGGGAGCGCCACGCCGCGGTCGGTCGTCGTATCGAGGTCGGCGACGCGCCGCAGCTCGATGTCGAGCCCGGTGCGCTCGCGCAGGACCGCGCGGTTCTCGAGCAGGCCCTTGGCGACGCCTGCGCCGACGGTTCCGAATCCCAGGATGGCGACTCCGATCGTTTTCATGCTTCTTCTCCCGTTTCGTGCGTGGAAGGGCGCGGATTATAGCGCACCCCGCCGAGCCGCGCAACGCGCTTGCGGGTGCGGAGGGGGCATGCTAGAATCGCGCGCCATGAAATGCATCGTCACCGGCGGGGCCGGTCTCATCGGCTCCAACATCGTGAAGCTCCTGAACGCGCGTGGCGAGGAGGACGTCCTCGTCGTCGACCACCTCCGCGGCGACCCGCTCAAGCGGCGCAACCTCGATTCGCTCCGCTTCGCGCGCTACCTGGAGCGCGACGAGTTCCGCGCGGCCGTGCGCGCGGGGGAAATCGCACCGCCGGAGCGCTTCTTCCACCTCGGCGCGTGCTCCTCGACGACGGAGACGGACGAGTCGTTCCTCGACGACAACAACACCGGCTACACGCGCGAGATGTGCGAGTGGTGCCTCGCGAACGGGACGCGGTTCGTCTACGCCTCGTCCGCCGCCACCTACGGCGACGGCTCGCTCGGCTACTCGGACGACGAGGCGCGAATCCCGGACCTGAGGCCGCTCAATCTCTACGGCTGGAGCAAGCAGAAGTTCGACCTCTGGGCGCTCTCGACCGGCGCGTCGAAGAAGATCGCCGGCCTCAAGTACTTCAACGTCTTCGGGCCCGGCGAGGACCACAAGGGCGAGATGCGGTCCGTCGTCGCAAAGCAATACGCGACGGTGCGCGACGAAGGCCGGATCGCGCTCTTCCGGAGCGACCGCCCGGACTACGCCGACGGTTGCCAGGACCGCGACTTCGTCTACGTGAAGGACGCCGCGGCGGTGACGGTCTGGCTCGGCGACCACCCCGAGGCAAACGGCATCTACAACTGCGGCACCGGCCATGCCCGCACGTGGCTCGACCTCGCGAACGCCCTCTTCGCGGCGGTCGGGAAGGAGCCGCACATCGATTTCGTCGACATGCCGGAGAAGCTCCGGGGCAAATACCAGTATCACACCGAGGCGGAGATGGCCAAGCTCCGCGCCGCGGGCTGCGACGTCCCCTTCCGCCCCCTCGAGGAGGCGGTGAAGGACTACGTGGAAAGCCATCTGAACCGGTTCGGATAGGCGAAGAAGCCGCCCCGCGCGGCGCCGTCCTCCCGCGGGCCCGCCGGCCGAAGGGCGGTGGATTGCTCCGTCGATCTGTTCGTCTCCCCTCCAGCCGCGCGGAGCGCGGCGGCGTCCCAGGGGCCGCAAGCCGCGGGCCTGAAAGGCGAGCGGCAAGGCCCCGGAAAGGAAAGGAGAAGGCAACCTTCGCCCTTGGATCGAGGTTGCTTCCTTCGTTCCTCCTCGGGGCCTTGCCGGGGGGCCTTCGGCCCCCCGGCTTGCGGCCCCTCGGCAGCCGCCGGCCCCATCCAGGGCCGCTCGGCGGAGACGACCAGATCAACGGCCGAACCCCGGCGGGGGCTTCGCCACCCGCCGGGGCCCGCTCCGTGCGCACCGCTCTGCTGCGCGCGGCGCTACCAGGGCCGTTCCGTCCCGTTGTCCAGCGAGAAGATGGACACGGAATGGAGGCCGACCTCGGCCAGCATGTCCAGCACGCGGATGAGGCAGCCGTGCGGCGCGTCGTCCGTGCAGTTCACGATGACCGTCTGCTTCTTGTTCGCCTTCGCCATCTGCCCGACGAACCCGCGGAGCTGCTCGAGCGTCACGGTGCGGCGGTTCTGGTCGTTGCCGAACATGTAGGCGCCGAGGCCCGGGTGCTTCGCGAAGCCCTTGATCGTGATCGACGTGGGCGGGTCCACCACCTCCGTCGGCGACGGGTTCGGGGCCGGGCGGAGCGCCTCCAGCTGCGAGAGGATGTCCGGCTGGTTCAGGGTGACGATGAAGAAGATCAGCAGCTGGAAGACGACGTCGATCATCGGCGTCATCTCCAGCGTCGCCTCGTCGCCCTTGTTCTTCTTCTTCTTCTTCTTCTTCTGGTCGGCCATTTGCTAGTTCCTCGGGCGGATGGTGGAGAGCTCCTTGTACTCCTTCTCGTGCCGGCGCGACGGCTCCGTGACCGCCTCGCTGATCGCGATGAAGGTGACGCGCCCGATGCCCTCCTCGGCGCAGAGGTCCATGACCTTGCGCACGAGGCCGTGCGTGGCGCGCCAGTCGCCGCGGACCCACACCTGGAAGCCGTCGCCGAACCGGGCGCGCCCGGAGCGGACGATGGTCCGCAGGTTCTCCTTGTGGATCGTGATGTTGCCGACGGAGATGCGTCCCTCCGGGAACCCGGCGCGGGGCATCGCGACGTCGATCGTCACGGCCGACGTGTCGGACTGCTCGGAGGTCTTCACCTCCTGGCCGTGGTAGCCGAACTCGAGCTGGATGTTCTCGTCCTTCGTGTCGGCGATGTTGATCGTGACGATGAAGAAGATGATGAGCTGGAACACGACGTCGATCATCGGCGTCATGTTCAGGTCGCACCCTTCGTTGTCTCGTTTCTTGCTCATGGGGAAACCTCCCGAAATTCCGGGGGCGCCCGCTTATTCGGCGACGACCTCGACGTTGCGCAGGTCCTTGATGAGCTCCATCGTGGTGGCGGTCATCTGGAGGATGATGCGGTTGGCGCGGTTGCGGTAGAAGTAGTAGGTGCACACGGCGGGGATGGAGGTCGTCAGACCGCCGGCCGTCGTGTAGAGCGCCTGCGAGATGTTCGTCGCGAGGAGGCCGACGTTCGGCGAGCCGGTGCCCAAGTTGCCGAACGCCATGATCATGCCTTGGACCGTTCCGAGCAGGCCGAGCTGCGGGGCGATGTTGGCGCAGACGGAGATCCACGCCAGGTGCTGCATGATGCGCTCGATCTCGAGGTCGGCCGCGGCGTCGACGGCGGAGGAGATGACGTCGAAGCCCTCCTCCACGTGGATGAAGCCGGCGGAGAGGATGTTGGACATCGGGGTGGGCTCGTTCTCGCAGAACTGCAGCGCCTTCACGACGTCGCCCTCCTTCATGGCCTCCTTGACGTTGTTGACGAGCGCGTCCGGCATGATCTTGGAGGGGCGCACGAGGATGCCGCAGTCGATCGCCAGGTAGATGTAGTAGCCGAGGCACCCGAACAGCGCGAGCCAGAGGAGCGTGCCGAGCCAGCCCGAGCCGAAGAGCACGTCGTAGAACGTGGAGTGCTTGGGCTGCGCGGGCGCCTGCTGGGCCTGCGGCGCGGGCGCGAAATCGTCCTGGGCGTAGGTGGTGACCGGAGCGGCCGCGACCAGCAGGGCGGCGGCGGCGAGGGTGGCGAGGAGGGACTTTTTCATGGTTTTGGGGGGTGTTTGGTTGAAAGGTTGAAGGGTTTAAAGTTTAAAGTTTAAAGTCGGTCTGTCATTCGGCATTCGGCATTCAGCATTCAGCATTGACCTAGTCGCCGGAGGAGAGCCGCTTGGTCCAGGGGGAGTTGCGATACTGGTCGAGGAGGAGCTTGCGCATCTTCTCGGCGTAGGCGGACTGGTGGAGCTTGTCGAACATCTGAGCGGCCTTGTAGATGGCCTCGGCGCGGGCCTCGGCGACGTCCTGGAAGAGGAGCACGACGCGCAGGTAGCCGTCCTTCAGGGCGTTCTTGGCGTCGTTCTGGGAGTCGAGCATGTCGCCGCGCTTGAGGCAGGCCTGGGCGGCGACGTTGCGGTCGGCGGAGGTGGCGCCCTTCTCCAGCAGACCGGGCAGGGAGCCGGTCTGGTTGGACTCGATGAGCGCCTTCCAGTACCACGGGGCCATCGCGGAGTCCCACGCGGCGCGGTCGTTGCCCTGGACGATCTTGCGGCAGGCGTCGACGGCACCCTTGGCGTTGTTCTTCTTGAGGTAGATCTGGGCGATCAGGGCGCCGGCCTCGCCGTCCCACTGGAGGCGGCGGTAGCGCTCGGCGAGGGCCTGGAGGCCGGAGATCGCGGCGTCGGGCGACTGCTGCGCCTGCTGGCGGAGCCTGCCCCACTCCTGCGGGGTCTCGACCTGGAGCCTGACGACGGCGTCGGCCGGAAGGGCGCGTTCGGCGACCGTGCCGTTCGGCTGCTTCATGCCGAACATGTACTTCTTGTCGGCGGGAAGCCAGCGGATCGTGCCCTGGTGCGTCTCGCCGTTGGAGAGCTGGACCTTGGCCTTGACGTCGGCGGCCCGGACGGACGTGGCGCAGCCGAGAAGCAGCGCGGCGAGGAGGACGAGTGGTGTCTTTTTCATGGGTGGGGAGTTTGGGTTGAAAGGTTGAAGGGTTACGGGAGCGAGATTGGAGATGGGCGGTTGGAGTTTTGTGCGTAGGAATTCAGCATTCAGCATTCAGCATTCGGCATTCACTCCTCGGCGGCGGGCTCGTCCGCGGGGGCTTCCTCCGCCGCCTCTTCGGCGGGGGCCGCCTCGGCGGCCTCGGTCGCTTCGGCCGGCGCTTCGGCGGGGTCGGCGACCTCTTCGGAGGACTCCTCCGCGGGGGCCTCCTCGGACTCCTCCTTGGGGAGGTAGGCGTCCTCCGGGAGCGTGGCAAGGATGGCCTCGACGTCGGGCGCGTCGCCCATGAGCTCGATCAGGGCGGAGGGCGGCATTTCCTCGCCGGCGGCGTTGATCTCGCGCGTGGCCTCGTTGAGGGCGCTGCGAACCTTGAGGACCTCCTTCGGGTCGGCGATGTCCTTGAAGAGCTTGAGGTAGTGGCCGCACTCGTACTGGACGTCGGGCCAGACCGACGAGCCGTCGGAGTAGGTCTTCATCTGCATCAGCGTCTGGATGCTGCGCTGGTAGACCTGGGCGAGCGGCTCGAGGATCTCGGCGTTCTTGGGGTTGGCGCCGAAGGTCGTGATGATGCGCTGGTAGTAGTTGGCGGAGGAGCGGAGGATGTCCTCGGCGTCGTCGGCCTTGAAGTCGACGGCCGCCTTGTACTGCTTCTCCATGATGTCGCCGTGCTGGAGCTGGAGCTCGAGCGCCGCGCGATCGCCGCGACGGTAGGCCTTGAGCTTGGCGGAGGCGTCGTTGGCGTCCTTGAAGAGAAGGGAGCGCTTCTTCTTGTCGGGCTCGGCGACGGCGGCCTCGACGCACGCGGTGCGAAGCAGCTCCAGGACATCGGCCGTGCGATGGAAGCGGGGCGTGTCCTCGAGGAACTTCTTGAGGCGCGGGACGGCCTCCGTGTACTTCTTCTGCGCAACGAGGATCTGCATGAGGCCCATCTCGATCATGTTGCGCAGCGCGGCGTCGTCCGGCTTCGCGCCGGCGAGCGCGGCCTGGAAGCCCTTCTCGGCGGTCTCCCACGCCTTGGCGGCGACGAGCTCCTCGGCGGCCTTCGCGAGCTGCAGCGGCGTGTACTTGCCGCCGGGCGTGGAGATCATCTCGCCGTACTTCTTGATGGCCTCGGGGCGGTAGCCCAGCTCCATGAGGGCCTTGGCCTGGAGGTAGAGGGCGTTCTTGGCCTGCTCCGACTCGGGGTAGTCCGCGGAGAGCCGGTCGAAGTACTCGCTCGCCTTCTTGGTGTTGGCCTCGGCCTCCGCCTCGTCGTCCGTCCGGATCGTGGAGTAGAGCGTGCCGAGCTGCAGGAGGACGATCGGGACGCCCTGCGCCTTCGGGAAGAGCTCGAGGATCCGCTCGTAGTCCTTGATCGCGAGCTGCTTGTACTTCGGCAGCTGCGCCTCGGGCTGGTTCAGGGAGGAAAGGCAGAAGGCGTGGTCGAAGAGGGCGCTCTGGAGGATCTGGTCGTTGAGGTCCTTCTGCTTGGCGCTCACCTCGAACTTGGCGCGCTGCTCCTTGTCGGTGAGGCGGCGGATGAGCTTCGTGTATTCGTTGAGCATGCCGCGGACGCCGTCGTTGGCCGCCTTGAGGGCGACGACGGCCTCCTCGACGGGATCCTTGCCCTCCTCGGCGGGCTTGGCCTCGCCGCGGCGCGCCTCGTCGTAGGCGAGCGTCGCCTCGCGCAGCGCGTTGGCGCGGAGCGTGCGGAGCGCCTTGAGGTAGGAGTACTGCGCGGTGATGAGGTCGTTGCCGGGGTTCCTCTTGTGCTCCACGCGCGCGAGGTAGTTGGAGCGGATGTTGAGCTCCTCCTCGGGACGGCCGGTCTTGCCGTAGCAGTCGGCGAGGCGGCGCTGGGCGGGCCAGGAGACGGCGTTCTTCGTGTAGTTCTCCATGAGGAGCCGGTAGAGCGGCATCGCCTCCTCGTAGCTGCCGTCCTTGTAGAGGCGCTCGGCCTCCTGCATGACCGTGTTCGCGGCGGCGGGGTGCTCCGGATAGAGGCGGAAGAAGTCCGAGCGCGCCTGCTGGGAGAGCTCGGGCAGGTTGTGCGTCGCGTAGAACGACTGGAGCGAGCGGAGCTGGTCGCCCGCGAGGGTCATGCCCTCCTTCGTCGAGCGCGCGAAGCGGTCGGCGATGTAGCCCGCGACGGCGCCGGAGTAGAGCTGCCAGTACTGCTGCGCCTCCTCTTCCTCCTGGGATTCGCCGTATTCGACGGCGGCCTGGGCGAGGACGACGAGCGCCTTGATCGACTCGGGGACCACCTCGGGGAAGCTCTTGAGGACGGTCTCGAACTGCTTGATCGCCTCCTCGAAGCGGTTCTGGTGGTAGAACATGTGGGCGGACTCGAACTGCTTCTTCGCGACCTGCGCCCTCTGCGCGGGCGTGGTGGAGTCCGCCACCTCGAAGCCGAGCTCGTCGAGCGCCTTGTTGATCTGCTCGTGGCGGCTCATCGCCTCGATGGCCCAGGCGTAGGACGGATACTTGATGTAGACGTTCACGAGCTCGCGCAGCGCGAGGCCGTAGAGCTCGCCGGCCTTGTCCTCGAGGTCCGTCTTCTTCTTGCCGGCCTCGGACTTGGACTGCGTCACGAGCTTGTCGGCCTCCTCCTGGTACATGACGCCCATGAGGTAGCGCACCTCGGGGATCGGGGAGAGGCCGAGGTAGTCCTCGCCGTCCTCCTTGCCGGCCTCGATCAGGGCCTCCTCGAGCTGGACGAGCATCGGCATGTAGTCCTCGACGAGCTTCTGCGCCTCGTCGACCTTGCCCTCGATGACCTTGATGTGGGCCATGAGCGCGACGGAGCGGCCGAACCACACGTCCTGCGTCCAGAGCAGGGCCTCGATGGACTTGTTGGCGCGGGTGATGTAGCCGCCGGCGCCGCCCTTGCCGGCCTCGCTGGCGACCTTGACGAGCGTCTGCGCGTGGTCGAAGAGGACGGGGCGCTTCATGTCCGCCGGGAGGCCCGCCACCGCGAGGAGCTTCTCCAGCGCGTCGGCCGCCTCCTTGTCCTTCTTCTGGAACTTGAGCATCTGCGCGAACTTGTAGTAGGAGTTCACGTAGAACTCGACGATCTCCTTGGGCGGCGCGCTGCCGTATTTCTTGAAGAGGGCGTTGTAGGTGGCGAACGCCTCGTCGTAGCGGCCGCGGGCGAAGAGGTAGTCCGCCATCGTGAGCTTCATCGCCCACGTCTCGGGGGCGTCCTGGTTCGGCTCCTTGTCGATGATCGCCTGCGCCTCGTCGAACTTGCCCAGCTGCAGGACCTGCTCGAGCATCTTGACCTTGAGCTTGGCCTTGGCGGCGGGATACTTGGCCTGGATGTCGCGCAGGACGAGGTCCGCGTAGTCGGGGAAGCCGGCGCGGTTCAGGGCGTCGACGTACTTCATCTCCTGGGAGAGGATCTTCGCGTCCTGGTCGGAGACGGCGGCCTGGGCGCGGGCGCCGACGGGAACGAGCGCGGCGAGCGCGGCCGCGGCGAGAAGCGGACGGAGGGAGGAACGGAATGTGGTGGGCATGCGGACTCCTTGAAAGGGGCTGTTGCGCCGGGGCCCCCGGCGGCACGCCGCGGGGAACCCGAAAACGGGGCGATTGTAGCAGAAGTCCGCCGCGCGCGCAAGGGGCGTTTCGCGACTCGTGCCGCGGCTAGCGCAGGCCGAGGGCGGCGCGGACGGCGTCGACCCGGTCGAGGCGCTCCCACGGGAACGCCGCGCGGCCGAAGTGCCCGCCGCTCGCGGTGTCGCGGTAGGTCCAGCCGCTCGGCGCGAGGAGCCCGAGCGCGGCGACGAGACGGCCGGGACGGAAGTCGAAGACCTCGCCGCTCTCGAGCATCGCGACGGCCTTCGCCTCCGTGGCGCCGCCCTTCTCCGTGCCGAAGAACTGCACGCGAACGCTCGTCGGCGCCGCCACGCCGATCGCGTAGCTCACCTGGATCTCGCAGCGATCCGCCGCGCCGGCGGCGACGAGGTTCTTCGCCGCGTAGCGCGCGTAGTAGGCCGCGGAGCGGTCGACCTTGCTCGGGTCCTTGCCCGAGAAGGCGCCGCCGCCGTGCGGGCACGCGCCGCCGTAGGTGTCCACGACGATCTTGCGCCCGGTGAGGCCGGAGTCGCCGGCGGGCCCGCCCGTCACGAAGCGCCCGGTCGGGTTGACGTGGAACCGCGTGGCGGGAACCAGCATCCCGGTGCCGGCGAGCTCGTCGCGCACCACGGCCTCGATCGCCGGGCGGATGTCGCGGTCGATGTCCGGTTCGTCCGTCGTCTGGTGCGAGAGCACGATCGCGTCGATCCGGACCGGGCGGCCGTCCTCGTAGACGACGCTCACCTGGCTCTTCGCGTCGGGGCGCAGCCACGGGATGCGGCCGGACCTGCGCTCGTCCGTGAAGCGGCGCATCAGGCGGTGCGCCCAGGCGATCGGCGCGGGCATGAGCTCCGGCGTCTCGCGCACGGCGTAGCCGAACATCATCCCCTGGTCGCCCGCGCCCTGCTCGTCGGCGGAGCCGCGGTCGACGCCCTGCGCGATGTCGGGCGACTGCGCGCCAAGGCGGTTCTGGTAGTCGAAGGTCCTCCAGTCGAAGCCCTCCTCGGGGCGGTCGTAGCCGATGTCGCGGACGACGCCGCGCGCGATCGTCTCGGGATCGAGCCTCGGCAGAATGTGCTCCGAGACCTCGCCGAGGTTCGCGCAGAAGCGCGGCCCGACGAACGTCTCGGCCGCGACGTGCGCGGCGGGGTCGACCGCCAGCGCGGCGTCGAGGATGGCGTCGCTGATCTGGTCGGCGACCTTGTCAGGGTGGCCCTCCGAGACGGCCTCGGAGGTGAATACGTAGCGTTGCATGGTTTTTCCCTTTCGGTTCAGGGCGCATCCCGGCTTGTCCGGATCCACCGTGGCGCGATCGCTCGGTTGGGGCGGGGCGGAAGAACCCCGGCTCTTGATGTGCTGAGGGCGCGGAGAATACCACGAACGCCGCCGCGCTGCAAGCGCCCCTTGCCCGCCGCGGGGACGCCGTGGTATCATCCGCCGCCATGACGCCCCTGCGCCGACATCCCCGCCTCCGCGCCGCCCTGGCGCTCGCCGCGCTCGCGCTCTCGCTCTGGGCCGCGTTCCTCCGGCCGCTCCCCGCGCACGTCGCCCGCGGCATCGCCTACACCTGCTACGCCGGGGACGCCCCCGCGCGCACGCTCGTGCAGGGGGACCACCTGCAGCTGCTCTACCATTTCGACCTCTTCGACTCCTACCTCCGCGGCCGCCTCCCCTGGTTCCGCAACCTCTGGGAGTTCAATACGTCCGACGAGGCCCGCCCGCCGCGCCCGGACCTGTGCTACTTTCCGTTCGCCCTCCCTTACTCCCTCGCGCGCGCCGCCGGGGCGTCCGACGCCTTCGCCTGGAACCTCGCCCAGTGGCTCTCGATCCTCCTCGGGCTCGCGTTCTGCCACGCCCTCGCCCGCCGCTGCGGCGCCGGCCCCGGCGCGGCGCTCGCCTGCGCCGCGCTCGCGACGTGCGTCCCCTACCGCTGGGTCGTCCTGGCCGGCGGCTCCCCCACCGGATTCGGCATGGGGCTCGTCCCGGGCGTCGCGCTCGGCGTCGACATCGCCGTGCGCGACCGGCGCCTCCGCGGCGGCGTCCTCGCGGGCGCGCTCGTGCTCTGCTGCTACGCGGCCGACCTGCACTGCTTCCTCTTCGCCGTGCTCGCCCTCCCGCTCTGGGGCCTCGTCGCGCTCCTGCGCTCGCCCGCGAACCCCTTCGCCTCGCGCCGCCGCTTCCTTCGGCTCGTCCGCGCCCTCTCGCCGATCCTGCTCGGCGGCGCGGTCTGCGCCGCGCTCGGCCGGGCCGCCAAGCGCGCCTACGCCTCGACCGACGCCGCCGGCGGCCGTTCGATGCAGGATCTCGCGCGCCATTCGCCCGACTGGCACGCCTTCTTCGACCCGGCCTACTTCAGCCACTCGCCCGAGCAGCTCCACCAGGGCTGGGCGATCGCGGCGCTGCTCTCGCTCGCCGGCCTCGCGCTGCTCGCGGCCGCCCTGGTCCTGGCCTGGCGCCTCCTGCGCCGGCGCCGCACCGCGCCGTTCCGCTCGCCGGCGATCGTCTTCGACCCGCGCTTCTCGACCCGCGCCGAGTCCGCCGCCCCGCGCGACACCGCCGCGCTCCGCGCCGCGCTCGCCGGGCTCCTCCTCGGCGCGGCGATCGTCGCCGCCTTCTTCCTCGCGCTCGGGACGAACGGCCCCGGGGACGCCCTCCTCCTGCGCGCCCTCCGCCGGCTCGTCCCGCCCTTCCGCCTGGTGCGCCAGCCGCTCAAGGTCCTCTGCCTCCTCCCGACGCTCTACGCGGCGTTCCTCGCGCTCGCGTGGGCTTCCCTCGCCTCCCTCGCGCCGCTCCTGCGCCGCGCCGCCGCGCCGCTCGCGCTCTCGCGCCTCGCCTCCGGCCAGCGCGAACGCGCCTCGGCCTCCGCGGCGGAGGCGCTCCGCCGGGCGCCGCGCCGCCGTCCCCTCCTCCGCGCGCTTCCCGCCGCGGCGCTGGTGCTCGCCGTCCTCCTCTCCGCCTCGCGCGGCATGCGCGCGGGCGTATGCCTCCTTCCCGGCCCCAACGCCGCCTACGCGGCCGCCGTTTCCGACGCCGAGGCGCGCGGGCTCGTGCCGCGCGCGCTCGTCCTGCCGATCTGGCCCGGCGACTCCTCCTACAGCTCGATCTACGAATACCACGCCATGCGCGCCGGGCTGCGGATGCTCAACGGCTACGCCGCCGTCACGGAGCCCGCCTACGTCGAGCGCGTCTTCCGTCGCTTCGAGACGATGACCGAGGGCGACTTCACCGACGACCAATACGCCGCCCTCCGCAAGACGGGCGTCACGCACGTGATCCTCCACGAGGACGCCTTCCCCGCCAAGGTCTCCCTCTTCCCCTTCGGCGCCACCCTCCGCCGCCACCTCGCCAACCCGAGGCTCCGTCTCCTCGCCCGCGCCGACGGCGCCTGGGCCTTCGCGGTCTGCGACCGCGAAGGCAATGCTGAATGCAGAATGCAGAATGCAGAATGCACGACGACAGAACAAGCTTCCTCCATTCAGCATTCAGCATTCAGCATTCAGCATTCGATGCTTGAGCCGCCCACCCGCCACTGGGGCGTGCGCCCGCCCCAGGCGAACGCCGCCACGAAGGTCCGCTCCTTCGCCGAAATCCACCGCGAGGGCTATGGCTGGCTCGTCCGCGCCGAGGCCGGCAAGGACCTCGTCCTCGTCTCCTCCTTCACGGACGCCGACGGCTCGCTCCACTCCTCCACCAACCTCTTCCGCGCAAGCCGCGAAGCCGGTTCCGCGCCCGGGGCCCCGGCCCCGGACTGGCGCCTCGCCTTCCTCCCCGCCCTCGACCCCTCCTCCAACCTCTGGACGCACCTCTCCACCCCGGGCGACGCGCGCATCTCCTACGTCGCCTACGCGCGCGATCCCGCGCACGGTGGCCTGCCCGCTCCGGACTCCGACGGCGCGCTCCGCCTTCCCGCCGTCGACCTCTACCACGAGTTCGGTTCGACAACGCTTGCGCGCATCCCCGACGAGAAGACCGGCGGCTTCGTCCCCGCCCCGGACGATCTCGCCTTCGCGCCCGGGCCGCACCCGCCGTGCACCGCCGTCGAGGGCCCGTGGCTCCCGCTTGCGCTCCCCGCCGGACGCTACCGCGCGACGATCCTGGAGGAGAAGCCCGACATCGCCGCCGCCATCCTCTCCGACCCGCTCGGCTCCCCCTCGCCCTCCCCCGCCGCGCCCTCGCCGTTTCGCCTCGCGGGCGCCGACGGCGTCGAGGGTCTCTCGATCTCTGCCGACGGCGCGACCGCCGACTTCGCCTACGACGGCACCTCGCCCGTCTCCTTCCGCGTCTCCTACGACGCCTCCCGCCCCGGCGTCCTCTCTGCAATCGCCGTCGCTCCCGTCGGGAAGTAGGGCGCGGACATCACTCGGCCTCTTCCACCGGGGCGGATTCTTCCTTCAGGTCGGAGCTTCGATCGGCGGGAATGGCGTAGCGCTCCATCACGCGCGGGGTCGCCTCGCGCATCTGAGCGGCGTCGACGACCAGATCGTCGTTCCATTCGTCGTTGTCGTCCATGCCGAACCGGATGAACTCGTCCGTGCAGCCGTCGACCAGCTCCGCCAGATGCCGCAGGTTGAGGACCTTGACGCCGTTCACGGTGTCGACGCGGCATCCGGCCCAGCCCAGGTACCCCTCGATGGAGGAGTCCGGGAACGTGGAGCAGAGCACGACCAGCTCCTCCCCGGGCGTCTTCCGCTCGTCGCCCGGATCCTCGCGGTACCGCGAACGCCCCTGGCCGAGCCAGTCGAACGAGACGGTCGAGAAGGCGAGCCCGCCGACGAGGAACCAGTCCGCCTTCCGGTCGTGGAGGAACGGGCGGATCCGCCAGCTCCGCTTGGAGACGGGGATCGACACGTCGGCCTCGACGCCGTCCCGCAGGACCCTGGCGGGCACCGTTTCGCCCAGCTGGCGGACGTAGACGGGCCAGTTGACCGAACGAATCTCGTTGCCCTCGATCCGGATGTTCCCGTTGTTGGCGACTTTGTAGCCGCCGATCTCCAGCAGCACGTCCCCGGCGCGCAGCGACCCGTCGCCGAGCGTGGGGTCCACGTGCGTCACGGAGACGCCCGTCTGTCCGGGCTTCATCCCGTAGGCGCGGCGCTTGCTCTCGCTTTCCATCGAGAGGAACGTGAAGCGCTGCTCCCCCACGCCGTCGACGCGGCCGTCCGCGATATCCGCGAGGAACTGGCGGATCACGTCCGGCGGAATCATGTAGCCGAGCGCCTCGCCGTCCTTGTCGCCCTGGAACGCGACGCCGGCGATCTTCCCGGACTCCAGGTCGAGGACGGGGCCTCCGCTGTTGCCGGGGTTGATGGCGGCGTCCACCTGGACGGCCAGCAGGTACTTGAAGGAGTGGGCGTAGCGCTGGTCCTCGATGCGCGAGACGATTCCGCGCGTGAAGGAGATGAGTCGTCCTCCCTTCGGATAGCCGACCGCGACGACCTCCGCCTGGACGCGGGGCGTCTCGCCGATCTCCATCGGCGCCACGTCCGCCATGAACGCCGGGTCGTCCACGCGCACCAGGGCCAGGTCGGACTCGTTTCCGATGAATTCGACCGTCGCGTGGTAGATGGCGTCCTCGTTCGGCTTCCGGACGCGGATGAACGTGGCGTCCGAGACGCAGTGCGCGCACGTGAGGATGCGTCCGTCGCCGATCACGACCCCCGAGCCGTCGCCGCCTCGCTTGTCCGTCCGCCACGGCTGGAAGACGTCCGCCTCCGCCGTGGACACCTCGAGCTTCACCACCGCGTTGAGCGGGTCGTTCCTCGGCGCGTCCTCCGCGCCGTCCGCCTCCGCTACGGACTCCGGCGGGAATTCCGCGTCCGCCGCGGCGCCTTCCGGTTCCGCCGCGGCGGAGAACAGCGCGGCGCACGCCGCCGCGCAGAAGAGAATCGTTTTCATCGTGTTCATGGTCGTACTTCCGTGTTCGGGTTCGGGGGCGCAACGGCGCGGAGTCCGTCCGTTTTCCGCCGTTTGTCAAATTCGCGTTGCGATGGCGGGAATGGACTTCGGGTCGCGCGGATCGGTCTTGTGGATTTGCACCTCGTCGCCGTCGGAGAATCCATCGCCGTCCGTATCCCAGTTGTGCGGATCGGTGCCGTGGGATAGCTCGAAATCGTCATCCATTCCGTCGCCATCGGAGTCGGGTATCATCGGCGGAACGCCGCCGGTGGTCCCGTAGTACGAGTCGTCCGTCAAACCGCAGCCCGTCATGGCGGTTGCGGCGAGGGCGAGGAGGGCGAGTCGAAGCTTTTCCGCGGCGGCGGAAGAGTAGGTTCGTGGCGGTGTCGGCATGGCGGTGGTGTTATCGGGGGGTGGGGATTGCATCGGTTTTCTCCGCCGTTCCGGCGGCGTCCGGCGGATTGGGCTCGGCGAAGACTTCCGGCAGATGGGCGCGGAGGACCCCCAGGTTCGCTTCCGCGGTCGGAACGCCGGCGTTCCGGGCGAGTTCGAGGAATTGCCGGATGCGTCCGGGATCCATCGAATCGCGCATGCTCTGGTGCCTCCATTCGAGAACGGCCAGATTGTTCGCGGACGCGGCGTCGCAATGCAGGCAAAGGGCGGCCGTCGCCTCCCTGTCGTTGGGAAAGGAATCGAACGAAGCGGTCAAGAGCGGCGATCCCGTTCCCTTCCAGAGAACGAACGAATACGTTCTTGGATTCCATGCACCTTCCCCGGTTTCCAGGACGAAACAGTATGCGGGATCGAGCCGCCAGGCCGCCGTTCCTTCCGGAATCGCCGCCGTTCCGGTCATGCCGAGCCAGTCGTCCGCCGACATCCGCGGATACCTTCCGTCCAGTTCCCGGACGGTCCACGCCGCGATTTCGGCGTTCGCCCAGCGGATGGTCGGATTGACCGGCAGTTCCGTTCCGTCCTCCTCCCGCCGCCGGAAGCCTCCGTCTTCTCCCCGGACCATCCGCGCCTCGAGCCTTCCTTCGAATCCTTCGACGTCGAACGGCCACAGTTCGCGGCGCTCCCGGTCGGCGTTGCCGTCGTCGACGAGCGACATTTCCCCGCGCGGCCGGTTCTGGGCGGCGAACGCGAGATCGGCGTCGCCGCCCGCGCACAATCCGCCGAACTCCAGCATGTCGTTGAACGGGGGCTTTCCGTCCGGGCCCGCCAGGGCGCGGTCCCGCGCAGCGTCCGCCGCCTCGTACATCCGGAGCACAATCGACTTCGGGATGGAAAACGCCGCGGCGGCGTTCGTCGGCGCCGTGGCGACCGGCGCAATCGATCGCGCCGCGGAATTCGTCGAGGCGACAGCCTCCGTTTCGTTCGTCCCGGCGGCTTGCGCCGTCGCGCCCGCGACGGCCGCCGCCGCGCAGAACAGGATTGCTTTCGTCGATTTCATCATTTGGCTCCCTGTTTGCTCGCGAGCGCGATCGCCCGCTGGATTTCTTCCGCTTCGGCGAGGTCGTTCGCCCAGCGGACGAACTCGCCGCCGGCCTCGTCCCCGACCGCGATCGCATTCGCGAGCCAGGACCGTTGTCCCGGATCCAGTTCCGTCCTCGCGACGGGGCCGCGAATCGTCCTCCCGACGATCTCCTTCTCGTACTCCGTATCTTCGTCGGACCCTTCCTTCGCCGGCCCCGTCGCCAGCAGGACGAACACGCCGACGACCGCCAGCCATTCCAGGGCCAGGATCCATTTGCCGCCGTCGAAGCCGTCCATTCCGGTCGAGTACATGGTGTTCTCCGCTTGGAAGTTCGAAAGGATTGTCCGTCCCAGTCTCCATCCATTCATACGTTCCGTCCGTCGGAAATCTGACGCGCCATCAGTCGTTTTCTCCTTTTTGGGAAGCTTGGGGAATCGGTTGAAACGCCGTCTTTTCCCATGCGGACGTGCGGAGCAAAACGCTACTTCGCTGCAGCGCGGCCGAGTTCGACCGCGGAGGCGACGCAGGCGTCATGGGCTTCCCTCGCGAAGCGGGCGGCTTCGGCGAGCGTGTCGCGCTGCGTCTGGTCGACGGTCGCCCGGAGTTGGTTCTCGATCGCGTCGGGAAGGACGCGGGCGAGCTTGTGCACGTCCCATGCGGTCCAGGCGGCGCCGCCGACGGCGAGGATGTCGCCGACCGGAATCGGGCCGTCCACGAACGGCAGCGCGACGGTGATCGCGCCCTTGCCGACGGCCTTTCCGCCGAGGATCGTCACCAGCTTGCGGACCGCCGCGTAGGTCGACCGCGCGAACGCGGCCTCGAGCGCGACGCCGACCGCGGTTTCGCGGGCCTTGGACGCGAACTCCCGCATCGTGGCCTTGTCCCGTTCGACCAGCGCCTGGAATCCTTTGTTGTTCGCCCGAATCTGGAGGGGGCGCGGAAGCTCGGCCTGCGCACGGCCGATCTCCTCGCGGTACGCCCGGGCTTCGGCGGCGAGCCGGGCGGCGCAGGTGTCGCAGTCGGCGAAGATGCCCTCGCGGGCGCGGGCGAGCGGACGGACGAACGGAGTCTCGAGGAGGCTTTCGAGCCGGCGTTCGAACCGGTCGCCACCCTTTGCCTGGTCGAGCGTGATGTCCTTGACCATCTTGCCCGCCGTCTTGAATCCGGAGACCGAGCGCCGGATCGCGGGGACGGCGTTTCGGACGGACGCGAAGCGGGAGGGGCCCTTTTCCGAGAGACCGCGGAGGAAGTCGCCGTAGATCCGGTCGAGACGGGCGAGATGCGCCTTGCCGGCGGCGTCGACCGCGGCGCGGTAGCGGGCCCAGGCGATCTCGTCCGCGGAAAGTCCGGCCGGCGGCGCGGACGGGGCCTTGGCGGCGGGCGGCTCGGCGGCGGCGCGGACGGCCTCGCGCGACGAACGCTCGATCGAACAGGAGGTTCGCGTCGAGGCGAAGAGGACGGCGAAGAGGACGAGGAAGAAGATGGTTTTGATCGTTTTCATGGCGTGTTTGTGGTGTTTGTTGTTTTTGGTTTGTTTTAGGTTTGTTTCGGAATGCGGGGAATCAGCGGATCGTCGATTCGGCGGTGACGTCGATCGTCGCGGGACGCGGGCGGCGGGCGGGGAGCGAACGGAAGACCGCGGCCAGCCCGATTCCGCCGCCGAGGAGCCAGGCGAGGATCACGAGCGCGCGACCGCCTCCCGCTCCCAGCATGTGGAGAAGACCTCCGGAAGCAATCCGCTCCGCCGCTTCGGGGTCGTTGCGGATGCCGTCTGCGACCGCCTCGTCCTTCTTTCTCTCGCCGATCGTGAGGTTGTGCGCGGCGACGGTTCCCGCCACGGCGGCGCCGCCGGCGAGGACGGTCTTGGGCGGAACGATCACCGGGCGGTGGATCTCGGGGACGATGGGCGCCGCCGCTCGGGCCGCCGCGCGCTCGGCCGCGATGGAACGTTCGACCATTCCGCCCGTGCGGGCGGTCGCCTCCGCGGCGGCCTTCCCTCCGGCGCGCGCGCCGGCCTTCATGAGGTCGTCCGATTCGTGCAGCGTGACCTTCGTGACGTCGTCCGATTCGTGCAGAACGAACTTCGCGACATCGTCCGCCTCGTGCAGGGCCGTCTTCGCGGCGGCCTTGGCGGCGCCGCGACTGGCGGCCTTCTCCGCGATCTTGAAGACCGGCGAGAGCACGCCCGCCTGCGCGTGAGAGGAAAGGAAGAGGGAGAGAAGAATGGCGATGGTTGTTTTCATGCGTTTGGTTTCCATGGGGTTTTGATGTGTCGTTCTATCCTTCATAAGCGCGCGGTCGTCCGTTTTTCCACGATGGTCGAAACTGGCTACGCCCGCACGAATCCGATCATGCACGCCACGGAGACCCTCCTGCTGCGGATGACCTCGTGGCGGGAGAACGGCGTGTAGCCCCAGTCTCCCGGATCCATCGCGCGGACGGTCCGTCCGAACCTCTCGATGCCGATCCAGTGCCAGTACTCCGGCGTTTTGTAGAACATCGCGAACCGGCCGTGGCGGGCAAAGACTTCCGCCATGTAGTCCTTGTAGTCGGAGTAGTTCCAGAGCCCGCCGAACCCCGGGAACACGGGACGGAGCCCGTGCTTCCAGAGCGTGGCCACGAGGTTCGTCGGTAGCGTTCCGCCCTCGTCCTCCGGAATGCCTTCCCAGTCCCAGCGACTGCCGATTCCGCGGATGACCCAGTTGATTCCCTTCGTGAACGCGCCGGTGATGCCGTCCTGGGCCATTCGGACGTGCAGTTCGCGTTCGAGCTTTCGGTCGGATGGAACCTTGCAGCCGAATGCCGAGAGCAACCACTTCGCCGTCGCCCAGCCGCATGTGATGCCGTCGGGCTGATGGACGTGCTTCGCTTCCCAGAGGTCGACCTCGAATGTCTCCCCGCATTCGGGGCACTCGTAGACGCCGTTGCCCTCGCGGACCGTGCATTCCTGCCCGCAATGCGTACATTCCGCATCGCGAGATTCGAAGGTCCTGGTCTTGCTGACGGGGGTCTTTCTCGTGGACATGTCGTCGCCTCTTACATGCGGAGCCACTTCTTGTAGACCTTCCAGCCAACGGCGCCGAGCGCGGCGGCACCACCCGCCACTGCCACGGGAACCGCCCAAGCTGGCGCCGCGGCGGCAATCGGAATGCCAAGCCAGCCGGCTACTGTCGTGGCCATGGCGGCCCCGTGCGCGGCTCCGGAGACGGCGAACGGGATAGTTGCGGGAATGGCGGTTCCGCCGCCGGCAATCCCCAGGCCCGTTCCGATGGCGGCGCCGATGGCGCCGCCCGTCACGCCTCCGATAGCCGAAACGGCGGTCGCGCTGACTCCGGCGGTCGCAGCCGCGGCGGCGGTCACACCGGCCGCGCACGCGCCAGTTCCAGCGACAAGAGCTCCGTTCTCGACGATTTTCTCAATGTTGTTTTCTTTGCTCATGTTGTTTTCCTTTGCTGATTTGTGGTTCATGATTTTTGTCTTTCTTCTTGGAATAAGAAATGGCTCAACCTCGGTTCCACCCCATCTTCGAAAGAATCGAATGCGTCGCGTCCCACTTGGCCTCGATGTCGGGCAGACCGCGGAAGCGGGCGGGCATCCGCCCCTTGTTCCGCAGGAAGAGCATGAACGTCTCGGCCCAGTCCTCCTGGGTGCAGGACGAAGCGTACTTCGAGACGCAGGACTCCTCCCAGTCGGAGCGGAACCGGGCGACCTTGCGTCGGCCGTACGGAGCGCCGAACGCCCTGCGGAAGACGGCCCCCTTGAACGGCTTCGGACGGATGTCCGCGAGCGCGTGTCCGAACTCGTGGCGCACGACGTTGCGGATGCCGTCGGCGCTGCCGAACCAGAACCCCCAGGCGGGCAGATGGATCGTCCGGTTCCAGTAGTAGCCCTCGGTCGCGAAGTCCGAGAGTCCGCACCCCGAGACGCCGAACGAACCGATTCCCTCGGGATGCCATTCGCATTCGACCCCCTCCAGCTCTCCGCCGCCCTTCATCAGCCCGACGTCGCGCAGCTCCCTGCAGACGGCGTCGAAGGCCCGGAAGGCCTCCGTTTGCGAAACATGGAATTTGGAGAGGAATGTGGTGCGCGGCATGGCGATGGTCCTTTCTGGCTAGAGGTTGTCGTTCTCCGGCTGGGCGTACGCGGCGGTCGGGGCGGCGCTCCATTCGAGGCACGGCTTCCACCAGGAGCGGATCGTGTCCACGGCGACGAGAATGCAGGCGGCGAGGATGGCGGCGGCGATCCAGGGGGAGACGGGTCGACGCGGCGGAGCGCACGTGGCGCGTTCGGCGGACGGCGCCGCCTCGTTCCGGATTTCGTTCGGTTCCATTGAATCGTCCTCCGGTCCATCGTCGTCTTCGTTCCCGATCGGCTCGGGCGGCGGTTCCGGACGGCCCCGGTCGGGCGTTTTCGCTTTCGTCGGATGGACTGCAGTTTGCGCGGCGTTCGGAAGGAGCACCGCGATGGACCGGTCGTCCGAACCGCGCGGATCGGACGACCAGACGGCCCTCGTGAGATAGTCGCGGAGGTCCTGCTCGCAGAGTTCGCCCGCGGCAAGATCGTCGAAAAGCTGTCCGAAGATGGGGCCGGGCTCCATCGCGGGCTGGCGGAACATGAGGTGCTCGGGGCCGTCCGAGGTGATCGCCACGCCCTCGTTCTCTTCGGCGGGGAAGAGCCTGGCGTGGAACTTTCCCGCGGCATCGCCGCCCGGACGGAGGAACTGAGTCTGATTCGCGAACTCGCCCTTGTCGGGCTCGAACGCGGTCCTGCAGACGCCTCCGTTCCGCAGGACGATGGCCCCGTCGCCGACCTGGAAGCAGCCGATCGAGACGGTCCCCGCCACGGCGAACGCCACGGTGAAGTCGAAGTCCTTCTCCTCGCCGCCGCGCTCCGCCGCGAGGTCGAGCTTGACCTGAAGGAGCGTCCGGTAGAGGAGTCGGCAGAGGCCGTCCCACTTCTCCTGGGGCGCCTCCCGGTCGAGCACGCCGGCGAGGAACGGCTCGAGGACGCTCAGCTGGCTGAAGAACGCGCGAACCGCGCCCTGCGCTCCGAAGTGCGAGAGCCTCGCGCTGCCGCGGCCGTCGCAGACGATGGCCGCCGGACGCGGCGCAAGGATCGCACCGGAGGCGTCCTGGCACGGCGTGGCGTACCGGATGTGCCCCGCGCCGGGGACGGAGGCAGCGAAGCCGCGCGAAATCGGGTGGTTCCTGTCGGTCATTTTCTTCGTTCCTTCCATCGGCCTAGAGGTTCTCGAGGCTCGCCAGGTCGGCCCATGACCGGATGTCGCCGAACCGCACCTGGCTCTCCTGCTCCGGCGTGCTGCGGGAGACGCTGCGCAGGGAGTCCGTGAGCCAGCGGAAGAACTGCTTGAACTTCAGCCCCTGCAGACGAACGGGCCCCGGATTCGCCGGCAGGATCTGGCACATCGTCCGATGGTCCACCTGATGGCCGATCTCGATGCCGATGTACTGGATGCGCCCTCGCTCCCCCATCTCGCGCATCTCACGGGCGGCGTTCCGCCACTCGTCGTTGGGACCGCCGTCCGTCATCAGCACCACCCACGGACGGTAGCTCGAGACGCCGGTCTGGCGGTAGAGGTGGCGGCGGGCCTTGAGATCGGCCGTCGCCATCCGCAGCGCGGCGCC
This sequence comes from uncultured Verrucomicrobiota bacterium, assembly GCA_947169825.1. GTDB lineage: Bacteria > Verrucomicrobiota > Kiritimatiellia > RFP12 > UBA3636 > UBA3636. The sequence continues at coordinate 44,720 of CAMVRE010000001.1, read as the reverse complement.
CATGCTCGTCATTCCGCCGGCTCCGAACGAAGGCAGGCCGTTCACGCCCGCGATGGACCGGAAGGGAATGACGCGCGAGGCGCGGTCGTCGAAAGTGATGACCTCCAGTTCGACGCTCATACCGGCCGCCTCGTCGCTCCTCGTCTCCTCCAGAAACTGCCGGACGCCCTGGTTGAGCTCGTGGATCGGCGAGCCGTCCATGCTTCCGGACGTGTCGAGGAGAAGAATCACCGGGCAGCGCGGCGCGGGGTTGGTGACGTCGAGGGTGTTGTTGTTGGCGTAGTCTTTCATGGTCTGTTCGGGGTTTGTGGGTTTGTTGAAGCTTGGTTGTTCGTTCCTTTACCTAGATTAAGTTCTGGGCCTCCGGGTTTTCCACTAGGCCGCCGGTTTTTTCCAAGGACCTTGGTTCGAGTCCGATTTCACCTTGGGCGTCGCCGGGGCAAGTTCCCTGCGGAGCGGATCTTTCTTCATGACGAAGAGGAACTTCTCCACTTCCGCTCTCAGTTCCGCCAGAGTCGGTCGAACCGAGAGGTCGCCGTGCCCGTCACGGAACATCCGGATGAATTTCTCCATCATCGTGTAGGGAAGGTAGCTAAGGAGATTGTACCAGCCAGTCGGAATCGAGCATCCCGAACCGATTCCCAGCGGGCATTGCCCGGCCTTGAGGTTTCCCTCGGGAGTTCCTCCGTTCTTGTGGCTGTAGGGATGCAGTCCGCACATGAGGAGCTGGAACACGATGATGGCTGCACCGAACCGAGCCTGCTCCGGCCCGCGGGACCGCTTGAGAAGCGAGGGATCGCGAAGGAGCTCCGGCGCGGAGTGAGAGGCGAAGTAGGTCGTCGTGACATGCGGAGAGCCTCCGTTCGCGGAGGGAATCTGGAAGCTGTCGCAGTCGATGAGGCGGACCCTGTGGTCCCTTCCGACGATGAAGTTCGCCGGGTTGAAGTCGTTCACGAGTACGCCGTGGTCCGCAAGAAGCTGCATCTTGTCGAGGAAGTTGCGCGCCACGAGGGCCAGGTCCTTCCGATCCCATTCGGGGAACAGACGCTGGATCTGGGCCGCGCCCTGAAGGGAACGGAAGGACGCTCCGTCAACGGCGCGCATGACGAACCCCGCCACGCGCTTGTTCGCGTCATAGACGGGCATCTGCGGCCAGGCGATGTCGCGATCCTTGCGGAGCGCCTCGATGACGAGCATGTCGCGGAGTCTCCCCACGACGGCCTTCTGTTTCTCCGGGTTGTCCACGATGTCGCGCTTGTAGAGCTTGATGACGAACCCGTCGTGCCCGGGGCAGCGGTAGACGGTCCCCTCGCCGCCGCTGGCGAGTTCGTCGGCGGCGGAGAGCTGGAGCGGGTTTCCGCTGGGGTCGTAGACCGTCGTCGGCCCGCCGGTCGGGACGGCGCTCGCTCCGCACTGGGCGAGCCATCCGCCGCCCGTCGGAGGAAGCGCCTTCGGCGTCCGGGGGCGCGTCGGCGTCGCCTTGCAAGGACGGGAGGAACCCGCTGAACGAGACGGACGGGGACGGCGAACGGGAGCCGGGGGCGGCGCGGCCGGCGTCGAGCCGGACGAACTGTCCGAGAGCGCGTTCCAGGCCGCAATTCCGGCAATGGCGAGACCGCCGAGGAGGAGGAGAGACATGGTTTTGTTCCTTCTTGTTGTTGTTCGAATTCGGGTTGGTTTGATGCGTCCTTCTGTCCTAGATAAGGAATCCCTCGTCTAAGATTCCACAGGAGGTTCTCTTTTTCTCCGTTTCACGGATTTCGGCGTCAGACGCCGCGCTCGTCCGGATCAGCGCGCAGCGAATCCCGAGATTCGGGATGCAGAGCTGGTCGCGGAACACGCCGCCGCGGAAGAACCGGCTCTTGTCCTTGACGAACGGATACTCCGCCACGTGGTCCCGGTAGAAGTCGTTCGAGACGACGACGGTCTTCGGGTCGGCGGCGGCGGCCTGGAGCAGAAACACGTCGGCGCAGGTTCCACCCGGCGCCTCCGAAAAGCGCTCGGGACGGCTGCGGAGAAGTCTCTCGTAGGCCGCCTCGTCGCCGGTTCCTCCCCGGGCCAGATGATGGCGCGTGGAGGCGTCAAAGCACGCCTGCCAGTCCGCTCCCTCCGCGTCGAGCGCCCGGGCGAGCGCAAGGACGGGCGCAAGGCTCGCTGTCGTTCCGTTCCGTCCCCAGAAGCAGACGTTCGTTCCGTCCACGAGCACCGTGCGGCCGGACAGGCGACCGGAGTTGCCGAGGGGGCGGGGCTTCTCCTCGACGTAGGTTCCGCTCGGCGTCGGCCGGGTCTCGGCCATCAGAAGGTCGGGAACGGCGTCCTCGTAGGTCTGCGACACTTTTTCGCCGATCCTCGCGAAGGTCTCGCGGAGGCCTCCGTAGTCGGGACGGTCGACCTTCTCCCCCGCGATGCGCGCGAGCGCGCCGAGGTCTGGACTCCCGCCGGTCGCGACGGCCCGGCAGACGAGCCGGCCCGCCGCCGCTTCCCGGCGGATCTCGGCGGCTTCGGCGGAAAAGTCGTCCGAGGACTTCCCGTCCGAGAGAACCAGCAGCTGCGGCGTGGCGACGCCCTCGCCGGCGCGGCGGAGCTCGTCCGTCCTCCGGCGCAGTTCGCCGAGCGCGAGCCGGAGCGCGCCGCCAACGGGTGTGTCGCCCTTCGGACGGATCGCCAGATTCGCGACGTTCGACTCCGCGAGCGGCGCGAAGGGCTGCAGCACCTTCAGGTTCTCGCCCATCCCGACCGCCGCGATCTCGATCCGCGAGTCGGCGAATTCGAGCGCGCCCAGGGTCTTGTGGAAGGCCTTGAGCGCGTCCTGCTGGTCCTGCATCCCGCGGCCCCACATGCTGTGGGACGTGTCGAGGACGATCATCACGGGGCAGTGCGGAATCGGGAGGGCGGGGAGGTTCTCTTCGTTCATGTCGCTATCGTTTCGGTTGGTTTCGCGGGACGGCCGTCGTCCTTTCACTTTCTATAAATCCCAACGCTCCGGGTTTTCCACCGAAACACAAGGAGGATTCCGATCCCGGTAGGGCGCGTTCGCCGAACGCGCCGCGGCGCCCGGCGCGACGGGCCGTCGCGCCCTACCATTGCGCGCCCCCTTTCGATTGCGCGAACGGCCGGAACACGGCCGGTCCGTCGGCGTCGCGGTCGATCAGCACGGCCTTGGTCGGGGAGAGCGCCGGAACCTCCCTCGGCCCGATTCCCTCGAAGCCGAGGAACTTCGCCGGTTCGGAGAGCGTCATGTCTCCGATGCGCAGGTCGCAGACCGAGAGCAGGCCCTTGGCGTCCTGGCACGCCCGTCCGTAGTCGCGGAAGAGCAGCACGAGCTGCACGCCGCTTTTCTTCGGTCGCTCGACCAGCGCGCGGAGGCGTTCCGCCGCGGAAGGGCCGCTCCGCGAGGGGACGTATCCCGCCGAGCGGAGCCCGCGGAGATTTTCGAACCCGTCGAGGACGACGACCTTGCGGGCCGCGTCCCTTGCCGCAAACTCGTCGAGGTTCTCGCCGCTCCATTCGTCGTCGACGCGGACGATGTTCGCGGCCCCGTCGAGGGCGTTCCAGTCCTCCGGATTCTCCGAATAGAGAAGGACCTCCTTCGTTCCCGCCCCGGCGGCGATCCCCCGCGCGATCGCGCGGCGGAGCCCGCCGGCGATGTCGGATCGCCGGGCGACCACGAGCAGGTTCTTTCCGTCCAGGTCCGCGAAGACCGGCTCCTCCTCGAAGTCCGCCGTCCGGCCGACGGCGATCCGAGGGCCGCGGATCTCCTCCGGCGAAACGAGCCCGCCGTCCGCGGGCGGCTCCGGAAGCGCCGTGCCGCGGAACACGCGGCAGTCCGACACGCCCTCGCCACGTTCGGCCGCCGCTGCGGACAGCTCCTCGAGGTGGGCCTTGCAGCCGTCCGGATCCGCCAGCGGGATGCAGAGGCGGACGTTCGCCGACTTCTTTCCAAGGTCGTTGTTGAGGATGCCGTGCGGCGGTCCCGGCAGCGTCGACGCCGCCAGGTTGTCCATCGCGAGCAGCGTGGCCGAATCCTCCGGCGTGCACTTCAGCGCGAGACGGCAGGCCATCTGCCCGAGGAACGTCCGGATCGAAACGATGTTCTGGAGCCCGTTCACCGTCTGCGTCGCCATCAGCAGATGGATGCCGGCCGACCGACCGAGCTTGAGGAGGTTCCGGAACAGGGTCTCCGCCTCGGCGCCCGCCTTCGCGCCCTCGAACAGCCGCTGGAATTCGTCGACGACGAGGAGGATGCGCGGCAGCGCCTCCCCGGTCTTGCGCCGGTATCCGCGGATATCGACGGTTCCCGCCTCCTTGAAGAGCTCGGAACGGCGGATGCGCTCCCGCTCCAGATGGCGCAGGACCGAGATGCCGTATTCCACGTCGCTCTCCGTTGCGATGCCCGCGGCGTGAGGCAGGAGCGGGCGCGCATAGGCGTTGAACTCCGTCGCCTCCTTGTAGTCGAGCAGGTAGAGGTTCAGCTCGCGCGGCGAATACCGGTGGCAGAGGGAGTGGATCAGCACGTGGAGCAGGTTCGTCTTGCCCGAGCCGGTCGATCCGCCGAGCAGCGCATGGACGGGCGGCTGGTCGCTCAGCGAGAACCGGACGGGGGCCCGGCTCTCCTCCTCCCATCCGATCGTCGCCTCCAGGCCGTTCTCGGACGTGGCTCCCCAGAACGCCTCGTCCCGCAAGACCGACTCCAGCGATCCGGCGAAGCGGTCGCGCTCCGCGTAGCCGGCGCACAGCCCGGAAAGGGCCGCCGAGACGCCCGCGTCGTCCGGAAGGGCGCACGGTTCCTCCGCGGCGAGACGCGCGTTCCGGAGAACCGGAAAGCCGCCGAAAATCCCCTGCATCCGTCCGGCGTCCCACGCGAAGGCTCCGAGAGCGGCCTTCAGCGCGGCATGCCTCCGGGGGTCGAGCTTCGCCGGATCGAGGGCCAGAAGGGGCAGAATGCCGCACTTCGGGCCGTTCTCGAGAATCTTCGCCAGGTAGCCCGCGGCGGCGTCCGTGAGCTGGTCCGGCAGGTCGAACATCGCGAGGATCCGGTAGGTCTTCGGCCGGTCGGGATGGGCGGCGTTGTAGGACGCCCAGTCGCGGATCTCGCCCGTGCACTCCTCCTGCAGGAACGTCTCGATCGCGCCGTGAAGCCGCGACAGCGCCTCCTCAATTTCGGGCGCGACGGTCGGAAACTTCCCGCCGGCGACGGGCTTCCGGTTGTCGAGGAGTCCCTGGAACCCGTTCAGCGAGGCGCCCATCCGGACGGGATCGCACACGGTGATCTCGAGGGATTCCGGCGGAAGGCACTGGAACGCGCGCAGGAGGAATTCGCGGACGGCCGCCGTCCCCGCTTCCGTCGCGGGAAAGACGAGCGACTTCGGCATGGGGAACGGCAGGATCCGCGGAACGCACCAGTCGTGGCCGTCCGCGGAGAAGCGGTAGCGCCCGAACGAAAACGCCTTCGGGAACGTCTCCGCGCGCCCGTATCCGTCCGGTCCGAGGTCCGCGAGCCGGGGCTGCGCGCCGAGGATGTCCGCGACGCGCTCCCCGAGCTCCCTTGCTGCGTCGCGTCCCGCCTGCGCGCGTTCGGCGGCCCGCTTCTCCTGCCGGCCTTTCAGATCGGACAGTTCCGCGAGGACCTTCCCGTGTTCCCGCGCCGTCGCGACGGCGTTTCGGAAGGCGTTCTGCCGCGCGGCGTTCTCCCCGATCCGGGCGTCGAGTTCGGCCTCCTGGCGGCGCAGGTCCGACTCTTCGGCGGCGAGAGCGTTCCGGCGCTCCTCCTTCTCGTGGAGGCTTCCGAGGAGCACGTCCAGTTCGTTCCGGACGGCGGCCCTCGCGCCTTCGGCCCTCGCTTTCTCGGCCTTCGCCTCGTCCCCGAAGATCCAATGCCAGATGTCCTCGACGATCCACCGGTTCCGGATTTCGGCGGTCAGCGCGTCGATCCGGTCCGTGAGGGCCTTTTGCCGCGCCTTGGCCGACTCGATGTCGGCGTCCAGCCCCGCGATTTCCGCGCGGACCGCGGCCGCGCGGGTCGCGGCGTCCGACGCTTCCCCTTCGCGTCCCGCGCGTTCGGCTGCGCGTTCGGACGCCTCTCGGCGCAGGGAGTCGAAAGCGCCCGCGCCAGCCGTTTCCCGGGTGAAGCCCGCCTTCGCGAGCAGGCCCACGATCTCGCCGTCGAGTTTCCCGGCCCGGGCCTTCAGCGCCGCTTCTCGCGCGACCTCCCCGGCGGGGATGCCGTCGAGGCTCGCGTCGAGCGCGCCGACGAGGCGGCGGATTTCGTCGTTGGTTTCGCGGATGTCGTTCTTCATTCGTTGTTTCCTTCGAGTTCGGTTTCGAGATCGGAGAGTTCCCGGTTCGCGCTTTCGATTTCGGACGACAGGGCGTCCAGTTCGTTCGCCATTGGTTCGAGGACCTTCTCCATCAGATTCGTCGCGAACTCGCCGCGGGTCTGTTCCCGGAAGAGTTCAAGAGCGCGCTTGAAGGAGGTCGCGAGATTGTCGTTCATGGTCTGGTCTTCCCGATTCCGTAGACGATGGCTTCGTAGAGAGCCCGGTCGATATCCCGCTTCCGCGGCAGCATGCCGAGGATCGGCGAACCCGCGGCGCGGAGCCTGTCCCTCAGTTCGCGCTCCTCCGCTTCCGGCAGATCGTGGATGTCCGCCGTGCAGATCGTCGCCGAGGCGTTCGCCGTCCGGTGCCCGCCGGCCTGGAACGCGAGATGGTCCTCCTGCGACCGCAGGTAGGACGCCTGTCCCGCCTTGACCTCGAACGCGATCGTCCCTCCTTTCGGGGCGAAGGCGCGGTCGCCGCGCCCGAGGATCACCGGCGCGCGCAGGTTGCGGACGACGAGATCCGTCTTCGTGTAGCGCCCGTCGTCGAAGACGGTCCGGTTCTGCGTGGAGACGTCTCCGATCGGGCGGAACGCCGCCGTCACGACGCGTTCCGCCAGTTCGCCGCTGGCGTTCCGGCGCGCCTGGCGGATGACGGCCGTCTTCTCCGAGAGCGTGGCCGCGGACTCCCAGCGGCGTCCGTAGTCCTCGATCTTGGACCGGAACCGCGGATCGCGCTCCGCCTCGTAGGCGATGGATTCCCGGAGATTCGCGCCCTTGATCCGGGCGGCGAGCGCATCGGGCGTCACGGGCGCGTTCGCCGGCGGAGTCCACCGGATCCATCCGGCGAATCCGGCCGCCGCGTGTCCGGGATGTTCGGCGATGTACTTCTCCAGCGCCTCGCAGGCATGCCGGACGCGGGAGGCGCACAGGGTTCCGAGATCCTCCATCCGCTTCAGCGAAGCTCGGCTCGCGTCCAGGAAGCGTTCGCGCAGCGCCGTCGCCCGGCGCGCCGTCGCCGCCGCCTTCTCGCGACGGTCCTCGCAATTGCGAAGCTCTTCCTTCGCTTCTCCGAGATCCGCCTGCGCGGACGCGAGTTCGGCCGCGGCGGAATCGTTTCCGCCGGAATCCTTCTCGCCGTCGTCTTGGGAGGAGATTTGCGATTCGAGGGACGAAACCAGCGATTCGAGCCGGACGACTTCTGCCCGGGCCTCCTCGACCGCGCGCTCCGCATCGGCGAGGGCGGCGTCGGCCGCCTCCGAGAGGCCGTCGAGCGAGGAGCCCGTCTCGCGGACGGACTCCGCCGCGTTCTCGACCCCGGAGGAGAGGGCCGACGAGACATCTTCCATGTTTTCGACGGAGGCGACGGTTTCCATTTCGTTCAGCAGAAGGTGGCGTTGAATTCGTCGAGGTGGTCGGCGAGCCGGATCAGGTGGGGAACCTGCTCCGCGCAGGAGGCCGAGAAGCGGCCGATGCAGTCCTTCAGCTCCTCGAAGGATTCCTCGAACTCCGCGCGCTTGGCGTCGTTCCAGGTGTCGCCGAGCGCCGCGAACGCGGCGGCCGTGGCGGAAAGTTCGTCCGAGATGTTCTCGTCGCAGGCCTGGAGCCGGGCGGCGAAGTCGCGGATTTCGTCGGGATTGGCGTGGACTTGGGACATGGTGCTGCTCCTGGTTTTGGATTCGTTTTGTTGTGTGTTCGTGGGGTTGTTCTGCCTTGTATAAGCGGTAGCCGCCGCTGTTTTCCGGGCCTGCCCGCTTTTTTCTTCCGGTGCGACTTTCTGCGACGGTCGTACCGCGATTTCGGAATCCGGCGCGATGGGGCCATCGCGCCCTACCGGACTGGCGGATTCCTCCCGGTAGGGCGCGCTCGCCGAGCGCGCCGCCTGGATTAACGGGCCCCGTGCCGCCTCGATGACGGAATCCACCCATTCTTCGGGTTGAATGTGAGCGGCGGGATGCGGCGCCCAGAGGATGCGCTTGCCGCGCCAAACGTGGATATCCACCGTCGATCCTCCGTTCTTCACGGTCCGGACCGGCTTGGAAAGATCAAGTCCCATGTCCGGCTCGAAGCATTGCAGCGTGTTGCCGAAGACGAGGATGTCCGGATCATAGAGATCGATCTGCTCGAAGAGAACGTCCTTCCATTGCGCATAACAGGCGGCGAGGCGTTCCTCGCTCGTGGTCCGACCCGCCGGCATCTTGCCCACGTTTACGAACGCGATGCTCCGCAGCGAGCGCTCGTAGTCCGCCGGCGCATCCACAATCCACGGCAGCTCTGCGTAGGAACCGATGCCGCCCAGAATGGCTCGGCTTGCGTACGCCACGTTGCGAAGGGCCGGGTTCGCGTTCGCGACCTGCGCGAGGGTCTTTCCCTTCGCGACATCCCGGAAGAACGTCCATCCGCCGCCGCAGGGACTTTCATCGTCGTCCCAGTCGTCGTAGGGCTCCTTGAGGATCCACATCAACCGCGGCTTCGCGTCAAGATATGCCACTGCATCGGCCACGCCGTCATAGATCGGCTCAATCTTGTCGGCGTCGTATCCGAGTTCGCCTGCGCGCCGGAATACTTTGTCCTGCAGCACGGTCTGTGCTGATTCAAGATCGTCCGCCTGCATCGTCGGTTTCCTTGTCGGAGTTGATTGCCATCAATCCCGATAAGGTCCGGTCTGACCGGTTTTCCACCAATGCGAACCCGATCCGTCGGTTTTTGCACCGCCATCTCGGTAGGATGCGCTCGCCGAGCGCACCGGAAAAAGGGATCAAAGCAACTCTTCGGCGATTATTCCCAGCAAACTCTTTTCCTGTTTCGCGCGAAACATCGGAGTTGTTCCGCCCAGACATAGGCGGAGGCCTTCTGTGAAAGAAACCCGTTAAATTCAACCGCGTTCCGACAATTCGGCCAGCAACGCGCGCAAGGAATCTGCGGACTCTCCGTATTCGGCGTGCTTGCCGTCATGCCGTTCCACAATGGTTAGTGCCTTCTGGAACGCATCGACCGCGCCAGATTTGTCGCCAAGGCGTTGACAGGCCCGCCCGAGCCGGACGAGAGCTTCCTCGTGGTGTTTTGAATCGTCGTTTTCTGGGAACAGAGACAGGATTTCGGAGCAAACGTCTTTCGTTTCCTCTTCCCGGTTCAAATGGTGAAAAATGGCAGCAAGTGTATCGAGGATTATAATTCGTTTCTGCATCGGGAAGTCTTCGATTGTCCGCAACGCGGCAACTGCCCTTTCCGCGAACGGCAAGGCATCCGAAAACCGTCCTGCTTTGAACAAACACCATGCAATCTCGTTGAATCCAAGAGCGGGTTGACTGATCTTCAAAAAGAGCGATTCAGATTTTTGTGTATCCTTGGGCGTCCCGGTTCCTGACGCGAAACAGTAGCCGAGCCAGGCGAACGCATAATCGTCTTTTTGTTCCGCCGCGCGCTGGAACCAACGGAACGCCTCCGCCTCGTTCTTTTCAACGCCGTTCCCGAACAAAAGAACCCGGCCCAAACGGATTTGTCTCCAGGGGTTTCCTTGGTCCGCCGCCTTACGCCACCAGTTTACGGCCTCTTCCTCATTCCGCGCGACACCTTTTCCGAGGGCAAAGCAACTACCGAGTTCCCATTGAGCCGGGGCGTACCCCCGTTCTGCCGCTTTTTGCCACCACTTCACCGCATCTTCGACGCTTCGTTCTATGCCACGGCCGTCATTCTTGCAATAACCGAGTTTTGTCTGTGCAGAAGCGTTGCCCTGCTCGGCGGCCTTGCGGTACCATTTTACGGCTTCCTCGGCGTTCCGTTCCACGCCTTCGCCCTCCTCGTAGCACAAGCCGAGCCTAGCCTGCGCAGCGGCGTCTTCCTGCTCGGCAGCCTTACGGTACCACTTCACGGCTTCCTCGGCGCTCCGATCCACGCCGTGGCCCTTGCCATAGCACACGCCAAGATTAAATTGCGCTGCACCCTTTCCTTGATCGGCGGCCCTGCGCCACCACCTCACGGCTTCTTCGTAGTTCTGTTCCACACCACGACCGTGGTAGTAGCAGCAACCGAGATTGAACTGCGCAGTAGCGTTTTCCTGATTGGCGGCCTGGCGGAACCACCTCACAGCTTCCTCGGCGTTCTGCTTCACGCCGTGGCCATTGCCATAGCATACGCCGAGATTGAACTGCGCATCAGCGTTTCCCTTCTCGGCGGCCTTGAGGTACCACTTCACGGCTTCCTCAGAACTCTGTTCCACGCCGCAACCGTTGTAGTAGCAATTGCCGAGATTGGTCTGCGCAGTAGCGTTTTCCTGATTGGCGGCTTTGCGGTACCATTTCGCGGCCTCTTCGGCGTTCCGTTCCACGCCGCGGCCCTTTTCGTAGCATACGCCGAGATTCGAATACGCAGCAGCGTTTTCCTGCTCGGCAGCCTTGCGGAACCATTTTACGGCTTCTTCGTAATTCTGGTTCACGCCGCGACCGTAATAGTAACAAATCCCAAGAGCGATTTGTGCACCAGCGCTGCCATTATCAGCGGATTGTTGCAATTGATCGATAAACTGTGGATGAAAGGCAAGAAGTTTCCTCCAATCAGAATAGTCGAGTTTTGTCCACGGGCAAAGGTCGGCGAATTGACGGTTGCCGCACAGGATGTCAACGCACGTCTTTCCGTCGAGCAGAGCCTCCGGGACATGGCGCAGGGCCGGAATACTGCCGGAGAGCGATACCCAGTCCCGACTCTCCGAGCGACCAGTTCCCGCCAATGACAAACCGACAGATTCCTCGATGTTCGGCGCTTCCTCTCTTGAAGCGGCTCGAATGGCCGCGCATGTGAGACGATGCATATAGTATTCGCCGTCTCGGTCCTCGAGGATACCATGCTTGAGAAGTTTGTTGATCGCCTGATCAAAGGCGATGTCCAGATCGCCATCTGGCGCCGAGATGCTTTTCCACAATGCGGAAAGCGCGGCTTTCCGGATGCCGAGGTCAGGAGAAAAGAACGAGGCGATCCGCGCCAGGAGAATCCACCTGTCTCCTTTTGGACGATTGGCGGCAAAAGCCTTTTGCGTCAGTTGCCAAAGGGCGGACGGCGTCCGGCCCCTGTCGTCTTCCATTCCCGCGGCGACGACATCCGCGAGATTGTCGCGCAGGCCCGCTTCGAGTGCCCTCCACGACCCGGCAAAATCGGAATCGTCATCCTCCAACAGCGAGGGAACGGCCTTCAGATAGAGGATGCGATAATCAAGCATCCGGGCGATGTTTTCCGCCGCCTTCCGTTCGTCTTCGGAAGCCTCCGGGTGATTTGCCAGCAAAAACCGGACGGCTACATCCGGCAACAAGTCGGAAAGTCGGAATTCCTTGCAGACGCCGCTGGCCGGAAAGGTAAGATCTGACGCCCGTGCCGTGGCGACGATTTTCACGTCGGACGGAAGACCCAGTTTGGAGAGGACGGTTTCCTTGAAAAGCGTTTTGCAGGCTGGAGGATCGACGTTGTCAAGGATCATCAAAATGGGACCTGCCCTGCCGACCCGGGCGGACAAGGCCGCTGGAACGGATTTCTTGTCTCCGGCGATGCTCTCTCTCAAGCAATTGTCGCATGGCATGCCAGTTCCGTCGGCTGCCAATTCCGCACTATTGACACTTGGTTCCTTTTCGGCTTCACATTCTATCTCGGCTTCGTTGTTCACCGGAAGTCCGAGAACATCCCGAACGCCGGGCTTCTCCAGCATTGATAGGAAGGTCTGATTCCAATCGGTGACGTCTTCCATGTCAATCTGGAACAAACCTCCGGGGTAGTCGGCCTTGTTCCGTGCGGCGTACTGGAGGACCAACTCGGACTTGCCCGTCCCACCTGGACCGGTCACGACGGGGATTCGTCCGTCCGCGAGCAGTTCGTGCAACTCTTCGAGTTCCTTTTCGCGTCCGACGAAGTTGGCTGCGCGCGGACGGTCGACGGTCGAGGTGATTTCCTGCCGGGGCTTCGGAATTTGGGAAACAAAGGAGCTGGGAACGGAAAGACCAAGTATCTTGAGTTTGGAAGCAAGATCGGTTTGATTTAGAAAACGTTCTTGGCGGGCGTGGTGGAAATCGGCCAATTGTGCGGCGGAACCGATCCACGCATCGTTTCGCATTTCCTTCTTGACTTGACCGACATCTCCTGGTGCTCTCTTCGGAATGGATCTCCACGGAGAATTGTTTTCGACGTGCGTGACTTCAAGCGGATTCTTTTCGGGTGCGAGCGGGGGGATGAGCAGGGCGAGGACATCCGCGTTCTTGTAGCGACACCATTTTGGAACCACGCCGACGGCTTCCACCGGAACGATCAATGTCTCGTGGTCGAAACGAAACTCTCCGTTCTCCCGGGCAAGCCGGCCCCAAACCGCCTTGAGGGCATAGTCGCCCTTTCCGTTCGTCCTCCAGATTTCTCCGCCGTCGTTGTTTTCGAAGGAAACGGGTTCATTGGTTTGGTCGTCGATGCCGACGAACAAAACGCCACCTCGGGAGTTGTGGATGGCGACGATGGCCTTGGCGATTTCAGCGAGCAATTCGAGATTCAGGAGATCTTTCCTGCGTTTCCTCTGTTCGGGGGGGCAGTTTTCCAACGCTTTCCGGAAGCGTTCGTCCTTGCTTTCCGACCGGTAGACCGCGGCTTTCTTTTCGAGCCAGTCCGATTCGTTTTCGCCTGCCGCCTGAAGAAGTATCTCGACGCCACGATCCGGTTCCTGGTCGAGAACCGATCGGGCAAAATCGTATCCGTTGACGGGAACCAGAGGAGACCGTGCGGTGGAAGTGGCTTGCATGGAGATGAATTCTACCAGAAGGACGGCCGAAAGGAAATCATGAAACGCGGCGGCCCGGCGAATGTCGGAGTCGCGCCTCGAGGCGCGCGAGCAGTTCCGGTAGTTCGGCCCGCTCGACACGGGTTTCGAGAACGACCTCGCCGCGGTAGTCGACCCAGGTCGAAGTCCTAACGGGGATGCCGAAGAACAGCGACGCGCCCGTCGCCAGATTACAGATGCGGATACGGTCCCCGACCTTCCGCGGAAACGTCTCGCGATTGTCCCAGACGAGAATCCACGGATCGGCCGTCGAAAGATGCGCTTTGAGGTGTTCTAGGAGTTTGTGCATGTCTCGTTTTGACGGATTCCGCCGACACCACCCATAAGCGGCGGATTCCGGTCATTTCCATCGCAAACCGGTAAAACCGCAAAATCGGAAAACCGGCGGAGGAATCCCTTATGCCAAATGTGGAAGCCATCCAACCCGAACAAGGAACCCGTGCCATGAAGGAATACCAGGACCTGGTCGTCAATCTCCACTACACCGACATCTGCAACTACCGGTGCCGGTTCTGCCATTCGCGTTTCGGCAGGACGCCGCTGGGGCTGGAAGAATGGAAGCGAATCGTCTCCAACATCACTCGCGACGTGGACGTGCGCCGGTTCAATCTGGCGGGAGGAGAGCCTCTGGCGGCGCCGTTCGCCCAAGGGCTGATCGACCACATCCACGGATTGGGCATTCCCGTCTCCGTCATCACGAACGGCAGCCTGCTCACGCCGTCGTGGATCGACGCCAACCGGAACAAGCTGTCCATGATCGGCATCAGCGTCGACGCCTTCCGCCACGAGGACAACTGCCGGCTGGGGCGTGTCAACGGCGCCGGCCAGAGCCTGTCCATGTCGCGGCTAGGGGAGCTGGCGCGCGCGATCCACGCCGCGGGAATCCGGCTGAAGATCAACACCGTGGTCAACCGGGTGAACTGCCGCCAGGACTTCCACGCCTTGGTGGCGGCAGTCCGTCCCGATCGGTGGAAGCTGCTGCGGATGATCCGGATCGAAGGGACGAACGACCACGCGGACGATCTGCTCGTCTCCGGCGCGGAATTCGAGGCTTTTGCGGCGCGCCACGCGGACTGCCGCCCCGTCGTGGAGAACACGGCGGACATCGTTAACGCCTACATCGTCGTCAACCCGATGGGTCGGCTGTTGGACAACACCGGCGGCCGCTACCGCGAGACGCCGTCCCTGCTCGACCATTCGTTCGGGAAGGTGTTCCCGTCGGTTGCGTTCGACCGACGGGCCTATGAACGACGATACAAGGCCGCGTGAACGGACCTTGTCTCCCCCTGCTTCCCATACGGAACACCCTGTATCCACAAATCTTGAGACATCCCCGACAAGCGGAATCTTCCTGGCCTTTTCGTTCGGTTTCTTCCGCCCTTTTCTCAAGTCAGATTTGATCCTCGCGACTCATTCGACTCGTTTCTTGAGCCTTGATTGCTTCCGTTTTTCCAATTTTGCCCCAATCGCCGCACGACGGGCCCGATTGACCAGAACGATCATAGCAGCAACCAATCGAACACGAAATGGCCCAAGAAAAAAGATGATGCCCATCAGCCACTGCGGCGATTTAGGCTTCTTTTTGGGCACCGAGGACTGCGACTTGGGAGTTTTCGAATCCATGTTTTCTTTTTGGAACCGTTTGAACACGGATCCGAATGGATCTATTCCTTTTCAAAAACAGAGAAGGCTTTCACGATGGCCCTGACATCGTCAAATGCGGCCTTCTTCCAAGCCCGGAACTCCAAATATCCGAAGGCAAACCAGGGATCCATGACACGAACGACGCCTTTGTTCGTTCGTTCCAGTCCGATCCATCTCGTTGCGCCACGTGTTTCGGGGAAGGGGGCCCGGTCCGTCGCGTATTCCACGGCGACGAGCCCGTCGTTGGAGAACGCTTCGCAAAGGTCGGAGGCTCCGATGTTCAAATCCTTCTTGGATAGGGTAATCGTCTCGACATCCAATTTGCAACGATCAAGGACGTCCTCGAAATCATCGCCCGTCACGCCGTTGAAAAGCGTTTTCTCGACTTTCAATTGTCGCCGCAGATCGGAATCGGACACCCGGTGCCCGAACGAGAGCAGCAGCCATTTCGCAACCGCCCATCCGCTGGACTCGTCGTCCGGCTGGGGGACGAAGTTCTCCTCGTAGACGCCGCAATGGAACGTCTCGCCGCATTTGGTGCAACGCTGGTTCCCGTTTTTCCCGTTGCCGGAAACATATGAGCCGCACTCCGGACAGGGAAACAAGACGCCGGGCGCGGGTTTGGCTTTCTTCGTGACGGCTGGCCGTTTGCCCGGCTTGGAAAACGCGTCGACACCTTTCGCACGGATATCTTCCTTTTTCTCTGTCTTGAACTGTTCCAGTGTTTCCGCAAACTCGCGTCTTTCGACCCTGCGGCGGCGGGTTGTCCAAGAAACCATGTCTTGGACGTCTTTAATGGATTCGACTTTCGCGACATGGCCGGGCTGTCGGACCAGAAGAACTTGCGAATCGCCTTCCCGGACGATTTCCATCCGCCCCTTGGCGAGAGGAGCCACGAAAAGGAGAATGATATCCTTTCCACGGAATTTGGCCGGCTCAATGCCAATGGCGTCCTTGACGAGAGTCCGTTCCCGGCCTTCCCATGCAAGACGGCCGGCGCGCCCGGTTTCCCATTTTTTCTTGCTCGGGGGCAGGTTGGGCTCCACGACTTTCCTCAAATATGCCTCCATGCCTTCGTCGGCCAACGTCTCGCCTCCTTTGGACTTCCTCAGATCGGCGGGCTTTCGCTTGTCGTCGATTCCCAGGATGATCAAGCCGCCAGACGAATTGAGAAATCCGAACACCGCCCGGGCGACGTGCCAGAGCGCGTCCTCCTGGCGTTCTCCGTCCTTTAGGTCCTCCGGGCGGGCGAAAAGACCGGCCTTGAACTCGAGCCAGTCCGTCTCGCCGCCGGCGAAATCGACCAGAGCATCGACATTCTTGCCTCCGCATTCGCGGAAGATCGACTTGGCAAGATCGTAGCCAGAAATTGGGTTGCTTCTCATGGGGATAAATACTATCACACCCCCCTTTCGCCATCAAACGAATTCTGTCGCCAAGTCCGATATAGAACCGCTCTAGCGGCAGGCATTGTCGAAGGCCAGTCGGATCTGCCCCTCGCCGATGCCGGTCCGATGCGCAATGGTTTCGACGACGAGATCGACGGTTTCCTCGGAAAGCGGCCAATCGATCTGACCAGACTCTCCACGGACTTTTAGCATCTGCGCGTATCTCTGAGCAAGATTCGTGGAAAGCAGAAGACGGCCCTCGTCAAGCAACTTGGCAAAGTGTTCTCCGAACTCGTCGCGCGGAATGTCGGTGGCGCGCGAGATCGCTTCGGTCAAACGGTCGGCGAAGTCCGGGGCGCCAATGTCGGCATACGCCCCGCGAATGGTCAGGATCACGGCCACGTTCATGCGCTCTTCGACAACGGCTTTCTGAACCGCGCGGCACCGGCGGCGGTATTCGCGGACGTCTTCCGCGTTCATGCGGAGCGTCTTCCGTCCGCCCGCGGATCCCTTCCCCAGCGTCTCGTCCACAAGGAAGCGCGCCGCCTCCATGTCGAGACAGCAGCGGTTGAAGTCTTCGTTGTGGACGGCATCGACCAAAATCACGGCGAGCATCTCGCGCGCACCGGAGTCTTCCTTGCCCGACAGATCGAAGGTTTCAATGGCGTCCTGGGTGAATGCAATGCGGTAGCGGCAAACGCGGCGCGCCTCCTCGCGGATGGCGGCTTCCAGTCCGGCCCCCAGACGAACCTGAAGGATCTTCTCGGCTTCGCCGACGAGATCGGTTCCCTCAGGCGCCTGAAGGGCAAAGGCGATGTCGACAAGCGCCTCGGTGTAAAGCGTCGAATCCTTCCAGAATCCGTTCACGGCCTTGTCCACGACCGTGGGATCGACCTTCTCGACCATCGTTTCGCCAAGGGAGGTCGCGAAGGCCGTGCGGGAGAGGACGAGGGCCTTTTCATGCAGCAGCTTTTCAATCTTTTCCTTGCGCGTCAGTGCGCCTTGGACGCGAATCTGAAGGGTGCCCAAGACCGTCAGGCCGATGACGGACGCGAGGCCTATCAATATGCCTGCTGTGGATAGAAGGTGTCGGCGTTGCCGCCCGGTTGCCCAGAACCTTGTCTTTTGCGGCGGGGGCTCGATTCCGATTTCTCGGAGTTTTCCGAATAGATCCGTGTTGGAACCGAACGTCCGTCCGCGGGAGGCGTGGAAGTCGGCAAGGGCCGCGGCCGAGTCGTCCCAAGAGGATTCCGCTTCGGTTCTTCGGACGGCGCCGACATCGCCGGGATTGCGTTGCAGGAGCAGTTTCCGGGGCCGGTTGTTTTCCGTCCGCGTGACGAGTGAGGGGGGACATCCCGGTTCCAAGGGGGGAACGAGAAGAGCAAGAACCTTCGCCCCCCGATATGAACACACTCTCGCCTCGATGTCGAGCTGGTCGGCGGGGACCGCCCAGGTTTCCTTCTTGCAGGAAAAGAGTCCGCCTTTCGGAAGAAGTCTTCCCAGTACCGATTCCCGAACGTACGCCTCGAGGCCCTTCGTGGCCAGGACACCGTCGGCATCGCACGTTTCGAAGGGAACCGGGGCGTTGGCGTCGTCGATGCCGATGAACAGCACGCCGCCGCGCGAATTGTGAAGCGCAACGAGCGAACAGGCGATTGATCGGAGAATTTCCGTCTCGTAGTATTTCGACTCTTCGGCGATCTTCTCCGGGGGACATTTCTCGAGCTTCGCCCGAAATGCCCGATCGTGTTCCACGGAGGGATAGATGCCGGCCTTCTTCTCCAGCCAGTCCGTTTCCCCGCCGTGCGCGACTTCCAGCAGGGTTTCCACGGCTCCGTCCCCCTTCTGGTTGAGGACGGTCCGTGCAAAATCGTATCCGCTGACGGGATAGACGCGCCTGGTCTTGCGTGTCGCGGTCGGCATGGGTCGGGATGATACCACAACCGCAGCCGAAAGGAAATCACGAAACGCGGCGGAGCGGGCGGCGGAGGCGGGACTCGAGGCGGGCGACGAGCTCCGGAAGCTCGGCGCGCTCGACGCGGGTTTCGAGGACGACCTCGCCGCGGTAGTCGACGTAGGTCGACGTGCGGACGGGGATGCCGAAGAGCTGCGAGGCGCCCGTCGCAAGATTGCAGATGCGTATGAGTTCGCCAACCTTCCGCGGAAACGTTCCGCGGTTGTCCCAGACGAGGATCCACGGATCCGCCGTGCCCTCGTGCGCCTTGAGATGGTCCAGAAGCTTCCTCATGTCATTGTCGGCTTCTCCCCGTCACGGTAAGACGAGCGTACTGTCCCGCGGCTCCAGAAACCCGTCGTCCATCGGCGAAAGAATGGTATCGCGCGGCTCCGGAAACGCATCCGGCCGGATGCCGAAGGCGGCGAGGTCTTCCGCGGAGAGGAACCGCCGTTCGTCGATCTCCCGCCAGATCCGGATTCCGACGTCGACGACGATGTACGTCGCGGTGGCCACGGCGAGAACGACCCAGCCCTGGGGCGTCGCGCCCAGCAGGACCGCGACGCCGACGGCCGCGCC
This sequence comes from uncultured Verrucomicrobiota bacterium, assembly GCA_947169825.1. Lineage (GTDB taxonomy): Bacteria > Verrucomicrobiota > Kiritimatiellia > RFP12 > UBA3636 > UBA3636. The sequence continues at coordinate 26,037 of CAMVRE010000001.1, read as the reverse complement.
GACGACAGCCCCCTTCAGGGCCGCGTCCGCGATGCCGTCCGCAAACTCGGCGTCGAGGATGTCCCCCTGCCAGAACCGGTAGCAGGCCATGCCGGCGTCCGCGGCGAACACGAGCGCGCCCGCGGCGGCGCCGGACTTCACGGACGTAAGCAGCCGTCCGGACGGCGCCAGGAGTCCCGGCCGCACCTGTACGGTTCCCTTCGACCGGAAGCCCTCCTTGGCCGCGGACCACGCCTTGGCGCCTTCCGGGGAATTGGCGGCGAAGGCTTTCCCCTTCGCCATCAGTTTCGCGGCGGAGGACGGAACGGAGCCGGCGACGGCCGTCCGGGGAAGCGCGGCTGCCGCCTGCGCGGAACGTCCGATGCCCTTCGAGGCGAGCTGCCTGCCGTATCCCTGTTCCAGCATGGTCGGGATTCGGGCCTTCGCGCAGGCGTCGAGTGCGGCCGTCGCCCGGGCCGCCTCCGTTGACCCGGAACGCATCGCGTCCCGAATCGTCTGCACGGCCTTGCCCAGGGCGTCGGGGCAGGATCGGCGGAACAGGTCGTTCAGGTCCCGGATCAGCCGTTCCGCGTTTTCGCGGGTCGGGATGACGTGGTCAACCGCCCGGTTGTCGACCGTCCGGTCGCCGAACAGATGGATTCGCCAGATGATGTTTCCGAGCGCCTTCGCCTGCGGTCTGGCGAGCCCCGTCTTTTCCGCGATCTTCGAGATCTCCGCCTCGGAGAACCGGTTCCACCAGCGGACGATGTCCGCCCGCCGGCCCGGATGGGCGCTTTCCAGCAGACGGAGCTTGTCCTTCGGGATGCGATCTCCGAGCGCCCACGAATGACCGAGGATGCGATGGTTGCCGGGCCCGCCCGGAATCGGTCCGATCTCCGCCTCGAACGATCTGGCCAGCGCGTTGTCGACGTCGGCGCTCACCGTTTCGAAGATCTCGCGGAAGGGCCCCTCCTCCAGCCCCGCGAAGACCGCCCGCAGATCCCGGGCGTGTTCCGCGGCCGAAGGATGGGCCATCGCGGCGGGCGCGATCGCCGCAAGAAGGATCGCCGCCGCAAGGCGGAACGGACGAATGGCGTTGTTCTTCATCGTCTGTCTCTCCTTTCCTTCCTGCTACTCCCACCAGGCGTCGGCCCCGCGCTTCTTCGAGGGGTCGTAGCTGTCGAGCATCGTCGTCACGGTCTTGAAGTGCTCCCATTCCGCAGGACGCGAGATCCGCTTCAGGCCGGACACGACGTCGCAGAACTGGATGCGGACGTCCTCCGTGCAGCTCATGAGAATCTCGTTGTGGCACGCCAACGCGAGCATCGAGATGGCGTCCAGCCGCTTCCCCGCGTTCGCCCGGTGGTTGAACAGCATCTGGAGGAAGCTGTCCTTGGCGATCCTGCGCAGCCGGACCGTCTCCGCGAGGAACGGGCTCACGAGCGTGTAGGAGACGAACCGCGTGCGCGCGACCCGGATTTCCTTCTTGAGGGCCAGCAGGTCGCGGCGCAGGGATTCGAGCGCTTCGTCGCCGGGCGCTTCGCGGACCAGACGCTCTTCCGTTCCGTCGAGCAGATTCTGGACGTGGTCGCGCAGCAGGTCGTAGCACGCGAGGATCCGGCGGCATTTCTCCAACGTGAGGGACGGTTTTCCGTCCAGGAACTCGAGTCCCTTCGCGGTGCCGGCCTCCACGAGGGCCGTCCGTTCCTTTTCCGTCAACCAATCCTTCTTCGGCGTCACGCCCTTCTTTTTCCAAATCAAGGCCTTGTCTTCGGGACGCATCCGGGCAACCTGCCACTCCTCCGGCTTCTTCTTCCCGTCTTCGACGAGCACCGTCATCCTCTTTTCGGGATGTGCCGCAGCAAGGTCCTTCGCGTCGCCGCGCAGGACCTTGTAGAACGCGCGGCCGTCGATCCGCCCGCTCTCGACGCATCCCCGGTAGATCCGGTAGCACAGGTCGTACTCCCCCTGGGCGCGGTAGGCGTCCGCCTGCTTCGTTCGGACTTCCGTCGCGTCCGCGTCGCGCCCGGTTTCCCGGCTGAGGTCGTCGAGGGGCGAAAGCGTCGGTTCCGCCGACGCGTCCGCGGTGGACGCGCCCGTCAGGAACGGGAGCGCGCAGAGCGCGAAAACGGACACGAGGATGGGCAGCAGAATCTTCGGGGACACGTTCTTCATGGCGGTATGGACGGGGTTGTGTTCCATGGCGTTGGTCTTCTTGGTGTTGTTGTCGGTCATGTCTCTGGTCCTTTGATGTCGTCGTTCGTGAACGTTCGGTCGTTCACCATCCATAAGCGGCGACTCCAATCCCTTTCCACAGGAGAACTGGCATGGAACGATTGCAGTCGCACGAACACCAATACTATGGCAAGCGCGCTCGCTTGCTCGCGGCAGGACAATTTGATAGAATGTATCGCGTGTTTACGCAACCAACGAATGGCCATGAAACAGCTACTCCTTCGCCTTTTCTCCCGAAAGACAATCGCCAAGTGCGATGATTTTGGCTCCCTGTCCAGCTCCGTCCTGGGCGTCGACCCTCCTCCGGTACCTGACGTCGACAAGCTGCTTCGGGGGCTTTCCGGCTCCCGTGAGAACGGAACCCGGGAAACGAACTTCCTCGAGTTCAAGGCGCACTATCTTCCCAAGCAGGGGGACAACTCGACGGGCGATGCGTGCAAGTGGAACGTGGTCGAGGCGATGGTTTCCATGGCCAACGCCTGGGGCGGGTGCATCCTGCTCGGCGTCGGCGAGGACAAGAAAAAAAAGGAGCTCTATCTCGTCGATATCGGCTACAAGACGTTTTGCGAAGAAGATCCGAAACGCGAAGACCGGGATTTCTGCGCCTACGTCCAAAAAGAGTTGTTGGGCACCAAAGACGAAGAACGGCTCGCGTTCGAGGTTTCGGACGCGCAACGTTACGAACTTGGAAAAGAAGCCCTCGATAGGCTCCGGACCCACGTTTCCTTCCATCTCTGCCACAGCGTTCGGCTCAAGGGCCCCGTTCTCGCCATCCTCGTCTCCCATATCGGACCGATGAACGAGCTGATTCCCGTCTCGTCGGTTGTCATCCGCGAAAGGAAAAAGGTGCTCGGATACGAAATCGGGATCCTGCGCGAAACCCAGAAGGAACTGCTTTTCCACCGTGACCCGCGCAAACCCGACACCGCCCGGAAAGAATGGAAAGACGTCGGTGCGTACTATTCCGAAAGGGAAAAGAACAAACCGGATTTCTCCAAGGTCGCGACCAATCTCCTGTTTCGCATCGACGGGCGGCGTGTCCATCGGTGGTCGCGCCATTTTGAAGAAGTCGGCATAATTTTGGTTCTTCTCCTTCTGATTGTGGTCATCATCGGCCCCGCAAGAACCCCTGAAGCGGAAAACTATTGGCGTTGTCTCATTTTCGCGATCGTCTCCGGGCTAGTCGCTTTGAGCGCCCTCGGGTATTATCTCCGCCACCGGCTCGCCCCCCTCAACTCCCTCCGGCTTGATGCGACCGTCCGGTTGAACGGGCGCGAGCTCGACGTCGAGCTGTGGCGCATCGTGACGGAGAACAAGAACGTGAAGTCGAGATGGCGCTACTGCTACGAAGTCCACCTCCGGTGGGCCGATTCCCTGGAGGACGCGCCGTTCCGCGTTCAGCAGATCTTCGTCTACGACGATCTGGACAGGGGCCTGAGAAGGGGAATCGGCATCGAAACGGTCGATCTGAACAATGACGGTTACGACGATCTGGCCATCACGTGGCACGGGCGCAAGAAGGACGCGTCGGGAAATTCCGTCTATTGGGCGAAGGCCGTCTTCCTCTACGATCCGCGGACGCAGGATCTCGATCTTTCGAACCCCGTCTGCGAAGTTTCCGACGCCGTCGACGCCCACTACCGAACCTGCTCCGATATCCCGAAAAAGGAATTCATGTTTGGCTATTTCCCGGTCGGAAACAACATGATTCCCCTCGCGGTGACGATGCGGAACGCCCGCGCGACTGAGCCCGGTCCCGCGGTAAACTGACGGACGAAGGACGGAATCCGGTCCTATTCGCCGACGCCACGTGGAAAGAATCCGCGCCGGCGGATTATGGATGGTGTCGGGCAAATCGCCCGCGACAACACCAGCCAAGGACACACCATGTTCGAACACGTCAGAATCACCACTCTTCCCAACGGCGCCAAGATCGCCACGTCCGCCATGCCCGGCGTGAACAGCTTTTCCGTCTGCTTCTCCGTCGGCATGGGCAGCCGGTTCGAACGGAGCTCAGAGGCGGGATGGAGCCACTTCCTCGAACACATGATTTTCAAAGGATCCCGCAGGCATCCGACGCGCACGGAGATCGTCCGCCCGCTCGAAAGGATCGGCGCCGAATACAATGCCGAAACGGGACACGAGGAAACCAGCTTCCACGCACGGGTTCCGGCATCCAAAACGGCGCTGGCCGTCGGCATCCTCGGAGACATGTTCTCGCACCCGCTCTGCCCGTCCTCGGAGATCGAACGGGAGAGGAAGGTCGTTCTGGAAGAGATTAAGAGGTCCGAGGACTCCCCCGACGGGCGGATCTTTCGCGCCGCCCGAGCCGCCATCTGGCCCGGTCATAGTCTCGGACGCCCGATTTCGGGGAACCCCACCGCTCTCGAGCAGGCGGACGCGGACGCGCTTCTCGACTTCCATCATCGGAACTATGCGGCGCCCGAGGTTCTCGTGTCCGCCGCAGGCGCTTTGGACCACGAAAGGATCGTCGAGATGGTCCGGCCTCATCTCGAAAACCTCGCCAACAACCCCGTACGTCGGAAGCCGAAAAGCCGCTTCCGTCCAGTCCGGCCGCTGGTCGCCGAACGCCGCGACGTCAAGCAGGTCAACGCAATCGTCGCCTTCCGGATTCCCGAACTCGACAACGAAAACCGGGACAGGCTCGCCCTTCTGGCCAACATCCTCGGTGGCGGCATGGATTCGCGGCTCTTCCGCCGAATCCGGGACCAGAATGGCATGGCCTATTCGATCCATGCGGCATCTCATCACTACAAGGGAACGGGCATGTTCTACGTGAAGGCCGGACTGGACCCCACGCGAGTCGAGAAGGCCGTCGCGCTGATCGGACAGGAAATCCGCGCAATGGCCGAACGACCCGTAAGCAACCGGGAGCTTGCGGACACGAAGGGTCTCCTGACTGGCTGGAACATGTTCTTCGGCGAGACGTCCGAAGAACAGCGACTGGTTCTCCAAGGGAGCCTGCGGAACCGCGGTTTCGTGATGCCTCCCGAACAATGGGTGAAGGGGCTCCGTTCCATCACGCGCGAACAGATCCAAACCCTGGCCGCAGACATTATTCGCCCTGAAACCTGCACACTCGCCCTGATCCTCCCGAACGACTGCAAGGCCGATCCGGAGAAGCTGCGCGAAGCGCTGTTCAACGGATAGCGCCCTTGTCGGGCGAGCCGCCCCTGTGGTAGACTTTGCGGCGTGAAAGAAATCCGTCCGACCGTCCTCGTGAACCGCGCCGTCCCCGGCTCGGGGAAGAGCTCGTTCGCGCGGAACATCCGCGAGACGATGGACCGCGAAGGCGTCTCCGTGCGCGTCCATTCGACCGACGACTACTTCATGGTCGACGGCCGCTACGTCTTCGACATCCGCAAGCTGGGCGAATACCACCGCCGGAACCTGGAGGCGTTCAAGGCGTCGCTCGCGGAGGGGATCGGGCTCGTCGTCCTCGACAACACCGACGAGCATCCGTGGGAGACGCGGCCCTACACCGACGCCGCCCGCGCGGCCGGCTACCGCATCCTCTTTCTGAACTTCCAGCCCCGCGCGCTCGAGGCGCATCTCGCCGCGCAGCAAGTGACGCCCGAGAAGCCCGACGCCCACCAGGTCCCGGAGGACTCCCTCCGCGAACACATCGCGGACTTCCTCGCCTACGACGACCTCCTCCGTCCCGGCGCCGTTCCCGATCCCGCCCGCCACGCGAACTACCGCTGGGACGAGGAGACCCTCTCCCTCGTCCGTCTCGACACCCCCGTCCTCCCCTTCGACTTCGATGACGTCATCCGCGTCGGCCCCGGGGACTACCATGCGCTCAAGGGCAAGATCGGGGAAATGGTTCTCTCTCTCATGCGGCGATAGTGCGCGCCCGCCGAGAGACATTTGAAACGTCGCGATGCGATCATCAATCCATCGCTGCGATCACGACCGCGCCTACTCCAAGCCCAACGAGAGCGATGAAGATCTCGGGATAGGCAACGACAAGGGCAAGAGCGGCGCAGCCGAGAAACACAAAGAGCCAGGAATAGCTTGTCCCCGGATCGCTTGGCACATTGTCGAGCGGATGGCGCGTCGGCATGGGATGCTGCGGGCAAGGACGATGGAAACGGGGCGTAAACGGCATGTCCTTTCGGGAGTTGTGGCGACGGCGATTGGTCATTGTGCGATTCCTTTCTTGATGGTTGTTTGTTCCTTGCTCGGATGGCGTCCGGAGATGTTTCGTCTTAAATCCATTTGAATATGGCCCAGAGAACAAGCGGGATTCCCGCCGCCCATGCCCAGCCGCGATAGCGCTTCTCGCGCGCCTCGGCCTGTTGGTTCAATGCCGCCTGTTTTTGCCGACGTCGTGCATTTTCGGCATCGATGCGGACGTTGTCCTCGCGAATGCGCCTGGCTTCCTCCGCACGGCGCCTGGCTTCTTCCGCACGGCGCTTGGCCGCTTCCTTCGCCGCTCTGCGACGCGCTTGGCTTCGCTCCCAGTCCGCACGGCATTTGCGGCTGCAGAACACATGCCCTCCCGCTTTGGCGTCGGGATCTCCGTACACGGCTCTTCCGCAGTTGTAGCAATTGGACAGGTTTTCCCGTCCGGCATGAAATTCAATCGTCCCGTCTTTCATGGAATGCGCTGTTGTCCGGTTCATGTCTTTGCTCCCTTGTCGGATCGGGAATCGTTCCCGTACACCACCGATAAGGGACAAGGGCGGCCGATTTCCGGCGACGGCACGAGGGACCGCCGCGCCCTGCCGGAAAAGAAGGCGGGCAACGACGACGGGGTGCGCTCGACGAGCGCGCCGAACTCTTCGGCACGATGCGTCCGCACACCCTACCTGTCCGAGGATTGTGTTATTTCGAACGGAGAATTCCGATGATGAGAAAAAGAATGAACAATGCCAGAACCCAGTAGAACAGTATCTTGAGAAACCGGAAAAACGAACGCACCATGTCGCCGAAAGTCGGGCTCGCCGGCGTATACACCGGGGTCGGGCGGTAGCGCGGATGGTCGTGGCGGTGGACGTAGATGTGCTCGCCGGGACGGGCGTGGACGTGGCGGACTCTTCTGCTCATTGTTCTTTGTTCAATTGTGTTGTCGCTTGAAGCGAGGAACCCCTCTTGTTCAATCTGAAAACAATGTCAAATGGAGACAAAATGAGCGGGACTGCCATAACCATTGTCATAAACATCCATTCTAATTATCCAGTCGCCCTTCATAAGGAAAAAATGGAAAAAACCATCGTTTGATTCGCCCGCCATGGCTATGCGGAGCGCTTCCACGAGAGAACTCGGAAGTGCTCCGTTACCATTCCCGATGGGAAAGGAATCGTCACCGGGCAAATAAGCCCATCCACGTCGCTCCGCAAGAGTGGCGGCGGCGAGTGGCGGCAAGTTGCAGGAAGACTCGTTCAGATAATCGATTTCTGCCTCCTTGCTCGTTGCCGCATCTTCGCACGACATGGAAAAAGGAGGGACTCCCGCTAGACGGGTCCTTTCGTTGAAGGCATTGACCAGTGCCATCAAGGATTGGCGTTCTTGCTCAAGATTTTGCATGTTTTCTTTCTCCTCGTTGATGTATGCCGCCTTTTTCCAAGGATGCGGCAAACTGTTGGAATCCGGCCATGAAAGGCTCCACGCACGGCGCCTGAACGGCGACCTCGACGTGGGAGGTCTCGAGATCCCCAAGCGAATAGGGATTCAGGTTGGCGCTCGTCATCAGGCCGATGCGGTCGTCGATGAAGACGCCTTTGGCGTGGAGACGCGGGATCTCGACGACCTTCAGGCCGAGCGCCATCAATTTCTTCGTGGATGGATCTGGCCACTCGGACGGCTTGAAATTCTGTTCCGCGCCGGGTCGGACGAGGACCGTGACCTTCACGTTCCTCTTCAAGGTCCGGACGAACGCATTGAACAGCGCCGGGACTTTTTCCAGGTCGTAGAGCGTCATCGCCAGAAGAAGGACGTTCTTCTTCGCGGAATCCAGCAAAACCGCGATGCGGCGGGACAACAGGAGATTCGCCGGCGTGGACAGGAGAAACTCCGCCGCGCCCGCGCGGACCGAGCAGTCGGCCGCTGCCGGCGCCCGGACTTTCGAGGCGACCCGCGCGATGACGATCGAGTCGTCCCGTTTCTCCTGCCGGGTCGGGCAGCCCTCCCAGATGGCGTCGAAGAATTTCCGGCCGGCGGCGACTTCGGGGCCGTCTTCGAAGAGAAAGGCCGCTTCGACCGCGTTCCGTTCGCCCGTTCCGAGACTGTTTCCGTTCAAGTTGGCCGTCGTGAACAGGAAGCGCCGGTCGTCCGCGAGAACCATCTTCGCGTGGACCGTGACGTCCCAGTCGCGGACGCGCGCGCCGAAGTCCGCTAACTTTCGGCGGGGGATGTCGTAATCGGCGAATTCCGGGGATGTCTTGAATTCGCCCGTCCTGTGGTTTCCGAGCTGCGTGACCACGCGGACGTCGACGTTTCTCGCCGACGCTTCGCGGAGAGCTTCGAAAACCTCTTCCTCCTCGACGACCGGGGACACCACGAAGACGGATTTTTCGGCTTTGCGGATCATGTCCACGACCTTCCGGCCGAAGGTTTCGTCGGACGAGGAGAGGAATGTCCGGCCGGCCGGCCGGATTTCGGCGCTCCTTCCGCCGTCTTCCTTTCGACGGCCGGAATCGTCCGCAATCCGGTTCGCAAGGGCGAAAAGCCGGCCGTCCTTCCGGCTCTTCAGAGCCTCGAGGACATCGTGCGCAAAAGCCGGATTGTCCCAGACGGAATCCGGAACGCCGAGACTCGCGAGGAATTGCGCGAGCCAGCCGGAGAACGCCTCGCGGCCGGAGAGGTCGTCCGCGGCGGCGGCGAGCGCGCCGACTGTCTTCTCGACCAGCAGGGTTCGTTCCATGTCGGCGTTCGCGGCGCGCAAATCGAAATACGCGAACTGCATCGGTCCCGGCTGGGGCGTACGATTCCAGAACCAACCGGGACGAAGAAGCCTCCCGGAAACGAAATGGGCGAAATCGGGCTTCGTTCCGTCTCCGGACTTCGCCAAGGCGGTGATGTCGGAGATGGCGACGGAAAGGACGTTCCGATCGGGGTCGGCGCGGTGGAAGAGGATCCCGACGGAGTTCGATTCCCGCAGCGCGGCGTCCGGAACGGGGGCGAGGAACTCCTGGAGCCTTGGAATCCCGGACAGATATCCGGCGGGGAACGCGATTTCGTCGGCCGACTCGGTCGCCGCCAGCAGCAGGCCGTTGCCCGACATGTCGATGAAAAGGAATCCGAGCACGAACTGGAGCGATTCCCTCCGGGGGACGTCGGAGGCCAGCCGCTTGAATCCGATCGGAATGCCGTCCGCATCGGACGCCCGGAGCACCTTTGCCGGATCGAGGCCGCGAAGCGACGGGCTTTCGGATCCGGAAAGAATGGGGCGAAGGGGCACGATCCACGACATTTCCTCGAGGTCCTCTTCCGAAAGGACGGCCCGCTTCGTCCGATCGTGAAGCGACGTCGGAAGAAATCCTCCCGTGAAGCCGTTGAGAAGAAACGTGAAGCGGTGTTCGTGCTCGGTCTGGAACGAATCGACGTCCGTCTCCTCCGGGACGGAATACTTGCTTCTCGAACGACGGATCGGAGCTCCGACGCGGATCATCTCCTCGAGGGCCGCCGCCGTCCGGTCTTCGCCGAGACAGAGCATGGCGTCCAGCTCCTCGACCGTGCAGGGCCCGAAGTCCCGGAGCGCGCGGAGGACGAACCGGTCCACGAGACCGATGGATTCGGAAACGGACACGATCACGTCCCATTCGGATCGCAGGAGCGGCCAGGCGACCGGGACGATCCGCGAGACGTTCCCCTCCCCGAGCTCCGCGACGGCCGCGTGGCGGGGCGATTGAAGAAGCATTTCGATTTCGTACGGTTTCATGGCTAGCGGGCCTTCCTTTCCCACACGAGGATCTGGCGCCCTCGCTTGTCGACGTGTTCGCGGAACCGGGCGAACGCCGCGCGCCCTCGTTCGTTCCCCTTCGCGGTTTCGAGCGCCTCGATGTCGCCGACCAGGATCAGCATCCGGCGTGCGCGGGAGAAGGCCACGTTCATCCGCTTGAGGTCATGGACGAAGGTGAGCTTCGGCGTCTTCCTGCCGCTTCCCGTGTTCGGGCTCCGGACAAAGCTCGCGATGACGATGTCCCGTTCGTCCCCCTGGAACCGGTCGACCGATGCGATGTCCTCCGCCGAGAACGCGATTCGGTCCGTGTTCCGGAAGCAGCTGGAAAGCTCCCTCCTCAGCAGGGACTCCTGGGCCGCATAGGGCGTGATGACCGCAAGGCTCAGCGCCTTGTCGGGCCCGCCTTCGACGCTTCCCTCCTCCTCCGCGGCGAGCAGTTCCTCCACGACGCCCCGGACGTATTCGGCCTCGAGCGGATTCGAGCAGCTCGTCCCGACCCATTGCTCGAACCGGTTGCCCTGCTTGGACGTAGAAAGGAGGCAGACCGCGCTCCGGAACGCCCCGAAGGAGAATTTCCGGTCCTCGGCGGACACGCCGTTCCGGATCCTTCCCCCGTAGAACGTCTCGCTGATGAAGTCGGCGATGTCGGGATGCATGCGGAACTGCGTGTCCAGCATGAGCCGCGGAAGATGGAACGCCTCGTCGTTCTCCCACAGGTACTGGAACATGCTGTATTCGAACCAGCATTGCCGGCCGTCGGCGCCGACGGCGCAGGAAGGGCAGCGTTCGTCCATGTTCTCCCGGCAGTCGAGCTCCTCGCCGAGCATGGGGGGGAGCTGCCTGTCGTCACCGATGAGGACGACCTTCTTCGCGGAGCAGATCGGCACGATCGTCTCGGCGAACGTGGCATGTCCGGCCTCGTCCACGATGGTCAGGTCGAAGACGGTCCGCCCGGCCCCCCCGGCGGCAGAGTCGCGCCTCTCGTAGGTCCCGTCGGAAAGCGCGCGCCAGCTGCCCATGCCCACGCACGTCGCGAAGAAGACGTTCGTCTGCGCGTTGAGGAAGCGCGCCAGCGCCCGCGGCGACGCCTTCAGTTCGGTCGCCCAGTCGAGCGCGAACGCCCTGCGCCGGTCGAGATCGCGGAATTCGCGGTCGAATCGCGGGACGTCCTCTCCCCAGTCTCCCGCCTCCGATTCGGACGAGAGCTTGCTTGCCTCGTCGTTCGCGCCGTTTTCGACCAGTCCCGATATCCGCCCCTTCTGAACCTCGTAGAGCGGCGCCGTGTCCGCATCGGAGTCGCCGCGGATCGCGGCGAGGGATTCTGCGCACGCCGTCCGCCTGGCCTTCAGTTCGGACTCCTTCGCCTCCTCGATGGCGGAGCATGCCGCCTTGTGCACGGACTCGGTCTTCCGGAACTCCTCCTCCTCGGAGGCCAGCCTCGCCTCGAAGCTTCTCTTGTCCATCCAGGCTCTGTTCAGCGATTCGTTCGTCGCATGCCACGCCTGCCTGGCTTTCTTCGGATCCAGATGGGTTCCAACGACGCTGTCGATGCCGCGGAGCGTCCGGTCCGTCGCTTCTCGAAGAAGATATCCGACCCAGGTGTTCTTGGCGAACGCCGATACTTTTGACCGGCCCTTCGCCTGCCGGTCGTACCAGTCGCGATCGGATTCAAGGTCGCGGATCTTCCGGTCCTTTGCGTCGATGCTCCGCCTGGCGGACCGTTGGCGCTTTCCGTTTTCCTTCCGGAATTCCTCGAAGGAGGCGTTCTCCTTCGACATCTCCGCGTCGTGGCGTTGCGCGATCTTGGCGAGATCGGCGTCGCGCTTCGCTTCGGCGTCGTGCAGGTCGGCGTCCCTCCTCTCGAGCCGTTTCCGGATGGCGGCGGCCGTCTCCCGGCCATCCGACAGCAGGCCTCGGATCGTCCGGTTCCGCTCGCAATCCGCCTCCAGCTTCGCCAGGACGGATTCGGCCCGCTCCCGGATTTCGCGGCATTCCTCCTCCTGTTCGCCGGCCATGTACCGGCGACCGAGGTCGGAGAGCTTGGCCTCGCTGGCGGAATAGACCGCCATCCGCACGATGCGGTCCTCGCCGGATTCGCGGAACCGGTGGAGCCGTTCGAGGACGTTGTCGACGGCCTGGTGCGTCTGGCTCGTGAGCAGGACGCGCTTGCCCTGTCGGACGGCCTGCCGGATCAGTTCGACGATGACCGTCGTCTTGCCCGTTCCCGGCGGACCCTTCAGGAGCAGCACGGGAGAGTCGGACAACCCCTGCCGGATGGCGTCGACCTGAACGGGGAACTTGGAGATGCTCTCGTTCAGGAAGCTCCGGATGTTGGCCCTCGCATCCTCGACCCCGTCGACCAGCCCCCGGAACACCGGAGCGCTCCGATTCTCGAGCCAGAAGCCGAGCCGTTCCTTCTCGCGCTTTTCGGGCGGCGGAATGGCATCGGCCTTGACGGAAATCCTGCGGTCCTCCAGGGAACGTCCGTCGACCTCGAAGGGAAAGGAGAACACAAGCTTCCGTCCCGTCCCGTCGCTTCCCTCGTAGACGATCGGCTTCCCCTCCGGAACGGAAACGCCGTCGAACGAGACGTGCGTTCCGGGCCGGAACGGTTCCGCCGACTCGTTCCGGTCGTCCGGTTCGGCCGTAGGATCGGAACCCTTCCCTCCCTTTTTGAAAAGCCAGGGGGAATCGCCGCGGGCGTCGAACTCGTAGAAGACGCGTCCCTTCGCCTTCCGGCCGGGAACGGGAACCGCATTCCTGACCTCGAACGGCTTGACGACGGCCGGCGAAAGAGCGAGGACGCGGTCGAGGCAGCCGTCGATGGTTTTCCCGTCCCGGACGATCCGGTCGGAACGGATCCTGCGCGTCTCCTCCTCGCGCGCCTGGCGTTCCGCCGCCCGCTGTATGTCCGGCCAACGTCCGACAAGCGGAGTCCGTCCGGATCCGGACGGGTCGAGCAGAAAAACGTCGCTCGCGTCAAGCCAGGTGACTTCGTCCTTGTGCTTGCGGTAGAAACGGCCGGTCTTGCCGTCCACCTGAACGCGAAGGGAGCCCGTCCCCTTGCAGACCCAGCACTCGAACTCGCCGTTTCCCTGGCAGGCGAAACAGGTGATGGACCCCGTGCCCGAACACCCCTTGCAGTCCCATTTTCCGGATCCGTTGCAGGCCGAGCATTCGACATCGTGCGCATCGAAATGCACGGATCCGGAGCCGCCGCAGAGCCGGCACTCGCCTACATAGTTTCCGTTCCGGTAATACTCACCGCTTCCTCCGCACCTCTTGCAGGTGGCGTCGCGGGCGGGCAGCGTGAACGAACCGGTTCCTTCGCACTTCTTGCAGTCGACATGCCCGGAGCCTCCGCAACGGTTGCAGACAAGGCGCCCGGAACCGGCGCACTTTTCGCATTCGACCTTCCTCTCGCCATGGCAGTTGTCGCACTCGCAGCACAGCCGATGGGCATTCGATACCGCCTCGGCGCCGGCCCCCCAGAGGACGGGGAGCAGGGGGAACCGGTCCTTCCGGACGGAGATCGTCTCCGGAAGCTGCCCCAGGACGCCGATCGGCATCTGTTCGTTCGGCCAGACGTTCACGAGCTGCATGGCGTTCGTTCCGGCGAATGCCGCCAGCAGCCCCGTGACTCCGTCCGCCGTGTGGAAGACGCGGAATTCCGTCGCATAGGGGGAGTCGAGCTCCGGCGGCTCGTCGACGAGCTCGACCTCCGCCCGGTTGTGCGAAACGCCCGTCACGCGAACGCCGACCATTCTGGTCAAGGGTCCGTCGGAGACCACTTTCGCGGAGCAGTCTCCGATTCGAAGCCAGGTCTGGAAGCCCTTTCCCTCCAACGGCTTTGAGCGCCTGGGATAGACCCTGTACGTCCCCCCCGCCTCCGGCTGCCGGGAAATCGCCCCCCAGAAGAATCCCGTCGGCGACTCGAGCCAGCGCTCCAGCCAGGCCGCTACGTCGCCGCCCTCCTTCGGGAATACGCCTCGCGCCTGAAGCAGGGGGACGAGCTGCCCTTCGAAGCGCGAAACGAAGTTCGAAGGAATGAGAACGAGGCTTTCCGAGATCGTTTTTCCGGGCATGGCAAAGATTCCTGTCTAGCGGAAGTTGAAGGGGAGGACGGCCTTGGCGAGGGAGAGCGGATCGAGCCGCGCGGCGGGGTCGAGCTGGCCGCGGAGCGCCGCGAGGCGCGCTTCGCCGAGCGCGGGAAGTTCCACGGCGCAGCGTTCGACGAAATCGCGGTAGGCATGGCGGGCGTCGGCGCTTCCGCCGTTCCGCAAGGTGGCGCCGCGGATCACTGCGGCGATGACCCGCAGCGTCGCCCCCCCTTCCGCCATCGCAAGGCCGAATGCCGTTTCGAGACGCGCGTCCCGTTCGCCGCCTTCGGGAAGGAGCAGCGCCCGATAGAACTCGATCAGCTCCCACGGATGGCCGACGGCCGGTTTGGACCATTGTTGTTTCTTCGAAAGATAGAAGACCCGTGCGGGATGGTCCTCCGGCAACTCGACAAGCCGGCGCAAAATCACGTGGTGTTTGTATTTTCCCTTCGGTTCCGACGAAACGGCGAGGCGGCGGGCCGCGTCGGCGAGCGCTTCGTCCGAATACAATCCGTTCCAGAGGTATCCGGCGAGCCTTTCGTCGGCGTCCGGCGTCTTCGCGTCCATCGCGGCCGTGGCGGCGTAGGCGCGCGTCTGCGATATTTCGTCATCGGAGCCTTCGGAGAGATCGCGGAACAGCCGGACCGCCTCGTCGAAGAAGCGGAGGGCCAGAATCGGACTGCCGGAAAAAGCCTCGAGCTGTCCGAACGTCGACTGCAGCCGCCCCCACATGCGGAGGCCGGGCTCCGCGACCGACCATTTCCTCATCGGAAGAAGAAGCAGGCGGGCCTTGTCGAATTCGAACGCGTTCGTGTACGAGACGGCGAGGTGAAGGTTCGCGTGGGCGCAGAGCGGACAGTCTTCGCGGAAGAGACGGAGGCACAGTTCGTCGAATTCCTCCCGGAAGGCTTTCGCCCCGTGCAGGTCGCCGCGGCCCGCGTGGTTTCCCGCGGCGAGTTCCGCGCAAAGCCACATCAGACGAACCCGGAGTGGGAGTTCCGCGTCGACGGGCTCCCACTTCTTGAGCCACCGGAGCTGCCGGCCGAGCAGATCCATGCGGATGGCCTTGGAGTCGAGGTGTCGGCGCGTTTCGTCCAGGAACGTACGCCAGATGCCCGGATCGAACTGGGCCTCCCGCCCGATCGAACGGAGAAACGCGGAAACGACGGAGGTGTCGTCTTCCGATTCCACCAGCGAGAGAAGGTCCGTCCAGTCGGCCGGAGCGGGAATGCCGTCCGTCCGGAAGGCGTCCATCGCCTTCCTCAGGACGGACGCCGACGAGCCTTCGAGAAAGCACGGGCCGATCCAGCGGGTTTTCGACAGGAATCCGGCCATGCGGTCCGAACCCCACGCGTACGCAACGGCGTCCGCGTACCCGTTCCACGTGTTTCCCTCCCTCGGAATGACTTTCCCGGAAACGGAGACGAGCGTGGCGCGGGAAGGAAAGGAAAAGGCCAACCGGTGGAGGGCACCCTCGACCAGCCCGGCGAGAATGGCGTCGCCCGCCTCCCCCGAAACGTTTCCCCATTGCTCGATGCGAAGGACGAGTTTCGTCGGGCCGTCGACGGGGAGAAGCCGGAGCGCGAGGTCGAGAAGGTCCGCCAAGCACGAAAGCCTCCGTTCCGCGGCGGTTGTCCCGGGCAGATCCGACACGGGGATCCCCAGAATGCCGCATCGCGCCCCCAGCAGGCGTCCGGCCGTTTCGACCACTTCGTCGATGAATCCGGCCCTCGTCCGCTCGACGGCGTGCCATTTTTTCGGAAGATTCGGCAAAAGGGTCGATTCCGGAACGAATACGGCAACCATGCGTCCACGGGCGAACCCCGTCGCGCCGGCTCCGAAGTTCGACCCCGTTTCGTCCACGAGAACGGTCCAGGACGGGCTCGGCGGAAGCGAATGGAGGCAGTTCGGATGTCCTTCGACTTCTCCCGAAAGGAGCCGTTCAACGCGTTTTCCGGGGGAGAAAACGGGAGACGGTCCGACTCGGGTCTGCCGTCGCGATTGCAGCCGGGCCTCCCTTTTCTTTTCGCGGGCGATCCGTTGAAGCTCTTCCTCCCCGCCGAAGAACGGAGCCAGTATCCACCCGGCGGCGGAGATGGCCCGGTCCCCCGTCAACTGGTCGGCAACGAGTTTTCTCACCGCCGCCTTGAGTTCGTCGAAGGACAGATCCTGTTTCGTTTCTCCGTCCGCCACGAGCCGCCCCGCCTTTTTGCGGAGATCCCTTCCCTTTTTCGCCCAGTCGCGGCTCTGACGGAGAAAGACCGCGCCTCCGCCCTTGCGCGTCCGGCAAGCCGCGGCGAGCTCTTCGGGAAGGGACGTGCCGTCTCCCAGGAGCAACGCCAGTCGGCACGACTCTTCCAACGGGACTCGGGCATCCCGGACATGGGGCTTTCTTTCCGCCGCCTCGTCCGCGCGCAGGCGAATGCACTCCACCTGATTGAACGGGAACAGTTCGACGCCCTGGAGCTCGGCCAGATACTGCCGCCAGGGAACGCCGGGGGCGATTTTGTGGATCGCGTTGGCCAGAATCGCGCCTTTCGCGTGTTTGGGGAACTGTTGGGCGAACGTCCACAGAACGGGAGGCCTGCCGGCGGCTTCGCATTCGGCCGCATAGGCGCGGACGGCGGATCGGATCGTTTCGTCGAGATTCTCTTTGGCCATGGCGTTCGGGAAACGGGGTTGCCGTTCTGTGCCGGATGATACCAGACCGCCCATGGGGGAATCAAGGACAATTCGCCGTTTCGCCGCGTCTCATGGCGGGTTCTCCTATTTCTTGTTGGCCGGCTTCCGTGTCTTCCGGTACCTGGAACGTTTCGACGGTGGCCGCGGTTTCGTCGAGGACTTCGTGCGGTGGCGGGCGTCGTTCTTCTTCTTCAGGGGATGATTCCGTTCCCATTCGAGGATCTCGGCCTCCTCTTCGGGGTCGAGCTTCATTCGTTCCGCGTCTCCCGCGGCTTCCCGGAAGACGTCCAAGACCGAGTCGTACAGTTTCCCCGCGATCTGCTGGCCGCAGAAGTAGACGTGCGCGGACAGAAGTCCGATGGCGAACGTGCCGATGAACGATCCGATCATGGTTGTTGCTCCTTGTTTGTTTTCGGTTCCTTTGACTACGATAAGGGCCGGCCACGCCGTTTTTCCACCGTTTCCCGCGGAATTGCGAATTCACATGGCGGGGCGCGGCTCGCGCGCCCCGCCCGCATCGTCCGTTTGCTTTCGGTCACGTGCTTTTGTCTTCCGGTAAAGCGCGCTCGGCGAGCGCACCATACCGGATGGCGAAACCGTGGGGCTACCGGAAGTTGAAGGGGAGGACGGCCTTGGCGAGGGAGAGGGGGGCGAGGCGCGTGGCGGGATCGGGCTGGCCGCGGAGGGCGGCGAGGCGGGCCTCGCCGAGGGCGGGGAGCGCCTCGACGCAGCAGGCGACGAGGTTGGAGTAGGCCTCGAGGTCGACGCTTTCTTCTTCGCCGAACGCGGCTCCCTGGATCACGGCGGCGATAACCTGGAGCGTGGGTCCGCCTTCGGCCAGCGCAAGATCGTAGGCCGATTCGAGGCGGGCGTTGCGCTCGGGACCGGCGGGCAGGAGCAGCGCGCGGTAGAACTCGATGAGTTCCCACGGATGGCCGACGGCGGGCTCCGCCCAGCGGGGCTTCTCCTCGAGGTAGGCGGCGCGGGCCGGATGGTCCACAGGAAGTTCGACGAGGCGCCGGAGCAGGATGTGGTGTGCGTATTTCTCGACCGGTTCTGCGGAGGCGGCGAGGCGGCGGGCCTCGGCGACGAGCGTCTCCTCCGAAAACGGACCGCCCCAGAGGTACGAGGCGAGGCGCTCGTCCGCGTCGGGCGTCCCGGCGTCCATCGACGCCGTGGCCGCGTAGGCGGACGTCTGGAGGATTTCAAGACGGGACATTTCCGAGAGTTCGCGGAAGAGGGCGATGGCCTCGTCGAAGAGCGGAAGGGCGCCGGCGGGATTGCCGAGGAATGCCTCGTGCTGACCGAGAGAGGAAAGGAGCCTGCCCCGCATCCGAAGGCCCGGGCCCTCGACGGGCCAGTCGCGCATCGGCAGGAGAAGGTCGCGCGCCTTCTCGAACGCGAAGGCGTTGGTGTAGGAGACGGCGAGGTGCAGCTTCGCGTGGGCGACGAGCGGGCAGTCCTCGCGGTAGAGGCGGGCGGAGAGTTCGTCGAACTCCCTGCGGAACGCCTCCGCCTCGTGGAGGTCCGTCCGGCCTGCGTGGTTCGCGGCGGCCAGCTCGGAGACGAGCCACATCAGGCGCGTGCGGGGCGGCAGGGCGGCGTCGACCGGCTCCCAGGCCTTGAGCCAACGGAGCTGCCGGCCGAGCAGGGCCATGTCGATCGCCTTGGAGTCGAGGTGGCGGACGGCTTCGTCGAGGAAGGTGCGCCAGACATCGGCATCCGACTGGGCTTCTTGCCCGAGAGCACGAAGGAAGGAGGATGCCAGAGACGATTCGTCCTCCGCTCCGGGAAGGGAAAGAATGCTTGTCCAGTCGTTGGCCGCCGGCTTTCCTTCCGTCCGCATCGAGTCCATCGCCCTTCGAAGGACGGGCGCGGCGGTTGCGTCGAGGAAACACGGCCCCTTCCAGCCGAAACGATCGGCCAGAAACGAGAAGGTCGGCGATCCCCAGAGATAGGCCAGCAGATCGGCATATCCGTTCCATGGATGATCGTCCTTCGCGATGACCCGTCCCGTCGCCGAAATGGCCGCGGCCTTTTCCGGGAACGCGAACGCAAGGCGGTGCAGGACGCCTTCTATGGTCTTGGACAGAAGAATCTTCCCTTCCCTGCCCGCGACGTCCCGCTGTTCCACGAAAACGGTAACATGCGTCGATCCTTTCACCGGAAGGAACCGAAATCCGAGGGCCAGAATGTCCTCCACGCAGGACATCCACTGGTTTTCCACGGAAGTTCCGGGAAGGGCGGACACCGGGATGCCGACGATTCCGCATGGGGAAGAATAGATGGAATCTGCAACGGAGAGGATGCCTTCTTCCCCTTCCAGATCGCGCTCGACGGCGTGCCAGGCCTTCGGAAGGTCGCGCAGGCTCGTTTCGGACGGAACGAACAAGGCAACCATCTTTCCTTCGGTCTTTCCATGAGCCCCAGCGCCGAAGTCGGTTCCCGTTTCATCCACGAGAACGGTCCACTCCTTCGATGCGGTAAGATACGGCAGGGAGTTCGGGTGGTGGACCCCGGGGAAAAAGACGGGGGTCCGAAGATCGGACTCCTTCGTTTTGCGAGGAACCGTCTTGACCGCCGTTTTGGGAGTCGGATCCTCCTCTGGCGTCTGCCGCACTTTTCCGATTTGCTTCTTCAGTTGCTTGGCGGCCATGATTTTTTCACGGTTTTCGCGGTAGAAGCGCTGGGCGTACAATCTGGCGGCAATTCCCTTACGGTATTCGTTGCGGACGGCCTTCTCTGTCCGGGGGGAATCAAACGACCGTCCTTTCAGCTGATCGAGAACGCCTTCGAGGGGGCGATTGGCCGCCCCGGCCTTTCGCGCCGCTTCGAGGATGCGCGAGACGCCTTTCGACTCTTCGACGAGGGCTACGAGTCGATCGATTTCCTCTGGAAAGGCCGCCTTTGCAGCCTCGATCTGGTCCGCAAACTCCTTCTGATGCTTTTTCTTCGTCTTCAGCATCAGTTTCCTGAGACCTGCAATTGTTCCGTCGATAGTCCCCTTCCGACTCCGAACGTCCGGCTTCTCGCCTGGAGAGGATTCCTTGCCATCGGGAGATTGTGGACGTAACAAAGGTTCGGAAGGCTCTGTCTTCTCCATCGGTTTGGATTCGATGAAGAACGGCTTGAGCATGAACCATGCGGCGGAGAGGCGGCGATCCCCCGAAAGGACGCCATCAACATGGGCGCGGACGTCGCGCTTCAGGGAGTCAAAACCGAACCCCGTCTTATCCTCGCCGCGGGCGACCATGGCATCGGCCTCCAGACGAAAGCCACGTCCACGCTCCGCCCAACGCTGGAGAGACTTCAGGAACTTCTTCGCTTTGGGAATCTCCTTCTTGACGCGTTTCATCAGTTCGCCGGAGAGTCCATCCGATTTGCGAAGCAGTTCAAGCCTGCATTCTTCCTCAAGAAGCGACAATTTCGCGACGGGTGCGGCTTCGTCCGATGCCGCGCCCATCTCAGCCGAAGTCTCGGCGGATTGCTGTATTGTGACTTCGACTGTCGTGATTGGTCCGAGCGAAGAGGCCGGACGAACTCGATCGGACAGCTCCTCCTGGAAGAGTTCGATTCCGGGCAGATCGGAGAGATAGGTTCGAACACCCTTCGAAGACTTGGGGCTCCAGTCCGTCAGACCGGCGATGGCCTTTTTGAGGGAACAGCCGGTTCGTTCGAGATACATTTGGGCGAAGGCGACTAGAAGCGGGGGGCGTCCGCTCGCTTCGCAATCCGCGGCAAAATTGCGAAGGACTTCGAGAATGGTCCGGTCGAGCTGTTCCTTGTTCATGTCATTTCTTTCGTGTTGTGGCGGCGCGCTCGGCGAGCGCGCCCTACCGGGGTTCTGGAATGAGGGGGAAGTCGGTGTCTTCAGTCGGGATAAGGGGCTGGAACGGGAGTTTTCCACCATGGGATGGCGGCCTAACGGGATGCTGTCCGATCAGTACCAGTAGGAAAGGCCGGGGAAGGGGGCGGCGTCGGGGGATTCGAGCCAGTCGCGCCAGGCGGTCTTCGTTTCTGCGGCGGGATTGCCGGAGGAGAAGAAGCGGAGTGCTTCCTGCCGGCATTCTTCCGCGCGGGCGGCACAGGAAGGAAACCGGAGAAGCGAACGGAACGCCTCGGCATGGATTGTCATGCGGATGACGCCGAGTATTTCCTTCGCGTCCGGAGTGATGGCCGAAATCGCGATTCCGAAGAGCCGCGCCGCCTCCGTTTCGTCTCCAGCCGCGGCCGCAACGGAACCAAGATACTTGGCCGTTGTGCCGGCAATCCACCCGCCTTCGTCCGGAGCGGTCAACGTTTCTTGGAAATCGGCGTCGGGAAGGCCGGGAACGGGTTCGCCCCGCAGGACGCAACGGTAAAGGCCAAGTGCGGCGTCGCGATGGGCGAATAGACGGCTTTTCCGGGCGGCGGCGGAATCCAGGGCGCGAGCGCAGTCCTCGGCCTCCGAAAAGGATCCGGGCAAACCTGCCGGATCGAACAGGGAGCGCCAAAGGACCAGATAGTTCGCATCCTGCGCGACGTCGGCCGCACGAACGGCGAGCCGGTCTTCCGTCGCGCTCTCGCAGAGTGTCTGGGCGGCGTTGAATGCCGCGTCGAAGTGCCGTCTGGACGATTCCGGCGAAACGATATCCGGGCGGACGCCGGCCAGGTGCGCGTAGGCGTGGAACTGCCCCATCGTTCCGTGGAACCTCATCCGGAGGTCGGTCGCCGTTTCGGAGCCGGGATGCCTGCTACCGTAGTTTTCAATGCTCTCGCCCAATCCGGGGGCGAGATTGAAAAGACGATCGAAGTCTTCGCAATCCTGGAGGACGACGAGCTGGTCCACAAGAGCGCGGAGCATCTCGGCCTCGAAGCGCGGTTTTCCATCGCAAAACGCGACGGCCTCGGCATTGAGGCGCGCGGCTTCCGCAGTGTTTCCCGCGTGGCAGTTGGCCGCGGCGCGAAGAAGAACGCCATCGAGCCATGACTTTGGGGCTTGCGCCTTGTTCAAGCCGGCGGAGATCCGTTCCAGGCGGCGCAGGACGGACGGCCAGCCGGCAAAACGGTTCTGACGGACATCCGTTTCAAAGTCCCGTATCCGTTTCTTGGCGTAGGCGAGGGACGAATCGGTTTCCTCCTCGGCCAGTTCCCGGACGGCATCGAACACGATGTCGACGGGGGATCCTTCCGGCAGGGACGTCCTGGTCCGCGGCTGTCCGGCCGCGGAGGGCCGGAAAAGCAGGCCGTCCTTGACCGCGGCCATCTTTCGTTCCTTTTCGTCCGTTTCGACGCGGGCGAGCGCACCGGCACGGAAAGAGCCCGTGAACACGAGGCGGAACGGGTCGTAACGCGGAACGCGATCCTCCGTTCGCCACCATGCCGCAAGGACCGGCAAGAGCAGGCTGGTGCCGGAAGGGAGATCCTCCAGAGAAGACGTCATCGCGATGCCGATGCGGACGTTGCGGCCAATCGGTTCGGGCAGGTTCCGCATCGCATCGGTCCAGGCGGCGATGGGGACGCCGGCCGCATCGGCCACGACGGGGGCGCTTCCCTGCGCGACCCCGTCCGCAAACGAAAAAGGAAGCAACCATGCTTCGCCGTCGGCGGGATTGAAGACGGGGATGACGCCATCGGCCGCCAGCAAGCGTTCAAAACGGGCGCAGAGAGCGTTCGCGACGGCGTCGGCGGGATTTCCGCCGAATGCGCGACGCAAGTCGTCGGCCGCGGCGTTTCCTCCTGCGGCGAGCGTGCAGCGGACGAGGAAATCCCGAAGGCGCTCCCTTCCGATTCCGTTCTCCAGAACGGGGCGAAGCCGGTCGTTCCGAGAAAGATGGTATCGGACGGCGAGCTCGGCGAGCGCCGCGGCGCGTGCGGCGATGGAAAACTCGTCCGCGTCATTTTCCGCGACGCGAACAAGGCTCCCGTCCGGAAAAAACAGGGAATTTTCCGGACAAAGAGGGAATACCCGCTTGAAATCGCGCGGCGTGGCGAGACCGAAAGGCATGTCTATCGGGCAATGGGTTCGAGCGCAATCGGTTCGAGAGAATCGGCTGCAAGAATCAGGAATCCATCCGCGATGGCGTCCGCGTCCACCGCGCAAACGCCGTTTTCGAAGAGACCGACTGGATCGCCCGTCTTGGTCGCGACGACGAAACCTTCCATCGCCCGCGGGTCGCGTTCGCCGTTGCGGCAGACAACGAGGCGGACCTTTCCTTCGGCGGGTGCGTGGTCGACGTCGATTTCCACGTCGAGCGTCTTCGCGAGGAACGTCTCCGTCGAATCCTTCCTCGCCTCGCCGGCCGCGAGAGCGCAGGCCGGTGTCCCATAGGCCGGAATGCGGATGAATTCCTCGAACCGGTCGCGGACGGCGTCGAGACGTTCGGCAATGCGGGTCTTGAATTCGGTAAGGCGTTCGGCGACGGCGGCCTTGAAGGCGGCGACCCTTTCCGCGCGAGCGAGCGCGGCCTCCGTCTCGCGGGCGGCGTCGGTCAGCGGGGCGTAGCGAACGGTGGATTCCGCAAGGAACTCGCGACGAGGATCCGCCTTGGAGAGGACGGGGGGGCCGACGAGGGCCGCAAAGGACTCGGGGAGAGTCGTTCCGGCGGTGACATGGCGGAAGAGCGCAAGGGCGTTCTTCCGGACGGATTCGTCGAGAGACCCCGCCACGTAGCTTTGCGACACTAGCGACTCGTGCGCGGTCCGGGCGTTCCAGCATTGCAGCACGCGTCGGCCGACGAGCCTGTCGCCCGTCGCCATTTCCCCCTCGGAGGCGGGGTAGCTGTAGGGGGAATACGGGGCAACCAGCCACATGTCCTCCATCCAGCGGTCGAGAACGGCCACGTAGGGGATGGCGCCGTCGCCGAAGACGAACTCCGGGGAAAGAATCCGGATCTGGCCGGGCTCCACGTTACCGTCGAAGGGTGCGGCCGCGGCGGCGAGGCGATCGGCGTCGACGGTGAACGCCAATTCGGCGTCCTGGACTTCGCGCAACGCCAAATCGGCTTCGCGTTCGGCGAGCCAAGCGTCGAGGAGCGCCGCGTCGGCGTCGTTGTCGGACATAATGCGGGAAAAGAGGGATGTGTTCATGGGTTGGTATCCTTCATCACTTCCGATAAGGGGCGACCGGCGTCACTTTCCAGCCTCCGTCGCCGTTTTTTTCAAATAATCAAGAAAAGGATTGCAGGATGGGTCCTTCCGGGAAATTGTAAGGAGAATGTCTTGATAGGGCCCCGCCAGGATCTTCAGGACTTCGTCCCGTTCGAATCCCTTTTCATATAGATATTCCAGCGACTTCTTGGCCAGCACCTTTCGATTGTAGAATGCCTGCCGTCCGACCGTCGTCATGGCGGTTACGCGAGGATCGTTCATGGAAACCTCTAAAATCGTGCACATCAGGGCCAGTTTGTCGTTAATGTCGAAACCGGGCCACTGTTCGCAAAGCCACGCATGGAGACAATCGGCAGCCTCGCTGACCCCGGCCTGATAAGCGCCGGCCCATTCCGGGTTCCAGTCTCCGGTCGGATTCGTGGGGGGAACCGCACCTTCACCGATGTTTTCTCCGGCGCCGGTTACCGTCCGGAAGCTTTTTTTCACCATCGTCGGAATCACGCGCTTGTAGAGATATCCCCAAACGTCGCCGATGCCTTTCCGGAACGCCACCACTTCGAACAGATGGTCCTTGAACGGCCGACCCTTGATTATCTGCTTGTCGTAAAGGTAGAGCTCCAGAATGTGGAAGGCGTGGGTTCTCTGTTTTTCGCCGGGACGCCAGCTCTGGACAAGATCCAGATACTCGGAAACCATCTGTCCGCGAATCGACTCCTTCCTTCCAAAGACGGGAGCAGGCTCCGGTTCCTTGCCGGAATCGAGTTTTTCCTGCGAATAGTTCGATTCGTCCGAAAGGGCAGCGTTCAGCGTTTTTCCGCTGGCCGGATCGCGGTCGGACTTCCGGGGAAAATCCGTTGATGGCGCGTGAGTCTCTCCCGCCCCCGTGAGTTCGTCAATCGCGTTTTCCACGGAATCGTCCTCCCGGTCGGACGGGTCTCCGTTGTCATCCGGATTCCCGGCGGGGGCGTTTTCGTCCAAGTCGTCTTCAGGAGATTCCCCTTTCCGCGTTTCCTCCAGCTTTTTCGCAAGACCGACCTTGTCGGGCGAGCGGACCTGAAGGACGAGCCTCTTGAACCGGGCGTCCGCGAGCCGGTGGACGAAGGCGACGTCTGCGGCGATACGGGCGACGTATGCCTTGTCGCTTTCGCCGTCCCGTTTGTATTTGCAGGAATGAGCCTGCGTCGTTCCATCCGTTCCGGGACAAAGATCAATTGCGCACGTGTCGCGCCATTCCAGCAAAAAGTCCGTCAGGTCGCGGAGTTCTCCATTTTCGCTCATGTTCGAGGTTCCTCAAAAACCGTGTTCTTTGCAAAAATCGTCCAGCGCGATCCGTTCGTTTTCGGACACGCGGGGCTTGTCGTGGTTCGGCTGCATGACGCGGAGCTCATGCCACGGAACACGTTCCGACGCCACGACGGACGTCCGGCGGCCATGCTTTTCGGGTCGTCGGAACGCATGCTCCTTGCGGGACACTCCGTCAAGCAAATCGTCGAACTCGTACAATCCGGGCTCTACGATGGAACCGAAGAAGCAGACGTGATCCGGATCGTCGGCCGTCAAACCGAGGACCTGGATGCAACGAGTCTTGATTCTGTTCCGCAGGTGCGTCCCGGAGGTGCCGACGAGCATCGGGACGATATCCATCCGATCCTGCATTTCGTCCCGCTTGACCGACACGAGCGGATGCCCGATGCGATCTTCGCGTTCGGTGAATTCGGGCTGGGCGGCATGAATCAAGTCGTCCCTTCCCCACCACAGGGAACCAAACTGGTACGGGACGAAACGTTTCATCAGGTCGAACTGCCGGTCCGGCGCCGGGCCGGGACCGGGCGAACCCTGGCCGGTGCTATTGGAAATGTCATTCATGGGCTGGAAGGGGTTGGCAAGGGAGTTGGAAACAAATGAAGGGAGTCGCGCGGACGAGGAAGATTATAGCAAAGGGAGGGGTGGAAGGAAAGTGGAAAGTCGCGCCGCGGTTTGTCATACTTAAGGACACCGAACGGGGAAACGGAGAAACCGCATTGG